>JAUHXL010000352.1 GCA_030426945.1 bacterium
CGCAGCGCCGCCCCCGCCCGACGCGGCGCCGCCGCCGCCCGACGCGGCCCCCCGCGCGCCCGACGCCACGACCCCGTTCGCCCCGATCGTGGTCGGCCCGCCCGGCCCCGCGGGCGCCCCGCCCGAGGGCATGGTGGCGGTGCCTGGCGGCGTGCTGCGCCCCCATCTGTCCGCCGACGCGTTCGCGCTGCTCGAGGCCCAGTGCAAGAAGGACGTGCTGGGGGTGCGCTCGATGAACGACTGCGCGGAGATCCTCGAGAAGGAGCGCGAGGCCCCGCCGGTCACGGTGCGGCCCTTCTTCATCGACGCCCTCGAGGTGTCGCAGGGCGCCTACCTGAAGTGCCGCGACGCCGGCGAAGCGTGCTTTCCGCTGCACCTGACCTGGGATCTCCAGACGCAGCCCGCCACCGGCGTCACCCACGAGATGGCCGCCTTCTTCTGCGCCTGGCGCGGCGGTCGCCTGCCCACGGCCGACGAGTGGCTGTTCGCGGCGGGCGGCGCCGACGGCCGCGCCTATCCCTGGGGCAACGACAGCATCGTCGTCGGCGACAAGCACAAGGCCAACATCGGCCGCGCCGGCGTGCGGGGGGGCTACCCGGAGCGCGCCGACGGGCACAAGTACGCCGGGCCGGTGGACGCCTTCGCCGACCGCAACGCCAGCCCCTTCGGCGCCTCGAACCTGTCGGGCAACGTGCGCGAGTGGACCGCCACGCCGGCCGAGGACGGACACTTCGTGGTGATGGGGGGCGGTTGGCGCGACGCCCCCTACGAGCACCGGGTCACCCGGCGCGAGTCGGTCGAAGCGAAGGCCTTCGCCAACGATCTCGGCTTCCGCTGCGTGGTGAACGTCGGTGGGCGATGACGCGGCGCGTGGGCCGGAGCCCGAGAGCATGAACCTGGACGAACTGCACGCCCGCCTCCGCGCCGCCTGGGGTGTCGCGCGGACCGGCGAGGGCGCGGCCCTGCACGTGGTGGGGCCGGTGGGCGCGGGGCGCTCGACCGTGCTCGGGCGCTTCCTCGAGTCCGTCGACGGCCCCGACGAGCGGGCGGCGGTCGTCAGCGCCCGCTGCGGCGACGAGGATCGCGTGCAGTCGAGCGATCGCGGCGTGCTCGAGGAGCTCGTCGCGCGGGTCGCCGAGGGCGTGCGCGCCATCGTGGCCAGCCACGAGGGCGACGAGAGCGACGGCGACGCGGGCGAGGTGCCTTGGCTGCTGCCCGGCGCGGACTTCCTGCAGGCGGCCACCGGCATCGCGGCGCTGCCGGTCGGCGCCGGCGGCGCCCGCACGCCGGCGCGCGCGCGCATCTACGCGGATCTGCTGCTCGACATCGCGCGGGAGCACCCGGTGCTGGTCGTGCTCGACGACGTGCACCGCGCCGACGACGGCACCCGCGCGCTCATCGAGACGCTGGCGCAGGCGGTGGCCGCGGACGATCCGTATCGGCTGCTGTTGGTGCTGGCGAGCGCGCCGCCCCTGCGCGAGGCCGACGCGCCGATCGCGAAGGCCTGGACGCCCCCCGGCGCCGAGGTCGTGGTGCTTGGGCCCCGCGACGCCGACGAGCTGGGCGAGCAGGCCCGCGCCCGCCTCGCCCGCTACGGCGAGCCTTCGGCGGCGCTGCTCGCGCGCCTGGTCGAGGCCGCCCACGGCAACCCGATGGTGCTCGACGCCCTCGTCGCCCTGGCCGAGGGGGGCGGCGCGTTCAAGCGCAAGGGGCCCCTGGACGACGCCAAGCTGGCGGATCGCCCCGGCTTCGCGGGCCTGCATCGCCTGGCCCGCGGGCTGCTGCCCGCGGTGCCCGCCCACGTCCTGGCGGATCTGCAGGCCGCCGCCGTCGCTGGGGCGCGCTTCGAGTCCGATCTGCTGGCCAAGCTGTGGTCGGTGCCGCCCGCGGCGGCGCGCCTGCGCATCGACGCGCTCGTGGCGACCGGGCTGGTGCGGCCTCGGCCCGAGCGCTGGGCCTTCGTGTCGGCGCAGGTGGCGGCTCATTACGCGGCCACGCTGCCCGAGGCCGAGCGCCGCGATCTGCACGCGCGCCTCGGCGCGCTGCTGCGGGCGATGACGCGGGTGGACGCCGAGGCGGATCGCCCGCGCGCGCACCTGGACGTCACCGAGACCTGGAGCGAGAACCGGCGGCGTGATCATCGGCAGCGCGTCGAGCAGGAGCGCCTGTGGGCGGCGGTGCGCCACTTCGCCCAGGCCGGCCGGCACGCCGCCGCCGCCGAGGCCGCGGTGACCCTGGTCGAGCGGCTGTTCGAGACCAGCGGGGGTTACAGCTACCTCGCCGGCCGCTTCGGGCGGCGCGCCGACCGCGCCCGCCGCCACCGCATCTACGCCGCCCTCACCGAGGCCAGCACGCAGCTCGAGCGGGCGCGGGGCGCGGGCCCCACCGCCGACGTCGATCAGGAGCTGCTGGCGATCAACGTGCGCCTGATGACGGTGCACGCGCGCTTCAAGGAGGTCATGGGCGACTTCGCCGAGGCCCGGCGCAGCGCCGATACCGCCGTCGAGCTCGGCGCGCACCTGCCCGAGCCGGCGCCGCGCCTCGAGGCGATGCGCGTGCGGGTCGAGGTCTGCTACGCCGCGGGCGAGAACAACGCCGGGCGCCAGGCGCTGGTGCAGCTGATGAACGCCCTGGCCGAGGCGCCGCGCGACGACGCCGTGCGCGTGTACGGCTGGCTGGCCGAGTCCATCGGGCGCTGGGAGTGGGTGGGCCTGCACGGGCGGCTCTTCCCCTTCCTGCTCGAGCGGTTGTCGGCGCTGGGGGCGGATCGCGAGGCGATCAAGGCGCGCATGGAGTGGCTGACCGCCGCGATGGAGCTGGACGACACCGTCGCCTCCGAGGCGATGCTGGTCGAGGTCACGCGCGAGGCCGAGGAGACGAAGCAGACGCCCTACCTGGCGGAGCTGCTGGCGCTGTACGCGGCCGATCTGCTGCAGGGGCAGGTCGACGCCCACTTCGACGCGCTGAGCGGCGAGTTCTACCCGCCGGATCTCTTCGGCGAGGGCCAGGGCCCGCCGACGCCGGCCCTGCCCGAGCGCCTGGGCCGGCCGGTGGAGCTGTTGACGCGGGCCGAGGTGCTCAGCGAGCGTTCCGACAGCAAGATCGCGCACTTGCGGGTGCTGACGACCATGCTGGGGCTCATCTACGAGACGCGGGAGCGCTTCGCCGATCTGCTCGACCGCTGGATGCCGGTGCACCGCGAGGCGCGGCCGGTGCGGCTCGCCGAGCTGCTCGATGCCCTCGAGCACGGCTTCTTCGACGTCGACCACATCGAGGCGATCAGCGAGCGCACGCTGCTGATGGCGCAGGAGATGGGCCTCGATCAGGTGCTGGCGGACACCGTGTACGAGGCGCTGGATCGGGAGCTGCCGGGGGCCGCGCGTCGGGCGGACACCCTGTTCGAGCTGACCCGCCAGGCCTACGAGCGCGTGGGGGACGCCTACGGGCTGATCACCCTGTCGCTGGTGCGGCTGCGCCACCTCGAGCAGGCCTCGCAGCCCCTCGACGACGAGATCGCCGCGGGGGTCGAGCTGCTCGAGACCCACCGGGAGCAGCTGACCGCGGAGCAGCGGGCCTTCGTGCACTGGCGCTATGGCGAGCTCTTCCTCGGCCGTGACGATGGCCTCGACGACGCCGTCGCGCACCTCGAGCAGGCCATCCGCCTGTACGACCAGGTGGGCGACGTCGAGCACCTGCAGTCGGTGGGCGATCTGCTGCGCGAGGTGTACCGCAAGCAGGGGGACCTCGGCCGCTACCGCAGCCTGCGCGAGCGCTTCCGCGCCCTCGAGCAGCGCGTGCCCGGCGTCGATCCCCTGGGCCTCGAGCTGCGCGTCGAGCACCTGCTCAACCTCGCCCGCCAGGAGCCCGACGACGAGCGCGCCATCGCCATGGTGGAGCGCTGCGTCCAGCTCTTCAGCCGCATGCCCGACGGCACGACGCGCATCGACGAGTGCTTCGTCGAGATCAGCAAGATCTGCCGCCGCCGGGCGGACGAGGCGCAGAGCGAGGGCGGCTTCCACGACTGGCTGCAGCGCTCGCTGGACGCCGTGCGGGTGGCCACCCAGATCAACCGCGGCCTGAACAACTATCACCGCGTCTTCGAGGAGTTCCACGAGCTGTTCGACGATCTGCTCGGCCTCGGCGCCTACGACGAGTACCTGCGGGTGCGCGCCGAGAGCCGCGAGCTGGCCTTCGCGGTGGGCAACGTGGCCGAGCTGATGTACCTCTTCGACGAGCACCTGCAGTACGACCAGGAGACGGGCTTCGACTTCGGCCGGCTGCCCGAGGTGCGGGGCTTCTACGAGGCCCTCGTGCGCTACCTGCTGGGCCTCGGCGCCCTCGAGCAGGCGGTGGCCACGCAGCGGGCCTTCGTGCGCTTCCTCACGGCCATCGGCGAGCCGGATCTGGCCGCCGCCTACCAGGGTCGCCGCCTCATCGGATGATCGCGACCGCCCTGGCCCTGCTGGCGGCGTTGGCCGCGCCCGCCGCCGAGCGCACCCGCGTGGTCCAGCTCGCGCCCGGCGTCGACGGCCCCGCCGAGCCCCTGCCGCTCTACTTCGACCAGCGCCTGACCCTGGTGATGCCCGGCCCGGTGCGCCTGGCGGTGCCGGGCAGCCCCGACGTCGTCACCGCGCACGTCCGCGACCAGCTGGTGGTCCTCAGCCTGGTCGACAGCGAGTTCGTCCGGGTGCGGCGCCCGACGACCAACCTGACCGTGCTGACCGCGGACGGCACCCCCTTCACCTGCCGCCTCAGCGTCGCCGCCAGCGCGGCCGAGGCGGGCGTCGATCTGGTGCGCGTCCTGCCCGATCCGGGCAAGGTGCAGCGCGCCGGCCCCGAGGCCGTGGCCCTCGTCGAGGCCTGGCTGCGCGACGGAGCCCGCGCGCTGCCCGAGGACGTCCGCCCGACCTTCGCCCCGCTCGCCGCCCAGATTGACGCCCGCGCCCGGCGCCAGGTGGCCGGCTGGGTGGCGCGCGACGGCGCCGAGCGCCTCGCCGACACGCGCCGCACCAAGCGCGCCTTCGTCTACCTCACCAGCCACGGCCTGGTGCGCGTGGGCCCCTTCCTGGCCGCCCGCCTCAGCGTCACCAACCACACCCAGCCGCCCTTCACGGTGGGCGCGGTGCGGGTGCGCGCGGGGGGCGCCGAGCTGACCGACGCCGTCGTCGAGGTGCCGGATCGCGTCGTGGCGCCCGACGGCGAGCCGCGGGGGCTGGGCGTGCTGCTGCCCGCCGCCGCCTTGGCCGAGGGCGCCGCGCTCGAGGTCGACGTGTGCGAGGCCGACGTCGCCGGGCGCTGCGTGGCCATCGAGGTGCGGTGATCCCCACCGGCCCGCTGCGCGACCTGGTGGGGCTCGAGGTGGCGGGCCACCGGATCGTGCGCCGGCTGGGTGAGGGCGGCTTCGGCGCCGTCTACGAGGCGGTCGATCTCGCGCTCGAGCGCTCCGTCGCCATGAAGGTGCTGCGCCCCGAGGCGGCCCCCGAGCTGGGCCGCTTCCGGGACGAGGCCCGCCTGCTGGCGCGCATCAACGATCCCCACGTCATCCAGATCTTCCAGGTGGGCCGCCTGCCCGACGGCAGCCCCTACCTGACCATGGAGCTCTTCGGCCAGCCCCTGCAGCGCGTCGCGCCGCGCGGTCACCCCGTGGCCGCCGCCGAGGCCGTGCGCCTCGTGGCCCAGGTGCTGCGCGCCCTGTCCGCCGCCCATGGGGTCGGCGTCGTGCACCGCGACATCAAGGAGCCCAACATCCTCGTCGATCCGGCGACGGGGCAGGCCAAGGTGTGCGACTTCGGCATCGCGCGCGCGACCGAACCCCTCGAGGACGGCGCCGAGCCCACCGCCGGCATCATCGGCACCCCCCACTACCTGGCGCCCGAGCGCCTGCGCGGGGTGCGCGACGATCCGCGCAGCGACCTGTTCGCGGTCGGCGTCGTCCTCTACCGCCTGCTGACCGGCCGGCGACCCTTCGACGGCGCCGGCGTCGCCGGCCACGCCCTCGCCCACCGCATCGCCACCGAGGACGTGGCGCCGCCGGCCGAGGTGCCGCGCGCGCTCGCCCGCGTCTGTGTCCGGCTGCTGGCTCGGGATCCCGATCTGCGTCCCGCCACCGCCCAGGCCGCCCTCGACGAGCTGCTGCGCGCGGTGGACGCGGCGCCCACCGGCGCGCTCGAGCGGCTGATCGCCGCGCCCTCGCCCCCGCGGCGGTGGGCGCTGCCGGTCCTGGTCGGCGGGCTCACCTTGGGCGGCGTCGCGTGGACGGTGCTCTCGAAGGCCGAGCCGGCCGCCGCCGAGGGGCTCGACGGGGCGGTGGCGCTCGAGGTCCTCGACGCCACGGTGAGGCGGACGCTGGCCTCGGGTGATGTCGAGGCGGCGCCCGCGCCCGACGCGTCGACATCACCCGAGGCCGGTTCACCCGACGCGCACGCGACGCCGCCGCCTGATCCGGCGCCCCGCGGCGCGCGCGCCCGACCGCGCCCCACCCCGACGACGCGCCCGCGGCCCGCGCCTCCGGCGACGCGCGCCCCGACCGCGCCCCTCGATCGCCGGCCACGGCGACCCATCGACGACAACCCCTTCGTCGAGCCGGAGCCGCCCCGCTGACCCGCGGTCGGGATCAGTGCAGCAGCCCCCCGTCCAGCGCGGTCAGCCGCGCGCCCTGCTCACCGCTGGCCGTCACCACCTGACGGATGCGCGAGCGGGCCCGCTGGGCGCGCTCGAGGCCGGGCGCGGGCATCGACAGGTCCAGCAGCTGGGTGCCCCGGCCCATGCGCCCGCGGGTCGCGGCCAGCAGCTCGAAGGCCGGCGCCGACAGCTGCATCAGCTGCTGCAGGCCGGTCAGCGAGCGTCGCAGCTCGCCGACGCGCGGGAAGCGCTCCTCGCGCGCTGGGGCCAGCCCGCGCAGCAGCACGGTCTGCAGGCAGGCCTCGAGGCGGCGGTCGAGGCCGCCCTCGGGCAGCGTCGGCCAGCCGCTGCCGTCGGCGGGCCCGTGGGGGCTCATCGCCGGCGGCGCCACCCCGAACAGCATCGCGAACAGCAGGGCGGTCGTCGCGAAGACGTCGTCGCGAGGATCGGCCGGGCCGTCGGCGCCCACCTGGGGGGCGTCGTAGTGTCGCGTGCGCACCGGCAGGTTCAGCACCCGCGCCAGCGCGCCGCGGTGCAGCGCCAGGTCGACGAGCGACACCCGGTCGCGGCCGCCGCTCGCGTCGACGATGACCGAGTCCGGCGACACCGGGACCGGGAAGATGTCGTGCTGATGGGCGCGGTGCACCAGATCGCTCACCTGCTGGGCGATGCTCAGCGCGCGCTCGATCGGCAGCCGACCCTGAGCCTCGAGCAGGCTCGACAGCGGCGCGCCGCGGGGGCGGTCGACCACCACGAACACCTGGCCGTCGCCGTCGATGCCGGCGTCGCGCACGGTGCAGTAGGGGGTGCCCACGAGGGTCGCGCTACGGACCATCTCGCCCTCGAGCTCGGCCAGCAGCCGCGCGGGGGAGCGCCCGTCGAGCCGCGGCTGGAACAGCGTCACGCGGCCGCCCCGCACGGTGTCCACCGCCACGGCGAAGCGGCCGGCAGGCTGCTCGCCCAGGCGGCGCTCGATGGCGTATCGGTCGGACCCGGTGGGCTGGGTGGGCTCGCTCATCGTCTCCCCTCCGGACGCATCAGCGTCGTGTGCGACACCGGCAGAGGTCGGTGGAAGCAATGGAAGCATTAAACCGAATGGGGTCCGCTGGGTTCACGATGACCCGTGGGCGGGTTCAGGGGCCGCCGATCTGGGCGCGCAGGGTCTCGGCGCGGCGCGT
>JAUHXL010000353.1 GCA_030426945.1 bacterium
AGATGCGGACGAACTTGCCGCGCAGGGTGGCCGAGCTGGACTCGGCGTGGGCGTTGAGCGCCAGCACGCTGGCCTGGCCCAGCAGGCCGCGGCGGGGGCCGTCCTCGGGCAGCCAGGTGAGGGCGAATCCGTCGCCCTGGGGGGCGGGGACGCCGTAGAGGGCGGCGAGGCGGCGGTCGATGAAGGTGCGGCGCGTGGTCAGGAGATCGCGGAAGTCGCCGTCGAGGTCGAAGACGAGGTGCTCGAAGCCCGCGAGCGTCTCTTCGCGGGCCGAGTCGCCCAGCTCGGGGCTGGCGTGCACGAAGACGGTGGGATCCTTCACCATCTGGTCGAGCGCGTGCAGGTCCAGGTGCTCGGTGACGAAGTTGCGCAGGCCGGTGCGGGCGCGGGGGTCGACCAGCATGCGCAGCGCCTGGGCCCGCAGCTTGGCGTCGTCGACCAGGTCGCCGGCCTCGGCGGCGGCCATCAGGGCCTCGTCGGGGGGCGCGTTCCACAGGAAGAAGGACAGCCGCGAGGCCATCTCGACCGAGGTGTAGCGGCGCTCGCCGGGGGCGTCGGGGTCGGGCTCGCCCAGCTCGCCGCGCCACAGGAAGTGGGGCGACTGCAGGATGGCCGCCAGGGGGTACTGCAGGGCGAGGTGGAAGTCGCTCAGGGCGGCCTCGGCCTGGGTGTGCAGGGCGGCGAGGCGGTCGAGCTCTTCGGGCGACGCGGGGCGACGCCAGGCGACGCGGGCCAGCCGCGCGAGCGTGTCGCGGGCGCAGGTGGCGCCGGCGTCGCAGTCGACCAGGCGGGCGCGGATGGCCGGATCGGTCAGGGCCTGCTCGGCCAGGTCGAAGGCGGCGGCCTCGTACTGTTCGACGCCGCGGGCGCTGATCGACGAGCGCGACGCGCCGACGGCGATGAAGCCGTCGAGGCGGACGTCGGGCTCGAGCGCCTGCGGCACGAGCACGTCGGGGCCGAGCAGCTGGCGCACGGCGGCCGCGTACTGAGGTTGGGTGAGGCGCTGGACGTGCGCCTCGGGGGGCGCGAACTCGGCGCCCACGCCCGGCGCGCCCTCGGGGGCGGCGGGCGGGGGGCCCTCTTCGCAGGCCAGCAGGCCCGCGGCGAGCAGCAGCGCGGCGTACGTCGTTCGATTGAGGTTCAGCACAACGGAAAATTTACGGACGGGCGGCACGGGAGGCAAGCCGTGCCGCCCGACCGCCCGGGCGCGCCGGCGCTGCGTTCCCTCAGTCGGCGGCCCGGGCCGCGTCCGCGGCGCGGCGCAGACCGCGCGCGCGCTCGACGTCCACGCGGCCATCCGATCCCTTGAGCGCGGTGCCGACGATGCAGGCGTCGGCGCCCAGGGCCGCGAGCGTGTCGGCCGTGACGCCGCTGCCGACCAGCACCGGCACGCCCGGCACCGCGGCGCGCACGGCCTGCACCTGCGCGGGGGACGTGGGCTGGCCGGTGCCCGTGCCGCTGACGATCAGGCCATCGGCGCGGCCGCGGTGCACGAGATCGCGCGCGGCCTGCGCCGGGTCGAGGGCGGCGAGCGGAGCGGCGTGCTTGACCGCGACGTCGGCGAGCACGGCCACCTCGCGCCCGACCACCATGCGCATGCGCTGCAGCTCGGCGGCGTTGCCTTCGATGATGCCCTGGTCGGTGACCATGGCGCCGCAGAGCACGTTGACCCGGATGAACGTCGCGCCGACCGCGGCGGCGATGCCCAGGGCGGCGAGGCCGTCGTTGCGCAGGGCGTTGATGCCCAGGGGCAGGTCGGGCGCGGCGTCGCGCACGGCGAGGGCGCAGCGGGTGAGGGCCGCGATGGTCTCGGGCGGCAGGGTCGACTTGTAGAAGGGCGCGTCGTGGAAGTTCTCGACCATGATCGCGTCGAGGCCGGCCGCGGCCAGCCGGCGGGCGTCCTCGGCGGCGCGGGCCGCGACGGCCGCGAGATCGCCCGCGAAGCCGGGCGCGCCGGGCAGCGCGTCGAGGTGCACCATGCCGATGAGGGCGGGCGAGCGGGCGAGGAAGGGCAGCGAGCGCACGGGGGCCTCCGGGGCGGTTCTCGGCGCGCAGCTTGGCAGAGGCGCGCGGCGCTGACCACTGGTCGACGGGTGTGATGCGGGCCGCGGGGGGGATCCGAGGCGGTCGGCCGGTCGGGCGCAGCGCCTGGCGGGCCGGCTGTCTGCTGTCAGCGGTCAGCTATCACCTCCGACGCGACGGTGGACGGCGGCGATTGTCTCGGCGCTCGCCGGCGGCCGAGATCGCACAGTGGATTCGAGCTCGGTACGGCGCTCGGGGCCCGGCTGAAGGCTTGCCGCTGATAGCTGATAGCCGTTCGCACCCGTCTACCAGCGGTTCGAGACCACCCCTGGGGCACCGAGCACGTTGTCACTGACGCCGCAGAGCGCTATAGGGGGGCCCGAATCCGAGGAATCGGGGAGGCGAATCGTGACGAATCGAGGCGGTCTTTGGTGGACCTGCGCGCTGGCGGCGAGCCTGGTGCTCGCGACCGGGTGTGACGACGACGAGAGCGGCGGCGGCGGCGCGGGCGGGGGCTTCGCGCCCGTGCGCGACGGCGGCATCGGCGGCGGCGGCGGCCAGCAGCCGGGGCAGGGCGGTCAGCCCGGCATGGGCGGGCAGCCCGGCGTGGGCGGTCAGCCCGGCGTCGGCGGTGAGCCGGGCATGGGCGGTCAGCCCGGTCAGGGTGGTCTGCCCGGCTTCGGTGGCAACCCGGGGCAGGGCGGCGCGCCCGGCATGGGCGGCCAGCCCGGCCAGGGCGGCCTGCCGGGCTTCGGCGGCGACCCGGGGCAGGGCGGCGATCCCGGTCCGGGCGGCCAGCCCGGTCAGGGTGGCCAGCCCGGTCAGGGTGGCGCGCCCGGCATGGGCGGCGAGCCCGGCATGGGCGGCATGCCGCCGGCGGCCGACTGCGCCAACGCGTGTCGCATCCTCGGCGAGTGCGGGCCGGGCCCGGTGACGGCCGACGACCTCGCGGCCTGCGAGGTGGGCTGCGGCGAGCAGGCCACCCCCGAGGAGCTCGCCTGCATCGTCAACGCGCCCGACTGCGACGCGATCGACGTGTGCTTCGAGGAGCCCGACCTGTGCGCCGACGTGAACTGCCCGCTGGGTGAGTTCTGCTCGCCGGCGACCGGCGCGTGCGTGCCCGAGGCGCAGGCGCCCGACTGCGTCACCCTGTGCGACGACCTGAACGTCTGCTTCGGCGGCGAGCTGGACGTGCCCAACTGCGTGAACGTGTGCACCGAGAGCTCGCCCCCGTCGGAGCGGGCGTGTCTCGCGGCCGCGAACTGCGATCCTGATCGCATCGACGCCTGCTTCGAGCCGGTCGACCTGTGCGCCGACGTGCAGTGCGGCGCCGGCGAGGTGTGCGATCCCGCCACCGGCGCCTGCGTCGATCCAGGCGGCGAGCCCACCTGCCAGAGCGTCTGCGGGCAGCTGGGCGACTGCTTCCCGGGCTTCGACGTCGCGGGCTGCGTCGACGGCTGCCTGGTGGAGTCGACCCCCGCCGAGCTGCGCTGCATCACCGCGGCCGGCTGCGACATCGACGCCGTCGACGCCTGCTTCGACGCGCCCGCCGATCTGTGCGCGGGCGTCCAGTGCGCGCCGGGCCAGGCCTGCGATCCCGAGACGGGGCTCTGCGTCGCGCAGCCGGGCGGCGCCACCTGCATCGACGTGTGCTCGCAGTTCCGCGACTGCTTCGATCCGGCCTTCCCGGTGCAGGACTGCGTCAACGGCTGCCGCGCCGAGTCGACGCCGGCCGAGCGCGACTGCATCTTCGCGGCGGGGTGCGACGGCGACGCCATCGACGCCTGCTTCGCGCCGGTCGACCTGTGCGCCGACGTCGAGTGCCCCTTCGGCAGCGTCTGCGAGCCGGCCACCGGCCGCTGCGTGGACGCCGGCCAGGCGCCCAGCTGCCAGTCGTCGTGCGAGACCCTCGCCGAGTGCGGCTACTTCCCGCCCCAGCAGATCCTGCAGTGCGTCGACGCCTGCACCGCGCAGTCGACGCCGGCCGAGCGCCGCTGCATCGGCCGGTCGGCGTGCGAGGACATCGACGCGTGCTTCGAGGATCCCGCCGATCTGTGCGCCGACGTGCAGTGCCCGGTGGGCAACGAGTGCGATCCGGCCAGCGGCGAGTGCGTGCCGGTCATCGGCGATCTGTGCCGCGGCGTGCAGTGCCCGGCGGGCACGGCGTGCAACCCGGCGACGGGCGCCTGCGTGCAGGCGGGCCCGGCCGACGGGGCGCCGGGCGCGGCGTGCGACGTGGACTTCGAGTGCGCCGCCGGCGGCCAGTGCATCACCGAGGACGAGACCGAGGGCGCGCTGCTGGGTGGCTTCTGCGCGGTCGCCTGCGGCCCGGGCGACGCCTGTCCGGGTGGGTCGGTGTGCGTCGAGGGCGTCTGCTTCGACGGCTGCGGCGACGGCACGGCGTGCCGCGAGGGCTACGTCTGCTACGACCGCGCGGCCGAGCCGCGGGGCTGCCTGCCCGACTGCCGCGTCGCGGGCTGCGGCGTGGACGGCGTGTGTGATCAGCAGACCGGCCGCTGCGAGCTGGCCGGCGAGGGCGGCGCGCTGGGCGACGCCTGCGATCCCGCCGCCGACGCCTGCGCGCCGGGGTTGACCTGCGTGGACTTCGTCGACGGGGCCACCTGCGAGGCGGCCTGCGACGCGAACGCCGACGTCACCGGCTGCGGGCCGCGCAGCCTGTGCATCGCCGACGATCCCAACACGCCGGCGGGTGAGGCCAGCCCGGGCTTCTGCCTCGTGGGCGATGACTGCACGCCGGGCGGCGCGGGCGCCTGCGCTGCCGGCCAGGTGTGCGCGGCGGTGGCGCCGGCGACCTTCTGCGTCGACGCCGGCGCGGGCGCGGCGGGCGACGCCTGCGACCTGGGCGACAACGGCTGCGCCGCGGGGCTGACCTGCATGTACGGCACCTGCACGGCCGGCTGCGAGCCCGGCGGGGCGGCGTGCGGCGGCGGCCAGACCTGCATCGACTACAGCGACCGCCTCGACGGTGTGCCCTTCGCCTTCTGCAGCGACGGCTGCGACGTCTTTGCGCAGCTGGGCTGCGGCGCCGGCGGCGTGTGCGCGCTGGCGGACAGCGCGGGCGGTGAGGCCATCGGCGTGTGCGCGCTGGGCGTCAGCGGCGACGACGCGCACGGCGACGCCTGCGTGCCCGACGACGAGACCTACTGGGGCAGCTGCGGCGCGGGCGACCTGTGCCTGGGTCAGGGCGCGGGCGCCGGCAGCGCGTGCGTGGGCCTGTGCGACGCCGGCGACAGCTCGCGCTGCGGCGGCGGCGCGGCCTGCGTGCCCGACGTCTTCGATGGTCTGCCCGGCGTCGGCCTGTGCCTCGGCGACTGCGACGGCGTCATCGGCGCCGAGAGCGGCTGCGGCGCGGGCGAGAAGTGCCAGTTCACGTGGCTGGCCTACGGTGACGACGGCGACGCCGCGCCCCAGGGCCGCTGCGCGCCGATGCGCGGGCAGGGCACCGCGGGCGACGCCTGCGATCTCGACGCCCAGGGCGTCAGCGACTGCGCCAACGGCTTCATCTGCGTGCAGACCGTGGCCGGCCAGCCCGCCACCTGCACCGAGCTGTGCGACGGGGCGTGCAGCCAGCCGGGCGCCGAGTGCATCACCGGCGTGTTCGACTTCCGCGGCGCGCCCACGGACGCCGTCGGTCTCTGCGTGCAGTAAGCGGTGCGCCTCGGCCGCCGCGCCGCTCCGGCGCGGCGGCGACCCTCCCTCCCGTCGAGTCGGCTGCGCAGCGTGTGCGTCCGTATCCCGCGGCGCGACGGATCGCAGGGGCCTTCAGCTGTCAGCCTTCAGCGCTCAGCCGAGCCCGGCGCGGCGGACACCATGCGTCGTCGGTCCAGAGCGTCGGCGACGCACTCGCTCGGGCGGCCCGACGTTGGCAGAGCGGTCGGAGCCCGGCTGACCGCTGACCGCCCGGCGGATTCATCACCACGGGGCGTCCGCAGCGCCCGCCGCGACGGCGCCACCTCACTGCAGTCGCGTCAGGCGCGCGCGGCGCGGAAGGCGTCGAGCACCGTCTCCATGTCCTCGGTCAGCCGGCCGCGGACGCCGCGCTCGATGGTCTCCGGCACGCCCCACAGCGCCTCGGCCACCGCGCCCGCGATGCAGGCCTGGGTGTCGGCGTCGCCGCCGAGGCTGATGGCGCGGCGCAGGGCGTCCTCGAAGTCGGTGGCGCCGAGGGCGGCCTGCAGGGCCGGGGGCACCGAGCCCTGGCAGGTGACATCCCAGCGGTGGGCCGCGTGCACGGCCTCCCAGGGCTGGCTCAGGTCGTAGGCGAATCTGGCCTCGAGCTCGGCGGTGATGGCCGCGGGGTCGACGCCGGTCCGGGCCCGGAAGATGGCGACGGCGGTGGCCTGCGCGCCCTTGACGCCCTCGGGGTGGTCGTGGGTGACCGCTGCGCTGGCCGTGGCCTCGGCGAGCACAGTGTCGAGGTCGTCGAAGAACCAGCCCACCGGCGAGACGCGCATGGCCGAGCCGTTGCCGAAGCTGCCGTAGGGGCCAGCGTCGTCCTCGGCCAGCCAGCGGAAGAACATGCCGCCGTACCCGGCGTTGGGGTAGCGCCGGCCCCAGCGGCGGTAAGCCGCGGCGTAGCCCTCGCCGCGCAGCAGGGCGTCGGCGGTGGCCAGGGTGAGCACCGAGTCGTCGGTGGGGCGGCTGCCCGCGGCGAAGAGCGGGAAGGCCGTGGTGCGGACACCCTGGCGCTCGTAGGGCGCGCCGATGATGTCGCCAGCGAGGGCACCGAGCATGCCGAGCTACTCCTCGGGTTCGGGCTCCGGCGCGCCGCGGGGCGGCGGAGGCGTCGGCGGCGTCGTGCCGCCCAGGAAGTTGGCCAGGGCGCCCAGAAGCTGGGTCGGTCCCGGGGCCATGGTGCGCATCAGCTCGAGGTTCTGGGCCACCGCGTTCTGCGCCACCGCGAAGCTGGACAGCGTCATCTTCAGGTAGTGCGCGAACAGCCGCATCAGCGACTGATCCTCGAGCTGGATGAGCGTACGCAGGAACTCCTCGGGCAGGAAGTCCAGCTTGTGCGCGTGCTGATCGGTCAAGAGCACCTGCACCATCGTGCGCTGGGTGAGATCCTCGCCGGTCTTGGCGTCCACGATGCGGACGCGCCGGCCGCTGCCCAGGTCGCCGGCGAGATCGTCCAGCGTGATGTACGCGCTGCGCCCGGTGTCGTAGAGGCGACGGTTGGCGTAGCGCTTGATCAACACCGGCGGCACGGCGGGCTCCTCGGGGGTCGCGGCGGCCTGCCGAGCATGGGCGGAAGCGAGCGCCGACGCAAGTGGACCTTGGGGTGCGAAGAGGTCGGTGAACGCGCTCATGGGCGCTCCTTGTCGGCCGGGCGCGCGTCCGCGCGGTTCGCGGGAGAGGGGCCGGGGTCCGCCGCCGCGCACGGTGAGGTTGGAAAGTGGCGGCGGACCCCGAGAAGTGGGGCGGTCAGGCGCGGAGGAAGCGCTGCCGGATGGCCTGCTTCAGCACCTTGCCGCTCGCGTTCTTGGGCAGCTCGTCCCAGAGGACGAAGTGCTTGGGTACCTTGAAGCGGGCCAGGTGCGCGGCGCAGTAGACGCGCAGGGCCTCGGGATCGGGCTCGGCGCCCTCGGCGGCGACGATGGCGGCCAGGCCGACCTCGCCCCAGCGCTCGTGGGGCACGCCGACGACGGCCACCTCGGCGACGTCGTCGCGCGCCAGCAGCGCGTTCTCGATCTCGGCGGGGTACACGTTCTCGCCGCCGCTGATGAACATGTCCTTCTTGCGGCCGGCCAC
>JAUHXL010000354.1 GCA_030426945.1 bacterium
TTCTGCTCTTCCTGCAGCCGCTCGACCTCGGACCAGCCGGGCGGCGGCTCACCGGTCCAGGGCTTCAGGGGGAGCTGCTTCGTGGGCGCCGCGACGGCCTGCTGCGCGCCCGGCCCGGCCTCCAGCGAGGGGACGGGGGGCCGATCACCGCTGCAGGCGGCGAGGGCGAGGGACAGGAAGACGAGCAGGGAAGGGCGGGACATGGCACCTCCAGGACAGGGGGCGCCGGCAGCTTAACCTGTTCGGGCGTGGAACCGCAGGGTCAGCCGAGGGTCTCCTCACGAACCGTGGGTGGTTCGTGCCGACCGGCTGTCAGCTCTCAGCCGGGCCGCGTACGCCGTGCCGAGCTTGGAACCGCGGCGCAAGGTCCACGCGCGCGGCTCCTGGGCACACGTTTCCGATCATCGCGGTGGAGCTGACAGCTGATAGCCCGTCCGCCATGGCGGGGCGTCCGATGGACCAACGGGTCTGAATCACACCCGTCAGCCGCGAGGAGCTACAGGCTCTCGCCGATCAGGTTCAGCAGATCCCGCTGGGGCAGGTCGCTGGTGACGGCGTAGACCAGGGGGCCGCGCTGGTACAGCGCCACCTGATAGCCGTTGGCGTCGTGCACGTGCACCTGCTTGTTGCCGGCGCGCAGGGCCTCGCCGTTGGCGATCTTCAGATCGCTGCCGTCGAACACCAGCACGGTCATCTTGCGCTCGCCCACCGAGTACATCAGGTAGGCCGCCGGGCGGGTGCTGGGGCCGGCCTCACCGCCGCCGATGCGGCTCAGGCGCCCACCGAGCAGGGTGACCTTGTCGCCGGGGAAGGCGGGGGCCTGCATGTGGAAGGGCACCTTGTCCTGGAACCAGGTGTCGACCTCGGCCACCTCGGGGCTGGGGAACTCGACGGGGAAGTCGGCGCAGTGCTGCTCGATGGCGTCGTCGACCATCGGGGCGGGCTTGAAGCCGGTCAGGGGCATGACCCCGAGGCCCACGACGCCAGCGACGGCGAGGGCGGGCAGCGGGATCATCAGGCGGCGCGCCAGGCGCCTGGCCCGGGCGGGGCGCTGGGCCACCCGCAGCGAGGCCTCGAGGCGCGCGCGGGCCCCGGGGGGCAGGCGCGTCGGCCGCTGCAGGGCCGGTCGCACCGAGCGCAGGAACCAGGCCTGCTGCTCGTAATGCCGTCGACACGCGGCGCACTCGGCCAGGTGGGTGTCGAAGTCGGCCCGCTCGCGGTCGTCGAACTCGCCGTCGAGGTAGGGGTCGATGAACTTCTTGAAGTCGTCACAGTCGATGCGGCTCATGCGCCCCACCTCGCCCTTCGCCACGGTCGCACGGGTTCGTTCATTCGTTCGCCGCCCGCTTCTTCCGGCGCCGGAAGGCGTCGAGCTCGGCCACGTTGTCGGCCGTCACGCCCTCGGGCGCCTCGATCACGCCGCGCTCCACCGCGTACTCGAACAGGCGCGCCTGCAGCAGCTTGCGCGCGCGGTGCAGCCGGCTCATCACCGTGCCCACCGGGCAGTCGAGCACCTCGGCGATCTCCTTGTACGAGAGGTCGTGCATGTCGGCGAGGAGGACCGTCATGCGGAACTCGAAGGGCAGATCGTCGAGCGCCTGCATCACCTCGTCGCCCACCACGCGCTTGAGGAACGCGTCGCGGGTGTCGGGCGGCAGGAAGGTGCTCTCCTCGGCCGCGAAGCGGTGCAGCAGGTCGTCGATCTGCCGATCGTCGAGCACCTGCTGCTCGGTCTGCCTCTTGCGGTAACGGTTGATGAAGATGTTGGTCTGGATGCGGAACAGCCAGGCCTTGATGTTGGTGCCCTGCTCGAAGCGATGCCAGAAGCGGTAGGCCCGCATCAGGGTCTCTTGCACCAGGTCTTCGGCTTGCGTCGGGTTCCGGGTCATCCGCAGCGCCGCGCCGTACAGCGCATCGGCCTGCGGCATGGCGACCTGCTCGAACTCGACGTGATCCTGCTTCTTGCTGAAAAGGCGTCCAATCATGGCGCCCACCCCCGAGAGTCGAAAGCGTCGAACGAGGGTACGAACAACGCCGGTTTTCGATTCAATTCCCTTGGAGGTTGTTTGCACACCCTCGGCACGTCGCCGTGCACGCCCCCCGACGCCGATCTGTTCGTTGGTCAGCTTCGAAATATCTCTGATATTCCTTCGGCTTCCCGCCTCGACCTCGGCGCCGGTGAGCGCACCCGGCTCGACCTCGGGTGCGCAGCCACCCTCTTGCAACTCGCTTTCGACGTTGGTCACGGGCCGGGGTCGACGCAAGGGCAGGTCAGAAAGGGGGGGGCACGTACTCGAGGTCGAGGCTCTCGGCGACGGCCGCGTGGGTGCACGCGCCGTCGTAGGTGTTCAGGCCCAGGCGGAGCGCGGGATCCTCGGCGCAGGCGCGCGCCAGGCCCTTGTTGGCGATGGCCAGGCCGTAGGGGCGGGTGACGTTGTTCAGCGCGAAGGTGCTGGTGTGCGAGACGGCGCCGGGCATGTTCGCCACGCAGTAGTGCACCACGCCGTCGACCACGTAGGTGGGGTCGGCGTGCGTCGTCGGCTTGCAGGTCTCGATGCAGCCGCCCTGATCGACCGCGACGTCGACGACGACCGTGCCCTCGTCCATGTCCGACAGCAGCGCGCGGGGCACCAGCGTGGGCGCCCGCGCGCCGGTCACCAGCACCGCGCCGATGACCAGATCCGCGCGGCGCACCTGCATCGCGATGTTGTCGGCGTCGCTGTACAGGGTCTGCACGCGGCCGAGGAACACGTCGTCCAGGTAGTTCAGCCGCCGCGTGTTCACGTCGAGGATGGTGACGTTGGCGCCCATGCCCACGGCCACCTTCGCCGCGTTGATGCCCACGACGCCGCCGCCGATGATGACGACCTCGCCCCGCTTCACGCCGGGCACGCCGCCGAGCAGCACGCCCTTGCCGCCGTGCTCGCGCTCGAGGCACCGCGCGCCCACCTGCGGCGCCATCTTGCCGGCCACCTCGCTCATCGGCATCAGCAGCGGCAGGCTGCCGTCGGGCTTCTCGATCGTCTCGTAGGCGACCGCTGCGATCTTCTTCTCGAGCAGCACCGTGGCGAGCTCGGGCACGGCGGCGAGGTGGAAGTAGGTGTAGATCGTCTGCCCCGGCCGCATGCGGCCGTACTCCTCGGCGATGGGCTCCTTCACCTTCCACACCATGTCGGCCCGCGCCCACACCTCGTCGGCGTCGTCGAGCAGCGTCGCGCCGGCCTCGAGGTACATGGCGTCGGGCAGTCCGCTGCCCTCGCCCGCCCCGCGCTCGACGAAGACCGTGTGCCCGGCGCCGACCAGGGTTCGGACGCCGGCGGGCACGAGGCCCACCCGGTACTCGTGGTTCTTCACTTCCTTGGGGACGCCGACGATCACGGGGCACCTCGCTGGGCTGTGTGGCGGCGGCAGTATACGTCGGGGGCGCAGCACGCGAAATGGCCGGCGGCGCGGCGTTCGCCCTAAGCTGGGGCGGTGCTCGTCGCGCTGCTCACCGTCCTGACCCTGCACGCGCCGACCGCCGACGGCGTGCTCGCGTGGCTGTCTGCCCACGGCTGGGGGCGCCCGGCGCGATCGCCGACGCTCGACGGGGTGGCGGCGGAGCTGGCCGCGCGGCTGGCCGGGCCGGTCGGTGAGGCGCCGCCCGTCGGCGGGCGCGCGCACCTGGACTTCCTGCTCGCCGAGGCGGGCGTCACGGACGCGCAGATCGAGGCGCTGACCGTGCGCCATCGCGACGCGGGGGGCTTCGAGGCCCGGCTGCCGGGTCTGCTCGGCCGCCTCGACCGCCGCCACCCGCCGACGCACCTGGGGCTGGCCACGCGAGCCGCCGACGGCGCCCTCACGTCGACCGTGCTGCTGGTGCATCGGGGCGCCACGCTCGACGCGCCCCTGCCCCAGCGCGCGCCGCCGGACACGACCCTCGCGGTGCGGGGCGCCCTGCGCCGGGGCTACTTCGCGCCGCGCGTGCTCGTCGCGCCCCCCCGCGGTCCCGTGCGCGAGCTTCCGGCGCGTACGCCGACGCGGCGCCTGGACGCCACCGTCGCCTTGGACGCCGGGCCGGGCATCTACGGGGTGGAGATCGTCGCCGACAGCGAGGCGGGACCGGTCGTGCTGCACAACGCGCGGATCTACGTCGGCGTCGGGCCGCCCGCGCTGCCCGTCGTGCGCCTGCGTCCGGCTCCGGGCGACGCGGCGCCGGCGGCGGCCCTGGCGGATCTCATCGCCCGGCACCGCGCGACCCTGGGGCTGCCACCCTTGATCTGGCATCCGGCCCTGGCCGACATCGCCCGCGAGCATGCGCGCGACCTGGCCCGCGCCGGCACCCTGGCGCACACCCTGCCCGACACGGGGACGTTGGTCACGCGGGTGCGCGCCCGTGGGCTGCGGGCGCGCTGGGTGGCCGAGAACCTGGCCGTCGCCGACGATGCCGGCGCGGCGCTGGCGGCCTTCCTGCACAGCCCGGGGCACGCGCGCAACCTGGCGCTGCCGGGGCTGAGTCATCTGGGGATCGGCGTCGAGGGGCGCTACTACGTCGTCGCCCTGGTGGGCGCGCCGCGCTGACCGGGACTACATCCCGTCGCCGCTGCCTTCGCCCTCGCCCTCACCGCCGCCGCCGCCGCCCGCGAGGGTGCGCTCGCCGGTGACGGTCATCGTGGCCTTGCAGTCGAACAGCGCGGCCTGGTAGCGGCGCTTCGAGGTGCCGGTCAGCGTCGCCGAGGTGCCGTTCTCACCGAGCTTCATCTTGCCCTCGGTGATCTCGACGAACTCGATGCCGCCGGTCAGCTCGGTGCTGATGCCGTAGCGGAAGTCGCCGCTCTTCTCGACGCTGCCGCGGAACAGGTACAGCTCGCCGACGTCGTCGACCGCGCGCGTCAGCTCGCCGTTGCTCTGCGCGAGCGGCACGTCCTCGCTGAACATCTCGTCGGTCTGCGGCAGGCCGGGCACGCCTGGAATGACATCGCAGTTGGTCTCGCTGACCTTCAGCTCGAGCGCCCAGGTGCCGGTGAAGACCACCCCCTGCCCGCTGCCCTCGGTGATGGCCTCGACATCGCTGCGCTTCAGGCCGTTCTCGTCGTTGTCCGCGGCGGTGCACCCCACGGCGAGCGCCACGGCCAGGCAAAGGAATCCACGCATCGCAACCCTCCTCGGTCGGCGGCGCAGGGTAGCAGACGGCATGCGGTCCGATCGGCACAAAGCGCGGGTCATCCCGACACCGGGGTCGTCACGCTCCGCTCGACGAAGCGCAGGAACAGGTTGAGGCAGGCGTTCTCGAAGGCCCGCTGGGCCGAGAGCTGCGCGTCGTCGGCGCGCGCCGCCAGCAGCTCGGCCCGGTGGCCCTCGTCCTGCTCCTCGAGCTCGAGGTCGGCGAAGACGCGCTGCACCTCGACCTGCTCGGCCAACAACAGCGCGACCTGCTCGGCGGCGCGGCGCTCGCGCCGGCGCGCCTTCGCCGCCTTCTGATCCAGGTCGTTGCGCAGCGCCAGGTGCTCGCGCAGCGCCGCGGCCACCGGCAGCACCTGGGCGCTCGAGAAGCTGCCCAGCGTCGTGGGCCCCAGGGCCTGCAGCGTCGCGAGCTCGGCCCGATAGTCGGCGTCGAGCATCTCGCGCTGCCGCACGGCGTGGTCGACGTCGCTGGTGGCCTCGATCAGCGCCGCGCGGGCCTGGGCCAGCTCGGCGTCGACCGCCTCGAGCTGTCCGCTCAGGCGGGCGCGCGCGGCGATGCGCCGGCTGGCCAGACGATCGGTGCGGGCCCGCTGCGCGCGGGTGGACTGCTCGGCGTCGTCGACCGAGTGGCGGGCGCCCTTCACCCAGTCGGCGGCCTGCTCGACGCGCGGGGGCAGGCCGGCGGGCCAGCACACCGTGACGTTGGTCAGCAGGGCGTCGGCGAAGTGGCGCCACTCGGCGGTCACGCCGGCGGGCGGCACCGCGGGCAGCTCGAGGCCGGCGCGGGCGTCCACGTGGGCTTCGCCGGCCAGCTGCATCAGCGCCTGGTCGAGCCCGCCGATCAGCTCGACCGGCGTCGCAGGGCGGTCGCCGGGATCCTTCGCCAGGCAGCGGGCCACCAGCGCGCGCAACGCCTCGGGCAGGGGCTCGTCGGTGCGCAGGGGCGGCACCGGCTCGTTGATGTGGCGCTCGATGACCGCCGTGGGCTCCTCGCCGTCGAAGGGCGGCGCGCCGCTCAGCAGGTGGAAGAGCACCGCCCCCACCGCGTACAGGTCGCTCATCGGCGTCGGCCGCGCGCCCTGCGCCAGCTCGGGCGCCAGGTACAGCGGCGTGCCCATGATGATCGGGCCCGTCACCGGGTGGGCCCGGTGGGGATCATCCTCGTCCACCCGCAGGACGCCGAGATCGATCAGCTTCACGTGGTCGGCGAAGTTGCCGGCGGCGCAGACGAAGATGTTCTCTGGCTTCACATCGCGGTGGATCACGCCGCGGCGGTGCAGCACCAGCAGCGCCTCGCACACCTGGCGCATCACGTGGACGGCGCGGGCGGGCGGCAGGCGCGCCTCGGCGTCGAGCAGCTGCTGCAGATCGCGCCCCTTGAGGCGCTCCATCACCACCCACGCCCGCCCGTCGCTCAGGCGGCCACCGTCCAGGGTGGCGACCAGGTGCGGGTGGCGCAGGCCGCGGCCGACGTTCCATGCGGTCAGCAGGCGCTCGGTCACCGGGCCGGGATCGGCGAGATCGGGCGCGGTCACCTTGATCGCCACGCGCCGGCTGGTGGTCGCCTGGCGGGCCTCGAACACCTCGCTGGTGGCGCCGCGGCCCAGGCGCTGCAGCAGCGTGTAGCCACGAAGCCGCAGCTCGTCCGACAGGTTGGCGCGCAGGATGGGCTCGCTCACCGGGGCTCCGCGGAGGCACGGGGGTGCCGATCAAGTAGCACGGCGAGCCGAGGCGCGCCCACTTCGCGGGCGGGCTGGTATGCTGCGCGGATGATCACCGAGCTCGACCTGGGGGCCCAGACGCTGCGCGGGCAGTCGCTGGGCGGCATGTACACGGCCCTGCACGTGCCGCAGTTCGACGCGCTGCTCGACGTGGGCGTGGCGCTGCGCACCGGCGCGGCGAGCAAGCACCTGTTCCTCAGCCACGCCCACGTGGATCACCTGGGGGCCTTGCCCTCGCTGCTCGGCATGCGGGGGCTGATGGGCGTCACCGAGCCGCTCACCGTCTACGCGCCCGCGCCGGTGGCCGCCGGGCTGAACGCGGCGCTCGCCGGCTTCGGGGCGCTGCATCGCTGGCCGCTCGAGGTGGCCGTGGTGCCCATGGCCCCCGGCGACGAGGTGCAGCTTCGGCGCGACCTGAGCGTGCGGGCCTTCAAGACCTTCCACCCGGTGCCCTCGCTGGGCTTCCTGTTCTTCAGCCGCGTGCAGAAGCTGCGCGCCGAGTTCGTGGACCTGCCGGGCGCGGAGATCGGCCGGCGGCGCAAGGCCGGCGAGGATCTGTTCGACACCGCCGAGCACGCGCACCTGGCCTACGCCACCGACACCCTCCCGCGCGTGCTCGAGGCCAACCCCGAGCTGCTCGACGTGCGCACGCTGGTGCTCGAGTGCACCTTCCTCGACCACCGCAAGACCGTCGAGGCGGCGCGCGCCGGCTGCCACATCCACCTCGACGAGCTGTTGCCCTTCGCGCCGACGCTGCGCAACGAGCACCTGGTGCTGATGCACTTCAGCCAGCTCTACCGGCCGGACGAGGTGCGCCGCATCCTGCGCGAGCGCTGGCCCGCCGACGCCGCGCCCACGGTGCACGCCTTCGCGCC
>JAUHXL010000355.1 GCA_030426945.1 bacterium
GGCCTGGGGGTGCTGTACCTGGCCAACGACCTCGTGCCCGGCGCCTTCACGGCGGAGCGGGTCGAGCTGCTCCGCGTCTTCACCGCGCTCGCGGCGACGTCCATCGCCAACGCCGTGCTGCTGCGCGACGCGCGTGAGGCGCAAGGCCGCCTCGAGGCGCAGAACGAGGAGCTGACCGCGCTCGACCGGATGCGCGACTCCTTCCTGGCCCGCACCAGCCACGAGCTGCGGACCCCGCTCAACGCCATCATCGGGTTGACCGAGTCGGTGCTCGAGACGGCCGGCGCGCCGGCCGGCGGCTCGGCGGGGGGTGAGTCGCATCCGCTCCGCCTGGTGGTGTCGAGCGCCCGGCGGCTGTCGAACCTGATCGAGGATCTGCTCGACTTCTCGCGGCTCTCGCAGGGGCAGCTGCGCGTCGAGCGCTCGGCCGTGGACGCCGGGGCGACCGTCGCGCGCGTCGCCCAGCTCCTGCGTCCGCTGGTGCGCGAGGACGTCGCGCTGCTCGACACGGTCGAGGAGGGGCTGCCGCCGGTCCTGGCCGATCCCGATCGTCTCGAGCAGGTGCTGACCATCCTGGTGGACAACGCCATCAAGTTCACCCGGCACGGCAGCATCGAGATCGGCGCGCGCGGCGCCGGCGGGGACGCCGTCGAGGTGTTCGTCGAGGACACCGGCGTGGGGCTGGATCCGGCGGCGAAGGATCGGATCTTCGACGCCTTCGCGCAGGGCGACGAGCGCATCGCGCGGGCCTTCGGTGGGGCGGGGCTCGGCCTGTCGATCGCGCGCCAGCTGCTCGAGCTGCACGGCACCTCGATCGAGGTGGAGTCGGCCCCCGGGCGGGGGGCGCGTTTCAGCTTTCGGCTGGAGCGCGCGCGCGGCGTCGAGGTGCTGCGCAGCGCGGCGGTCGTGGCGGCGGTGCGCCGCCCGATCGAGCGCGACACCGTGCGGATGGCGCCCGTGGTCGCCACCTCGGACGAGGGGCGGGGCTACACGATCCTGGTGGTCGACGACGAGCCGACGAACCTGCGCGTGGTGCACGACAACCTGGGGCGCCTGGGCTATCGGGTCAGCGTCGCCTACAGCGGGCCCGAGGCGCTCGACAGCATCAACGCCGGCGTGCGGCCTCATCTGGTGCTCTTGGACGTGATGATGCCCGAGATGGACGGGCTGGAGGTCTGTCGCCGCCTGCGGGCGCGCTACACCCAGAGCGAGCTGCCCATCCTGATGGTCACCGCGCGCACCGAGGTGCCCGACGTGGTCACCGGGCTCGACGCCGGCGCCAACGACTACCTGGGCAAGCCCTTCAGCGGGGACGAGCTGCGGGCGCGGATGCGCACCCACCTGCACCTGGCCAACCTGCATCGGTCGGTCACGCGCTTCGTGCCCCACCGCTTCCTCGAGCTGCTCGGCCGCGACTCGCTGACCGAGGTGCGCCTCGGCGACGCCGTCCGTCGCACGATGTCGGTGCTGTTCGCCGACCTCAAGGGCTTCTCGCAGCAGACCCGGGCCCTCGAGCCGGCGGCGCGCTTCGAGCTGCTCAACGAGCACCTCGCGCTCATCGAGCCCATCGTGATCGACCACGGCGGCGTGGTGGACAAGTTCGTCGGCGACGCGGTGATGGCGGTCTTCGATCGGTCGGCGGGCGACGCCGTGCAGGCCGGCGTGACCATGCTGCGCCGCGTGCGCGAGGCCAACGCGCGCCGCGTCGAGCGCGGGCACGCGCCGGTCGAGCTGGGCATCGGCATCAACACCGGCCCTTTGATGCTGGGCACGGTGGGCACGGAGTCGCGGATGGACACGACGGTCATCAGCGACGCGGTCGGGCTGGCGCACCGGGTCGAGGCCCTGACGCGGCCCTATCAGAGCGGGCTGCTGATCGCGCAGAGCACGCGGGAAGCCCTCGACGAGCCCCTCCGCTGGGCCACGCGCCTCATCGAGCGGCTGCCGGTGACGGACGGCGAGGCGCCCACGGCCGTCTACGAGGTGTACGAGGCCGACGAGCCGGCCCGCCGGATGGCCAAGCGGGCGACGCAGGCCGCGTTCGAGCGCGGCGTGCAGGCCTTCCACGCGCGCGAGGTGGACGAGGCGGCCGCGCAGTTCCGCCTGTGCCGCGCGCTGGACGGTGGGGATCCCGCGGTCCGGCTGTACCTGGAACGCTGCGCGCGCATCGAGGAGACGTACACCCGTGTCTGATGACCGCCCCGAGGCGCGCCGCCGCGCGGCGCGGCGAACGGAGGAGGGTGCCCGCGCGTCCGCGCGCGTCCCCGGGACCCGACGACCGACGGCCCGCCGCCGCGACGTCTCGCGCCCCCGTCCGCAGGTGTCGTCCGGTGGAAAAAGTGAACCCTCACGAAAAAAAGTGCATCTCGCGTGGCGGTCGACGTCGGCGAAATCCGCTAGACGGGGTGCGGGGGCTTCGGGCCCGGCTACTCGTCGGTATCAGGCGGGCCGACGAGTCGCCGAGAACCGGATCACTCAGATCGGAATCGACATGGAGGATCGCGGCGCCTCGGGCGACTTCGCGTTTCTGTATCGCCACCTGCGGTCGGTGGCGGAGCGCTACTTTCGGACGGAGCCCCCGGGCCACACCCTTCAGCCCACGGCGCTCGTCCACGAGGCCTTCCTGCGCCTGATGGAGCAGGAGGGCCCCGCGTTCCGGGATCAGCAGCACTTCTGCGCGGCGGCCGCGGTGGCGATGCGGCACGTCCTCGTGGACCACGCGCGGCGGCGCCGGGCGGCCAAGCGCGGGGGGGATCGCCGGCGCGTCACGTTGAGCACCGCCGAGCTGGACTTCGACCAGCAGTCGCTCGACATGCTGCACCTGCACCTGGCGCTCGAGCGCCTCGGCAAGCTCGATCCGGTGCACGAGCGGATCGTGGTGCTGAAGTTCTTCGGCGGCCTCGAGATGAAGGAGATCGCCGTCGAGGTGGATCTCTCGTTGCGGGCCGCCGAGCGGGCTTGGCGGGCGGCCCGGGCGTGGCTCCTGACCCAGCTGCGGGCGGGCCCGGATCTGTGAGCGGTCGGCCCCCGCCCGATCCGGCGGCCGCCGATCCGGTCGCGCGCCACCGGCGGCTGACCGAGGCCTTCGCCGACGTCTGCGACGCGCCCGTGGAGGCGCAGCGCGCACACGTCGCGGCGCTGCGTCGCGAGGACGCGATGTTGGCCGATCAGCTCGAGGCGATGCTCGAGCTCGACGCTGATCGCGCCGCCGAGCTGACCGCGCAGAACTTCGCCGGCCTCATCCGCGAGGCGCTCTCGGGGCAGATCGCGCCGCCGCCGCCGCCGCAGGGCCACATCGATCGCTTCGAGGTGGTCGAGGTGATCGGGCGGGGCGGCGCGGGCGACGTCGTCCGGGTGCGCGATCCCGTGCTCGATCGGGAGCTGGCGATGAAGCTGCTGCGGGCCGACGCACTGGCCGACGACGCCGCAGATCGCTTCACCCGCGAGGCGCGCACCATCGCCCGACTGCAGCACCCGGGCATCTTGCCGGTCCACGAGATGGGTCGCCTCGACGACGGCCGCGTCTGGTACACGATGCGTGAGGTCGTGGGCCAGAGCCTCGCGGAGCTCGTCCCCGTGTTGCACGGCCCGGCGCCGGGCGGTTGGACGCTGCGTCGGCTGATCGAGCGCTTTCGGCAAGCCTGCGAGGCGGTGGCCTATGCGCACAGCCAGGGCATCGTGCATGGCGATCTGAAGCCCGCGAACATCCTGGTCGGCGAGTTCGCCGACGTCCTCGTGGTGGACTGGGGGCTGGCGCAGCGGGCGACGGCCGAGGCGCCGCCGGGGCGGTGCGGGCCGCTCGACACCGCGACGCTGCGCGCGAGCGTGGCGGGCACCCCGATGTACATGGCGCCGGAGCTGCTCGACCCGGCCGCGCCCGTTCACCCCACCCGTGACGTCTACGCCCTGGGCGTGACCCTCTACACCTGCCTGGCCGGCCACGCGCCCTTCGATGGGCGCCTGTTCAGCCTCGAGGTGCTGGCCGAGGCCGCGACGGGCCGCGCGAAGCCGATGAAGGGTCGCCTGCCGGTGCCGCCGGAGCTGGGCGAGACCTGCCGCAAGGCGATGGCCCTCTCCCCGCGGGACCGGCACGCGGACGCGGGCGCGCTGGCGGGGGAGCTGGCCGCGTGGCTCGAGGGCGAGCGGCAGCGCGAGCGGGGGCGCCGTCTGGTGGACGAGGCCCTGGCGCAGGCGCCGCGGGCCGAGCGGCTGCGTACGCTGGCCGCCGAGGCCGCGCACGAGGCCCGCGCGCACCTGGACGCGGTCTCCCCCGATGCGCCGCTGGCGGCCAAGCTGCGCGGCTGGTCGTTGGAGGATCAGGCGGCGGCTCACCGGCGCGAGGCCGAGCACGTGTCGGCGCGGGTCGAGGCCATGCTGCGGGCCGCCCTGGTGCACGCGCCGGGCCTCGAGGAGGCCCACCTGGCGCTGGTGGGCCGCTACCGGACCGAGCACGCGCGGGCCGAGGCCGCCCGCGACGCCGAGCGCGCCCTGTCCGCGGAGGCCCTGCTGCTGGCCCACACCGAGGCCCTGCCCACCGGGCACCCGGAGCGCCGCCGCACCGAGAGTTGGCTGCGCGGTGACGGGTGGCTCTCTCTGGCCACCGAGCCGGCGGCGGCGCAGGCGGTCGTGCGCCGGTGCCGCGTGGTGCAGCGGCGGCGCGTCTTCCAGGCCGAGGGCGCGGCGCACCCGATGCCCCTCGACGCCATCGTGCTGCCCCGCGGCGCCTACATGCTGGAGCTGTCGGCGCCTGGCTACGACGCCGTCTCCTATCCGGTGCGCCTCGGCCGCGTCGAGCACTGGGAGGGCCTCGGGCCAGGCGACGACCGACGTTGGCGCGTCCGCCTGCCGCCGGCGGGCACGCTGAGCGCGGACGAGGTGCTGGTGGCGGGTGGGTGGTTCACCGCGGGGGACGATCCGGCCGCGCCCAACGCCCTCGACCCGCTGCGCTGCTGGGTGCCCGGCTTCGTCATGATGCGCCGGCCGGTGACGAACGCGCAGTGGCTGGCCTTCCTGGACGACCTCGCGGGCAGCGGGCGCGCGGCGGAGGCGATCGAGCACGCGCCGCTGCAGTCGCCCGACGCGCCCTACTCTTGGCGACCCGAGGATCCCGTGCGCCGGGTCGGCTGGGACAGCGCCCGGGCCTACGCGACCTGGCTGGGCGCCCGGACCGGGCGCCCCTGGCGGCTGCCGAGCGAGGTGGAGTGGGAGAAGGCCGCGCGCGGCGTCGACGGGCGCGCTTATCCCTGGGGCGACCACCTGGATCCCACCTGGTGCGCGATGCGCGACAGCGCCTCCGGGCCCGTGGCGGTGGACGCCTTCCCCGACGACGTCTCGCCCTATGGGCTGCTGGGTCTGGGGGGCAACGTGCGGGACTGGTGCCTCGAGCTGGCGAGCGTGGGGCCGCGGGTGGACGAGGACGCGCGCCTCGTGCTGCCGGCGGCGGCGGGCGGGCCCGCGGATCGGCAGGCGCGGATCGCGCGCGGCGGGTCGTACGACGATCCGGCCCGCGACTGTCGCGCCGCGACGCGCCACGTCGTCGCGCCCGAGCGGCGCCTCGACGACGTGGGCGTTCGCCTCGTCTGGTCCTACGAGCCCCCGGCGGGCGCCGATCCGGTGGCGGAGGGGGGGCGATGACCGCCGAGCACCCTGGGGGGGCCGGCCGCGCGATGCGCGGCGCCTGGATCGCCTGGTGGCGGGCGCGCCAGCGCTACCATCGCTACACCGTCTCGGGCCTCGAGCACCTGCTGACCCCAGGGCCGAAGCTGATCGTGGGCTACCACGGCAAGCCCATCGCCCACGACCTGTGCATGCTGCAGATCGCGCTGTACGACCGCCTGGGGTATCTGCCCCACCCGGTCTTCCACGCGTACTTCGGCCAGAACCCCGCCCTGCGCGCGTTCATCGACGCGCTGGGCTTCGTCACCGGCGACGGCGAGGATCTGGCCCGCGCCGTCGCGCGGGGTGAGCACGTCATGGTGACGCCGGGCGGCACGCGCGAGGGCTGTCGCAGCAGCCGCCACCGCTACGCGGTGCGGTGGGGTGAGCGCATGGGCTACTTGCGGGTGGCGCTGAAGTATGGTCTGCCCATCGTCCCGGTGGCGGCGCGGGGCACCGACGATCTGTACCTCGGCCTGAACGACGGCGACCGGACGGCGCGCCGCCTGGGCGTGCCCGCGGGCCTGCCGCTGTGGCTGGGGCTGGGGCTGGTGGGCGCCTGGCCGCTGGCGGTGCCTTTCCCGGCGCGCATTCGGCAGGTGGTCGGCGCGCCGATCGATCCGCGGGCGGGCGGGCCGGTGGATCCCGACGACCGCGAGGCGCTGAGGCCCCTGCATGCGCAGGTGGTGGGCGCCGTGCAGGGGTTGCTGGACGGAGCACGATGAGCGAGGCAGGGGCAGAGTCGGGAGGGGCGCCGCGCTGGGCGGTGGTGCTGGGCGCGAGCTCGGGGACGGGGGCCGCGATCGCCGAGACGATCGCCCGCCGGCGGCGCTGGCACGTCTTCGGCGTGCACCGGGGCAACTGGCCCGAGGGGGCGGCGGCGGTGCAGGGGGCCGTCGTGGGCGCGGGGGCCCGGTGCGAGATGTGGGTGCACGACGCCGGCACCGCGACCGCCGCCGAGGAGGGCGCCGAGCGCCTGGTCGAGGTCGCCGGTCCCGGCAGCGTCGGGCTGCTGGTGCACAGCCTGGCCAGCACCGCGGTGGGGCGCCTGGCCATCGACGAGGCGGTGGCCCCCCGGCAGATCGAGGCCAGCTTCGACCGCATGGCGCACTCCTTCGTGTACTGGACGCGGGCGCTCTACCGGCGCGGCCTGCTGGCGCCCGGCGCGCAGATCCTGGGGCTGTCGAACCTGATGACCGAGGCCTTGGTGCGCAACACCGCGGTCATCTCGGCGACCAAGGCCGCCCTCGAGATGTACGTCCGCCACCTGGCGATGGAGCTCGGCCCCGAGGGCTACCGCGTGAACCTGCTGAAGTTCGGTCTGGTGGTGACGGAGGCCGCGCGCTGCACCTTCCCCGACGCCGTGTTCGACCGCCTCGTCGAGGTGATGACGCGCGCGTCCCACACGCGCCGGCTGCTCGACCTGCAGGAGGTCGCCGACTTCGTCGACCACCTCGCCGGGCCCGAGGCGCGCTGGTTCAACGGCGCGACCATCGACTTCAACGGGGGGGAGCCGCTGACCTTCTTCGACGCGCTGATGCACCCCGAGGATTGATCCGGCCGGCGGTCAGCCCGGCGCGCGGAAGCTGAGGCAATAGAAGCAGCGGCTGATCTGCTCGTCGCGCACCGCGCGCGCGGTGGCGGGCACGGCGTCGCTGGGGCAGGCCGGGGCGGGATCGTAGAAGGTCACCGCGCGGAAGCCGAGGCGGCGCAGCGGGCCGGTGTCGCGGCTGGGATCGAGGCGCTCGTCGACCACGACGATGGGCGTGTCCGGGCGGGCCACGCGCGCCATCTCGGCCAGCGCGGCGGCGGGATCGGCCCAGCCGTTGATCGCGCCGATGTGGAACACGCGGTCGAAGGCGTGATCGGGGAAGGGCAGGGCGTGGGCGTCGCCGAGCAGCAGGCGCGTCCCGGCCAGCGCGGGGGCGCGTCGGCAGCGCCGGCGGCATCGGCGCAGCATGCCGACGCTGTAGTCGAGGCCCCACAGCTCGACGGGGCCCGCGGGCAGCCGCCCGCGCAGGCGCGGCAGGTTGGCGCCGGTGCCGACGCCCACCTCGAGGATCCGCA
>JAUHXL010000356.1 GCA_030426945.1 bacterium
CCGGGCGGGGGTACGCCGGGCGGCGGTACGCCGGGCGGCGCGCCCGGCGGTCGGCCCACCGGCGCCCCGGGCGGCGGTACGCCGGGCGGCGCGCCCGGCGGTCGGCCCACCGGCGCTCCGGGCGGTGGTACGCCGGGCGGCGGCGGCCCCCGCGGCGGCGGTGGCCCGCAGGGTGGCGGTGGCGGTCGCTTCTGACCGTCCACCCCCCCGCACCCCGAGCGCCCGCCTCGCCGGCGGGCGCTCGCCCCCTCAGCGGCGCCTCGCCGACGCGCGCCCCTGCTCAGCGGGCGCAGATTCCCTCGTGTTGGGTGGTGTCCTGCGGCCCGCCCTGAAGGTCACGGTCGCCGGGCGGGTGGGCTCGGCTGCCGTCCGGGGAGCCTCCCACCGGCGACGCCGGCCGCCGGATCGTCAGTCGATGCTGAGCGAGCCGCCCGCCTCCTCCGGGCGGTAGCGCTCGGCGTTGATGAAGGCGAGCTCGATGCGGGTGCTGGTGGCCAAGGGCTCCGTGGTCGCCACCAAGACCGTCTTGCCGCCCTTCCACACCTGGCGCTTGGGCTGGACGTCGGGCTTGGGCAGGTCGCCGACGATGGGCGCCAGCACCTGTTCGGGCTTGGGCGCGTCGGGCGCGAAGGGGATCTCGCGGGTCAGATCCACCCGGTGCAGGCCCTCCGGCTCGACGTGCAGGCGCGCCGTGAAAGGTTGGTCCTTGAACAGGACGGGCAGCGACAGCACCACCACCTTGCCCGCGCGCAGCGCGTTCACCACCTGAGCCGGCCGGTAGCGCTTCTTCAACTCCGGGTACACCTGATAGACGGCCTTGATCGGCGCGCCCCACTTCAACGCCCCGAAGCCGGGGTGGTCGAGGGGCGCCTCTTGGCCGGCCGCGAGGTCCGGCTTCTCGGCCTGGGCCCCGAGGGGGGCGACGGTCAACAGGGCGACGGCGACGTACAGCGCGCGCATGGGCACCTCCTGCGTTGCGATGGCACCTCTCTTGTCCCGCACTGCGCGGCTCGGTGGCAAGCGGGGGGTGCGCTATCGCACCTTCAGCGGATCGTGATCGCGCGCCGACACGCGCACGTCCAGGCCCAGCGCGTCCCGCAGCTGGCCGGCGAGGCGGCCCAGCCAGCCCCGCTCGCAGTTGGTGTGCTCGGTGAGCACGACGCTCGCGCCCGCGGCGATCTTGGCCAGCACGTCGTGGTGCCGCATCTCGCCGGTGACGAACAGATCCGGGCCGCGCAGCCCCTCGAACAGGCTGCCGCCCGCCCCCGGACACACGGCGACCCGCTCGACCGGCGCCCCCGCGTCGTGGCGCGCCGCGGTGGCCACGCGGAGGTGGTCGAGGCCCAGGTGGACCTTCAACCGCGACAGCAGCGCGTGCAGCGGGGCCGGCGCGTCCAGGCGGGCCACGCGGCCCATGCCCACGCCCGGCGCGGGCTCGCTGCCCGCCGCGGCGGCCTCGATCGGGGCGACGTCGCGCACGGCGCCCAGCCCCTCGAGCAGCCAATCGTTCACCCCGCCGACGGCGGCGTCGGCCGCGGTGTGCGGGCTGTAGATCGCCACGCCGCGCCGCGCGGCCGCCAGCAGGGCCCGCTGCTGCGCGTCGGCCTGGGTCAGCCGCTTCAGCCCACCGAAGATGGGCGGGTGGTAGGCCACGATGAGGTCGACCGCCCCCTCGAGCGCCTCGTCGACCACCGGCTCGGTGAGATCGATCGTCAGCAGCACGCGGCGTACGGACGCGTCGGGGGTGGGCTGCAGCAGCAGCCCGACGTTGTCCCAGGGGGCCGCGTGGCGCAGCGGGGCGATCGTCTCGAGCGTCGAGAGCACGGCGGTGAGGGGGATCGCGGGCATGTTCACCTCGGCGCGTGGCGGCGGGGGCCGCCATGATGCCACGGGCCGCGCGGGCGCGCACCGGTCGCCTTGTGGCGGGCCCGCGCCCGCGGCTACCGTCGGGCACCGACGGAGGGTGTCATGCGGCAGTGGGCGACGGTGGTGTGGGCGGTGGCGGCGCTCGGTTGCGGCGAGGACGCCAGCGTCGGCGGGTCGGGCGGCGGGCACGACGACGCCGGGCCGGCGGACGCCGCGCCGATGCCGGCGGACGCCCGGGCGGGCGGCGGCCGGACGGAGGGCGCGGTGTGCTTCGACCACGTCGAGTGCGCCGCGGGCCTGGTGTGCGCCGTCGGCGTCTGCGGGGCGGCCTTCCCTCGCACGTACAGCCTCAGCTTCACGTCCATCGCGCTGGCCGAGACCAACGGGGCGGGGGAGCCGTGGGATCCCGGCGGCGGCCTGCCCGATCCCTACGTCGTGCTCATGGTCGACGGCGCCGAGATCCACCGCACGGCCACGCTGACCGACGTGCGCGGCGCCACCTGGCGGTCGCCGGTGGAGGTCGAGCTCGACGCCGGCAGCGCGCTGTCCTTCGCGGTGTTCGACGCCGATCCCGAGGCGGAGCGGGACGAGTCGGTGGGCGAGGTGGACGTGCCCAACATCGGCGTCGTGGTGCGCAACGGGGGGTTCCGCGGTCAGGTGCCGTCGCTGCCCGCCATCGTCGACTTCGATCTCAGCGTGACGCCCCGCTGACGCGGCGGCGGCGCAGCGCCGCGGGCAGCAGCACCAGCAGCCAGAGGGCGGCGGGCGCGCCGCCGCCGGCGTCGCAGCCGCCGTCGTCGCCGTCGGTCGGCGCCTCCGTGTCGGCGCCCGGATCGGCGCCGCCGTCGTCGCGGTCGAGGGCGCCGTCCGGGCGGGCGCCACCGTCCGGATCACCCGCGTCGTCCATCGGCCCCGCGTCGTACACCGGCCCCGCGTCGTCCACCGGCCCCGCGTCGTCGCCGGGCGACACCGGCCAGCCCTCGATGTCGGCGCACCGGGGGTCGCCGTCGACGCGCCCGCCGCGGACGTCCTCGAACACCGCCGCCACGCACACCTGCGCGCTCGTCCAGTCGCCGGCCAGCCCCAGGTCGTAGCGGAAGGCCAGATCCTCCGGCCCGCCCAGCGGCCGGCGCTGCTGCCGCGGATCCGGCGACAGCGTCGCGGGCCCGTCGCCGACGCGGAAGCCGACGACGCCGACGACGGCCAGCGGGTGGTCGGGCAGGGACAGCGTCACGGCGACGCGCAGGCGCTGCTGGGTGCCCGTCACCCGCTCGTCCTCACAGAAACAGGCGCCGACGAAGTCGTCGAAGCACTCGACCACGTCGCGCTCCAAGACCTCGGCCTGCACGCCTTCGATGGCGGCGCCCATCGCCGGCGGCGCGTCCTCGGCGCCCGTGCGGAAGGTGAAGGTGCGCTGCGTATCCTCCGGCGGCGGCAGCAGATCACCCCAGAGGTCCTCGTTGGTCACCTGCACGGTCACCGCGTAGTCGCGGTCGGCCTCGAAGGGCGCGTCGGGCACCCACACCAGATCCTGCCCGAAGGTCGGCGGCGCCAGCGCGCCCGCGACGGGCACCCCGTCCAGGGTCACCTCGAGGGTCGAGCGCCCCGCGAAGTCGTAGGCGCCGCCCTGGACGTCGTCGCCGCGCACCACGATGGGGGCGTCGAGGGGCACGCCCGTGGCGCCGTCGGCGGGCCAGGTGTCGCCGATCGCCCAGATGTCGGGCGGTGGCTGGCAGGCGTCGGCGCTGCCGGGCAGCGCGTGCAGGGCGAGGGCGGCGGTCAGGACGACGAGGGCGCGCATGGGGGCTCCTGGGTTCGATGTTCGCCGGACTCGACGCGCGCGCGTCCGGATCTTACGCGCGGGCCTTCAGTTGCAGCGATCCGGCTGGCCCGGCGGCGCGGTGAAGCAGCCGGCGCCGCCGCACTCCTGCTCGACGCGGAACGCGCCGTTCGTGCAGCGATACAGGCGATTTTGGTCCAGCCCGACGGGCCCGCCGCAGTACAGGCCGTTGCCCGACGCGCAGGCGCCGCCGCAGGCGTCGGACACGCCCGCCGGCATCACGCTGCACCCGGCGGGGCAGCGGGCGTCCTCGCTGAAGGCGCCGTCCGTGCAGCGGTACAGCGTGTTCGCGTCGCGCCCGACGGGGCCGCCGCAGTACAGGCCGTTGCCGTTGGGGCAGCCGGCGGGCGCGCCGCCGGCGCACGCGTCGTCGGTGCCGGCGGGCATCTCGGCGCAGCCGTTGGCGCAGCGCTCCACCTCGGCGAAGGCGCCGCCGGTGCAGCGGTACAACGTGTTCGCGTCGCGCCCGACGGGGCCGCCGCAGTAGAGGCCGTCGCCGTTCGGACAGGCCGGCGGCGGGGCGGCGGCGCAGCGGCGCTCGGCGCACCCGTGGGCGCAGCGCTCGACCTCCATGAACGCCCCGGCCAGGCACCGGTACAGCACCGCGGCGTCCCGTCCGACCTCGCCGCCGCAGTAGTCGCGGTCGCCGTCGGGGCAGCTCGGCGGCGCCACGCAGGCGCCGCCCCGGCAGCCGCGGGGGCAGGCCTCGACCGGCGTGAAGACGCCGTCCGCGCAGTCGAACAGGCTGTCGGCCTCGCGCCCCACGTCCTGCCCGCAGTACCGGCCGTCGCCGTCGGGGCAGAACATCTGCGGCGACGGGTTGCAGGCGCCGCGCAGGCAGCCGAACGCGCAGACCTGCTCGCGCGTGTATCGACCGGCCGCGCAGCGGTAGACGTTGGTGCGATCCTGGCCGGCCGCGCCGCAGCCGAGGCCCTCGCCGTCGGGGCAGACGGGATCGTCGGGCGGCGGCGCGAGGCAGGCGTCCGCGGCGCCGCCGGCCGGCCGGCAGCCCTCGGCGCAGACCTCCTGCGGCGTGAAGATGCCCGCCGCGCAGGTGTAGAGCGTCGCCGGGTCGAGTCCGACGCCGCCGCCGCAGTAGGTGCCCTCGCCGGCGGGGCACTCGGCCGGCGCGCGCATGCGGCAGGCGTCCGGGGCGCCGTCGGGCGCCACCGCGCACCCCGCCTCGCAGGTCGCGGCGAAGCGGAACTCACCCGCGAGGCAGTCGTACAGGTCGGTCGGGCTCAGCCCCAGCGCGGGATCGCCGCAGGTGGGGCCGTCGCCGTCGGGGCAGGGGGGCAGGGGGGGCGGGGCGTCGGGGCCGTCGCCGGGCGGATCGAGCGCGATGGTCGGCGCGGCGGCGATCACGTCGTCCAGCCGCGCGTCCAGCTCGGCGCCGGGGCACGCGCCGAAGGCGCCCGGCCAGTCGCGGTGGGCGCGCACGTGCTCGGCGTCCAGCGGCAGGTCGTGGGCGTCGTGCAGCAGGCGCAGCGCCCGCGCCAGGCCGTCGAGCGCGGCGGTGGTGGGGGGCGCGGCGTCGAAGTCACCCAGGAGGGCGACGCCCACGTTGTCCATGTCGTGGCCGAAGGTGTGGGCGCCGCCGCGCCGCTCGTCCGGGCGCCCCTGCCACAGGCGCCCGTCGGCGCTGACGACCAGGTGATAGGGCAGGTCGCAGCCGCCGTTGACGTCCACGTGATAGGCCTGAAGCTGGCGCAGCCGCAGGGCGGGGTCGACCGGATCGGCGTTGGGGGTCACGGTGTGGTGCACCGTGGCGAAGCGCGGTCGCAGGGCCGGCGCGTCGGTGCACCGATCGGCGCGGGCGCCCCAGGCGGCGCGGTCGGCCACCAGCCCCGGCGGGCCCAGGGCGAAGCCGCGCACGGCGGTGGCGCCGGCGCTGGGGGTCGCCGGCGGCGGGGCCGTGCGCAGGTCCAGCGCCAGGAAGCGCAGCGCGGCGCCCGGTGCGGGCCGCAGCTCCAAGGCCTCGGCCGCCGACTCCAGCGCCAGCAGCCCGTTGTAGGCCGGCCCCTCGCTCCAGGTGACCGTCACCGCGCGCCAGGGCGACCAGGCGCCGGCCGCGTCCCGCGTGCGGGCCTCGAGCCGCGGGTTCGCGTCGGCGTCGAAGCGAAGCCCGACGAAGCGGAACGCCGCGCCCGCCTCGACGGGCACCACCGCGCGCCCGGCCAGGGCGGCGCCGTCGAGCACCACGATGCCCGCGACGCCGTGCCCGCCGGCCGCCGGCCCCGCGTCCCCCGTCGCCTCGTCGTCCGCGTCCGCGCAGGCCACGAGGCCCGCCATCAGGAGCAGTCCTGCCCAGCTTCGCATCGTCCACCCTCCGCGCGCGCCCATGGTACAGTCCCGCGCGTCGAGCGCGAGAGGAGACCCATGAGCGTCGGCTGGTTCGAGGCCCCCATCGCCCGCGTCCACCCCTGGGCCGATGGCCTGATCAGCGTCGTCTTCGACCACCGGCTCGACGACTTCGAGGCGGGCCAGTTCGTGAACCTGGGCGTCGACGTCGAGGATCGCCGCGCCAAGCGCGCCTACTCGCTGGTCTCGGCGCCGGGTGAGGACGTCGAGGTGTTCGTCGTGCGCGTCGACGACGGCGTGCTGACGACGCGGCTGTTCGAGCGCGCCGTGGGCGACACCATGCTGCTGCTGCCGAAGGCCGCGGGCTTCTTCACCTTGCGCTGGGTGCCCGACGCCGAGGTCCTGTGGATGGTGGGCACCGGCACGGGGCTGGCCCCCTTTCTGTCGATGCTTCGCGCGGGCGAGGTGTTCGAGCGCTTCGGCCACGTCGTCCTGGTGCACGGCGTGCGGCAGGCGGCCCACCTGGCCTATCAGCACGAGATCATGGCCCACGCGGAGGCGCACCCCGGACGCCTGAGCTACGTGCCGGTGGTCAGCCGCGAGGTCGCGCCGGGCGCGCTGCGCGGACGGGTCACCACGGCCTTCGAGGACGGCCGACTGGAGGCGGCCGCCGGGCGCCCGCTGAACGCCGAGACCGGGCACGTGATGATGTGCGGCAACCCCGCGATGCTGGACGACCTGCAGGCGCTGCTCGAGGCGGGCCGCGGCATGCGGGTCAACCGGCGCAAGGCGCCCGGCCACATCACCGTCGAGCGCTACTGGTAGCCGCGCGCCGCGGACTCCGCGATACTGCGGGCGCTCGAATCAGCCGGGAGAGCCCCGATGGACGCCGCCTTCCTCGACCATCTGCGCCAAGAGACCGCCGCCCTGCGCGACCAGGGCCTGTACAAGGCCGAGCGGGTGATCACGTCGCCCCAGCAGGCCGCCATCGAGGTGGCCGGCGGCGAGGTGCTGAACTTCTGCGCCAACAACTACCTGGGGCTGGCGAACCACCCGGCGCTGGTCGAGGCCGCGAAGGCGGCGCTCGACCGCTACGGCTACGGCATGTCGTCGGTGCGCTTCATCTGCGGCACGCAGGACGTCCACAAGCAGCTCGAGGGGGCCATCAGCGGCTTCCTCGGCACCGAGGACACCATCCTCTACTCGTCCTGCTTCGACGCCAACGCGGGGCTGTTCGAGACGCTGCTCGGGCCCGAGGACGCGGTCATCAGCGACGCGCTGAACCACGCCTCGATCATCGACGGCGTGCGGCTGTGCAAGGCGCAGCGCTTCCGCTACGCCAACAACGACATGGCCGACCTCGAGGCGCAGCTGAAGGCGGCCGCCGACTGCCGCTTCAAGCTGGTGTGCACCGACGGCGTCTTCTCGATGGACGGCTACATCGCCAACCTGCAGGGCGTGTGCGACCTGGCCGAGAAGTACGGCGCGCTGGTGATGGTCGACGACAGCCACGCGGTGGGCTTCGTGGGCGCGCACGGGCGCGGGACGCCCGAGTACTGCGGCGTCGAGGGCCGGGTGGACATCATCACCGGCACGCTGGGCAAGGCGCTCGGCGGGGCGTCGGGCGGCTACACCACCGGGCGCGCCGAGATCGTCGAGTGGCTGCGCCAGCGCTCGCGGCCCTACCTGTTCTCGAACACGCT
>JAUHXL010000357.1 GCA_030426945.1 bacterium
CTGCGGGGCGGGCGCGCGGGCCTGCCGGGGCGGCCGCCTGCAGGCCTGCGACGCGCGCACGCCCGCGGCCGAGGTGTGCAACCAGATGGACGACGACTGCGACGGCACCACCGACGAAGAGACCCCTCGGCGCTGCGACTGCACACCCGCCGCCGAGGTGTGCAACGGCGCCGACGACGACTGCGACGGCACCACCGACGAGGGCGTGACGAACGCGTGCGGCGGCTGCGGCGCGGTGCCGGCCGAGGTGTGCAACGACGTCGACGACGACTGCGACGGCAACACCGACGAGCGAGTGACGAACGCCTGCGGCGCGTGCGGGCCTGCGCTCGCCGAGGTGTGCAACGGCCAGGACGAGGACTGCGACGGGCGCACCGACGAGGGCGCGTTGAACGCCTGCGGGGCCTGCGGCCCGCCGCCGCCCGAGGTCTGCAACGATGCCGACGACGACTGCGACGGCACCACCGACGAGGGCGTCGCGAACGCGTGCGGCGCGTGCGGGCCGGTGCCCCAGGAGACCTGCAACGGGCAGGACGACGACTGCGACGGCGCCACCGACGAGGACGCGGCGGTCGCGTGCATGACCCCGTGCGGGCCCGGCCAGCGCCTGTGCCAGGCAGGCAACCAGGGCCCTTGTGTGGGCCCCGAGCCGCAGGCCGAGCAGTGCAACGGCGCGGACGACGACTGCGACGGCCGGGTCGACGAGGACGCGGACGTGGCCTGCGCCACCGCGTGCGGCGTCGGCACGCAGACCTGCATCGCGGGTGGACCGGGGCCGTGCGACGCGGCGCAGCCACGCGACGAGGCGTGCAACGACCAGGACGACGACTGCGACGGCAGCACCGACGAGGGCGTGCTGAACGCGTGTGGCGCCTGCGGGCCGGTGCCCCCCGAGGTGTGCAACGGCGTCGACGACGACTGCGACGGCCGCGCCGACGAAGACGCCGGCGCGCCCCTCTGCGCGGCGCTCCACGCGGCGGGCCAGTGCCTCGCCGGCCAATGCGCGTTCGAGTGTGATCCCGGCTTCTTCGACGTCGACCAGCGGGCGGGCTGCGAGCGGGGCTGCGGCGCGCCGGCGGCCGGGCAAGAGGTGGGCGCAGGTCGCGATCCTGCCATCGCGGCGGACGGCGGACGCGTCGCGATCGCGTACACCGACGCCAACGACCAGGTCGTGCTGGCCGACACCGGCAGGGAGCGGCCGCTGCTGCTGCCGGTGGGCGAGGGCTTCACGCCCTTCCTGACCGACATGGTGCGCTTCGACGACGGCTGGCTGCTGGTGGGCGCGCTGACCCGCATCGGCGGCGCCGAGCTGCTGGTCTACCACGTGCCCGACGACGGGCCGCTGACGACGGTGAGCGCCGAGCCGATCCCCCTCACCGCGCCAACGGTCGAGCTCGTCGGCGGCGCGGCGATCGTGGCCTACCCCTCGTCGGGGGTTGCCGATCCGCTCACCGTCGTGCGGCTCGTGCCGGGCGAACTGAACGATCCCACCATCACCCGACTGGCCGACCAGGCCGACTGGGAGCCGATGCGCGTGGCGCTGATCCCCCGCCTGGACGGGAGGCTCGACGTGCTGGGCTGGACCACCCGATCCGATCCGCCCACCCTGCGCCGGACGCGGATCCGCCCGGACGATCTGTCCGTCGGGCGCTCGGACACCGTCCGCCTGAATCAGCTGGCCACGGCGCCCACGGCCGGGCCGCGGGTGGCGCCGCTGGACGGATCGCTGGCGCTGGTGGCCGCCCCGCGCGCCGACGACTCGGCGGTCTTCGTCATCGACCTCGACGCGTTCGACCCCCCCGGCGATCTCACCATCGTGCCGCCGCCCAGCCGGTGGCCGCTGCTGGTACCGACGGCGGGCGGCCACCTGCTGGCCGGCGCCCCGCTGATGGAGGGGGTGGGCGTGCTGGGCCAGCACCTGGGCGACGCCAGGCGGGCCGATCAATCGGTCGGGCCGACCACGGTGCTGACCGCGGCGGCGGCGCGCGACGGACTGATCGACGCGGTCACGGTGGAGGGGCAGGTTCAGCTGGTGTTCACGACGACGCAGGGCCAGGTGCAGTGGGTGACGTTGCCGTGCGAGTAGTCGGTCTGACCGTGGTGTTGGGCGTCGCGCTGAGCGGCTGCTTCGCGGGCGATCCGCCCGAGTGCTTCGGCGCCGCGGACTGCCCCGGGCAGGGCGCCTGCATAAGAGGCGCGTGCGCGACGAACGATGACGGGGGCGCCGACGCCCGGGGGGGCGAGCCCGCCGGTGACGACGCGGCCCCCGACGGGACGCCGCCCGCGCCGGACGACGGCGGCGCGTTCCGGCCGCCGGACGGCGAGCCCGGCCAACGGGACGCGCGGGTGGTGGACGCGGGCGGCCGGGACGGCGCGCCGGACGTGGCCGACGGCGGCGCGCCCGCCGACTCGGCGCCGCCGCCGCTCGACGCCGCGCCCGGCGCCTGTCGCCCAGGCGAGACGCGACCCTGCGGGCTCGAGCGGGGCCAGTGCCGCGCCGGCGTCGAGGTGTGCGGCGTCGACGCGCGGTGGATGCCCTGCCTGGGCGCCGCCGAGCCCGCGACCGAGCTGTGCAACGGTCTGGACGACGACTGCGACGGCGCCGCCGACGAGCAGCTGCTGCGAGCCTGCGGGCGCGATCTGGGAGCCTGTCGTCCCGGCGTCGAGACCTGCGTCGAGGGCGCCTACGGTGCCTGCGAGGGCGGCGACGCGCCCGCCGACGAGACCTGCGATGGGGTGGACGAGGACTGCGACGGGGCGGTCGACGAAGGCCTCACGCGGCCCTGCGGCGTGGCCACCGGGCTGTGCGAGCCGGGGGCGCAGGTCTGCGCCGACGGCGCGTGGGGCGCGTGCGACGCGCTGCTGCTGCCCGGGGCGCGCGCCGAGGACTGCGGCCAGGGCACCGACGAGGACTGCGACGGGACCGTCGACGAGGGCTGCGGCTGCGGCCCCGGCGATCAGCGTCCCTGCGGCCTGGACGTCGGCGCCTGCGCGCCGGGGACGCAGGTCTGCGACGGGGGCGGCGCGTGGGGCGCGTGCCAAGGCGCGACGCCGCCCGGCCCCGAGGCGTGCAACGGGCAGGACGACGACTGCGACGGCGCCACCGACGAGGGGCTGGTGCGACCCTGCGGCAGCGACGTGGGCACCTGCGCGGCCGGCACCCAGGGGTGCGAGGCCGGCGCGTGGGGCGCCTGCGACGGCCAGGTGGCGCCGCGGGCCGAGCAGTGCAACGGGCAGGACGACGACTGCGACGGCGCCACCGACGAGGCGCTGACGCGGCCTTGTGGCAACGACCAAGGCGCGTGCGCCCCCGGCGCCGAGACCTGCGCGGCCGGCGAGTGGGGCGCCTGCGAAGGCGCGCTGGGGCCACGAGCCGAGACGTGCAACGGGCAGGATGACGACTGCGACGGCGCCACCGACGAGGCCACCAGCGTCACCTGCGGCGTGGCGATCGGCGCCTGCCGGACGGGTCAGCGCGCCTGCGTCGAGGGCGCGCTGGGGCCGTGCGACGCGGCGCCGGTGCCCGGTCAGCAGGCCGAGGCGTGCGAAGGCAGCCAGGACGAGGACTGCGACGGCAGCGTCGATGAGGGCTGTGACTGCCGCGACGGCGACACCGAGCCCTGCGGCCCCGACGTCGGGGCGTGCGCGCCCGGCACGCGCGTCTGCGCCGGCGGCGCCTGGGGCCCCTGCCTCGGGGCGACGGGGCCGGTCCCGGAGGCCTGCGACGGCATTGACAGCGACTGCGACGGCAGCGTCGACGAGCGCATCACCCAGCCCTGCGGCAGCGACGTCGGCGCCTGCAGCCCCGGCACCAGCCGCTGCGTCGACGGCCGCTTCACCCTCTGCGAGGGGGCGATCGAGCCCACCGCGGAGAGCTGCGACGGCGTCGACGAGGACTGCGACGGCCGCGTGGACGAGGCGCTGACGCGCACCTGCGGCAGCCGGGTGGGCGACTGCGCCGAGGGCACCGAGACCTGCGTCGCCGGCGCGTGGGGCGCCTGCGAGGGCGAGACACCGCCCGCCCCCGAGGCCTGCGACGCGCGCGACAACGACTGCGATGGGCGCGTCGACGAGGATTACGACCTGCAGACCAGCATCTCGAACTGCGGATCGTGCGGACAGCGCTGCCCGTTCCGGCTCGCCGACAGCTGCGTCGCCGGGGTCTGCCGCTGCGGCGCCGGCCCCATCTGCCCCGTCGGCAGCCTGTGCGGCGGCGACTTCTGCGAGCTCGAGTGCGGGCGGGACGGGCAGATCTGCCCCTGAGGCGCGCGGCCGCGCGCAGCCGTCTCGAGCCGCCCGGCCCGTGCCAACGAGGTGACATGGCTGCGACCTCGATCACGATCGACGGCCACCCGGCGCCGCTGGCCACCGTCGGCCGACGGGGCCCCATGAACTTCGGCCAGAACTGGCGCGGCGTGCCGATGGTCGAGGCGCGGTACGTCCTGACCGCGCCCGTCGCGCTGGTGGTGGCGGCCATCGACGCGACGCGCGGCGACTTCCGTGCGGACGCCGAGCAGCATCCGGATCCCGATGATGCCTTGGAGCAGGCGTGGCGACGGCTGGGCTGGGCCGCGGGCCGAGAAGCGGTGAAGGACGCCCACTTCCTCCGCGCCTTCGTCGAGTTCGAGGCCGCCGGGCTGCTCGATGCCGCGCTCGGATCCACGCCCTCGACGCCCGTCTGGTTCCTGAACACCGTCGACGACGCCTGGAGCACCGGCGGCCAGGTGGTGCTCGCGGGGGTCGCGGGACGCCGACCGTCGCCCGACGAGCGCGGTTGACCACCTCCACCGGACCGCTCGGGTGGTTCGTTCCGTCGAGCGGGTGCTGCTCCGCTCGCAGACCGCGTCGTCCCCGCCCGCCCGGCACCCGCGACGGCGAGGGTGGCACGCCGGCCCCGTGGCCGTGCAAGGTAGGCTGCGACCGATCGGCAATCAAAGGGCTGGAGGGGCCGCGCGGATGACCACGTCCTCGACCGGGGATCACGAGACCGGAGGGGCGCGCGCGGGCCGCCGGCGGCTGGGCAGGCTGTACGGCTGCGTCGTGGTCGCGCTGTGGGCGGCCGTGACCGGCTGCGACGACGGCGCGACGACGGCCCCACCCGACATCGGGGCGGACGCCGCGCGCCCGTCGCCCGACGCCGACGCCGACCTGCACCCGCCCGAGAACCCGGCGCTGGCCGACGCCCCTTGGCCCGCGTCCCATCGGTCCAGCTACGCGCAGGGCTCGTCGGCGCGGCCCGGCCCCGAATCGGCCGAGGGGGTGCGCGCGACGCACCGCTACCTGTCGGGGGTGCCGATCACGCTCGCGACCGGCCCCACCGACGCCGACGGCCGCGCCGCGCTGTGGGCGGTGCTGGTGGGGCTCGACGCCAGCGTGGTCAAGCTGGACGCGGCCGACCTGACGCTGATCGACCAGTACGCGCCGCGCGAGCGCGAGGACGATCCGCCGAGCTTCGGGGTCGGCATCAGCGGGGCGTACACGCTGGTCGACGCCGACGGGCGGTTCATCGTGGCGCGCGAACGCTTCGTCGAGGTGTTCGGCGACGCCGAGCCGGGAGACAGCGCGTCGCCGATCCGGCTGCTGCGACGGTTCGCGCTGCCCCCGGCGCTGTTCTGCAGCGACAGCGACGTCGTCGCCGGCATGACGATGACCTACGACGGGCAGGTCGCGTTGGTGACCGAGGACGGGGCGGTCGCCGTGCTGCCGCGGGATCCCGAGGCGATGAGCGAGGCCGCCGTGGTGAGCGCCGCGCTCGGTGACGGGTGCGTAGATGGCGAGGCCACCGAGACCGTGTCGAACAGCCTGGCCGTGGACGAGTCGGGCGGGCTGTTCGTGGTGTCCGACCGGGCCGTGCACCGGGTCGACTGGGACGGGCGCGCGCTGACCGCGGCCTGGTCGGCGCGCTACGAGGCGGGCGACGGCGCCGCGTCGGCCATCCGGCTCGGCCCGGGCTCCGGGTCGACGCCCTCGCTGATGGGGCGCGCCGACGCCGCCGACCAGTTCGTCGTGATCACCGACGGCCAGCCGCTGATGCACCTGGTGCTGCTGTGGCGGGACCAGATCCCCGCGGACTGGACGCCGATCGCCGACGGGAAGGATCCACGCATCGCCTGCGAGGTGCCGGTGCGTTTCGGTGATCCGCGCGCCACGACCTCGTTGTCCGAGCAGTCCGTGTTGGTGTCGGGGCACGCGGCGATCGTGGTGAACGACCGCCTCACCGACGACAGCGCCGTGCTGCCCGGCACCTCCATCCTCGCCAACCTGTCGGCGGCGCTGCTCGGCGGCGATCCGGCGCTCGCGCCCGCGGGCATCGAGCGCATCGACTGGGATCCGGTCGCCCGCCGCTGCCGGACGGTGTGGGCCAACCCCGCCGTGAAGTGGCCCAACGGCATCCCCACGATGAGCCGCGCGACCAGGCTGATCTACGGCGTGGCCCTGCGGGGCGACCGCTTCGGCGTCGAGGCGCTCGACTTCGCGACCGGCGAGCCCCGCTTCTTCGTCGAGGGCGCGGCCCAGCCCTGCGGCCCCGGCTTCGCCGAGGTGCTGCCCACCGCGCTGAACGTGCTGGTCGGGCGCGAGCCCTTCGCCAGCCTGCGCGGCACCTGCGAGAACTCCGTCTACGCCGCCACCGAGATCGGCCCCGGCGGCGCGATCTACACGGGCACGTTCTACGGCGCGTCACGCTACGGCCGCTGAGCGGAGCCGGACGAGGTGCAGCCGGAAGAGGTGCCCCGCAAGGGCGCTGGCGGCTCGAGGGCACCTGGGGGCACGGGCGAACAGTCGACCCGATGTGCCCGACCCGATGTGCCTGGCACCACCGGGGAGCTCCTCCGAGGATCTTGATGACTCGGTGGCCGTGCAGTCGACCCGATGTGCCTGGCACCACCGGGCGGCACCACCGGGCGGCGTGGACCGCCTCGAGGGGCGCGCCTACGCGGTTTGCCAGGAAAGGAAGACGGACCAGGGTTCGGTCCGCGGGGTATGCCCGGGCCGACGGCAGGGCTGCGCACCGTCGCCGAGCGAGCCGTTCGCGAGGAGCCCCACGCTGCAAGGTCGGTTGCCGGTCTGGGTCGCGTAGCCTACCGTGGCGCCATGAAGCGCCTCTTCAACACCGCTGGCGCCTGCGATCCGCAGTACCACTACACGATCCCGCCCGAACAGCGCTTGCCCGAGGCGCGGCGGCTGGTCGAGGAGATGGGCTACTTCGTGGTCCACGCGCCGCGGCAGACCGGCAAGACCACCATCCTGCTCTCGCTGGCGCGAAGCCTGACCGCCGAGGGTCGCTTCGCGGCGCTGCACTTCACCTGCGAGACGGCGAAAGTCACCAAGGACGACTACGAGGCCGCCGAGGCCCACGTGCTCGGGGCCATCCGATCCTCTGCTCACCGCGACCTTCCCTCGGAGCTCTGCCCGCCAGAGTGGCCCGCGGCGGTCGCCGGCCAACGGGTCTACGACGGCCTGTCGGCTTGGGCGATGGCGTGCCCGCGCCCGCTCGTCCTGTTCTTCGACGAGATCGACGCGCTGCTCGACGAGTCGATGGTCTCGATCCTGAGCCAGCTCCGCGCCGGCTACAACGCCCGGCCGCGCAAGTTCCCGTGGTCCATCGCCCTCTGCGGGCTGCGGGACGTGCGCGACTACAAAGTGCGCAGCGGTGGCGACGAGCCGCGCCTGGGCAGCTCCAGCCCGTTCAACATCAAGGTCGAGTCGCT
>JAUHXL010000358.1 GCA_030426945.1 bacterium
CAGCCGAAGCGCGGGGGCCGGATCGTTCGGGCGCGCGGCCGCCGCGGTCTCGAGGGCCCGCACATGGGCCGCGAAGCCCGCCGCTCCGCCCAGCGGCGGCGCCCACAGCCCCAGCAGCAGTGAGAGGGTCGGCAGCACGCCCGCAGGATACCCCGCCTGCCCCCGCAGCGCCTCGTCCGGGCGGGCTCCTCGCGCAGCCTCGCCCTCAGCGTCGCCGTCAGCAGGGTCGACCGGCCGGGCGACCCGTTCAGGCGCTCGGGAGGCTGGCCCGAGGTCCGGCGGCGGGCCGACTCCGGCCACGGCCACGACCGCGACGGTGAGCGCGAGGTCCGAAGCGGTGGGAACTGCACCGACGCCTTGTCCGCGCGCCCGGCAGCGTGCTACCCGTCCCGCTGCATGAGGTGGCGCAAGCGGCTGTGGGCGGCGGTGCTGCTCTGTGGGTGTGGCTACGGCTGGATCCGACCGGACGCCGGCGGCCCCGTGCCCTCAGTGCGCCTGGGTGCGTTCGACGACCTCACCGTCGAGGGCGACCTGGGCCTGCGCGTCGGCGCGCGCCTCCAGCGCCTGCTCGCCGCCCGTGAACGCCCGAAGCTCGGCGCGGGGCCCACCCTCGAGGGCGTCCTGCGGCCCATCGACGAGGCGCCCGTCGGCTTCGACCGCGCGGCCGAGGGCGCGCTCTACCACGCGGGGGTCTCGATGGAGATGCGGTTGGTGGGCGAGGGCGAGGCCCTCCTGTGGAGCGCCGGGCCCGTGGTGCACCGGGTGGCCTACGCGCGGGGCAGCACCCCCCTCGCCACGCGCGACGCCCGACGCGCCGCCGTGGGACGCGCCGCCGACGACGCGGTCGACGATCTCTTCGCCCGCTTCGTGGTCCTCGAGGCCCTGCCGTGAGCGCCGCCCTGAAGAAGGCCCTCGCCGGAGGGGACGCCCCGGTCTACCTGCTGCACGGCGACGAGGCCTTCCTCACCCGGCAGGCGGCGGCCTGGCTGCGCCACGCCGTCCTCGGCGGCATCGCCGAGGACTTCAACCTCGACCGCTTCGACGCCCGCGACGCCTTCGACCCGGGGCGCGTCGTCCAGGCGGCCCGGACGCTGCCGATGATGGCCGCCCGCCGCCTGGTGTGGGTGCGCAACGCGAGCCTCGTGTTCGACGCGTCGGGCGAGGCGATGAAGGCGCTCGTCACCTACGTCGAGTCCCCCGATCCGTCGTCCTGTCTGGTGTTCGAGGCCTCGACACGGGCGCGCAAGACCGGCGCGCTCTACAAGCGCATCGCGAAGAAGGGGGTGGTGTACGAGTCGACCAGCCCCCGCGAGCGCGAGCTGCCCAGTTGGGTCGAGGGCTGCGCCGAGCGCCGCGGTCGCGCCATCCGCGCCGACGCGGCCGCGATGCTCGTGCAGGCGCTCGGCCGCGATCTGGCCAGCCTCGACGCCGCCGTCGAGCGGCTCGCGCTCTATGTCGAGCCGCCCGGCGCCATCGAGCTGGCCCACGTCGAGGAGACCGTCGCCCACACCCGCGCGCGGACGGTCTGGGAGCTGACGGACGCCCTCGCCGACCGCAAGATCGCCGACGCCCTCGCGCGGGCGCACCAGCTGCTCGATCAGGGGGAGGAGCCCCTGAAGCTGCTCGCGATGGTGATTCGGCAGTACCGCCAGCTGCTGCTCGGGCGCAGCCTGCGTGCTGCGGGCGCCACCGCCGAGCAGGCCGCCCAGGGTGCCGGCGTGCCACCCTTCCGCGCGCGCACCTTCGCGCGGCAGCTCAACAACTATCGGGGGGGGGAGCTGGTCGCGGCCCTCGAACGCCTCGCCCAGGCCGATCGCGCCCTCAAGAGCAGCAAGGTGCCGGGCGACCTGCTGCTCGAAGGCGTCCTGCTCGACCTGTGCGCGGGCGGAGGGCGCTGACGGTCAGCCCGGCCCGTTCGGGGCCGAGGGGTCAGGCTCAGCTCAGGCCGTTCACCGCGATCGTCAGGCGGCCGATCTTGCGGCGGGCCTGGTTGCGGTGGATGACGCCCTTGCCCGCGGCGCGGGTCAGCGCGCGCACGGCGACCGGCAGCGCGCTCTTGGCGGCCTCGGCGTCGCCCGCGTCGATCGCGGTGCGGACCTGCTTGATGCGGCTGCGCAGGGTGGACATGACGTGCCGGTTGCTCGCGTTCCGCTTCTCGTTCTGGCGCACGCGCTTCATCGCCGACTTGTGGTTGGGCACTTTTCACCTCGAACTTGGGATGTGCCGGCCCGCCCTCGGGCCGTGCGATTCGGGACGCGGGAGGCTAGCAGGGCGACGCGGGGCCGTCAACAGCAGGCTGGCAGGTGCGCGCGGCGGAGGCGCTCGCCACGCCGCGGCTCACTGGATGCGCTCGCCCGTGAAGTCGCCCTCGAGGCCCATGGTCCAGCGACCGTCCTCGATGCGGTCGGCCGCCTGGTTGGCGTCCGTGTCCCGCAGGCGGCACTGCCCCGCCATCGTGAAGCTGTCCACGCGCAGGGCGTTCGTCAGCAGGCCGCCCAGGTAGTTGCCCAGCGCCTCCATGCCCGCCTCGCAGGCGCCCTCGACGAAGGGGGCCACCGCGAAGCCGATGATCGAGCCGCCGACGTAATCCGCCGCCAGCTGCCCCACCGCGTCGCAGGGCACCACCAGCTGCAGCAGCTCCCCGAAGCCGTTCACGTTCAGGCGCTGCGGCAGGATCACGTTCTCGACGAACCAGATGACCGCCACCGCCAGGTTCAGGTTCAGGTTGTGCTCGCCGATCTCCATGTCCGCGACCGGCCCCAGGTTCCGGGTCAGGCGCGCGTCGAAGTCGCTCTCGGACGCCGCGATGCCCAGCTGGTTGAGGGGCACGTCGTACCGCCCGCATTGCGCGTCGCCCGCCGCACAGCCCGCCCGCCAGTGGAACACCAACGTGTCCCACCGATGCGTACCGCGCAGCGCGCACTCCGGGCCGACGGCGCCGCCGAGGGCCATCGTGCCCTGAATCTCGAGCTCGGTCAGGACGCCGGTGATGTCCTCGGTGATGACCAGCATCCACTGCACCCACTCCGGCGCGTAGTTCTGCACGACGTAGCGGTACAGGTAGTCGACCACCGGCTGAACGGCGGCCCGGATGACCGAGCCCCAGATGCCGCCGATGCGGTCCCGGATGTAGTCCCCGACCAGCTCACCGGGGCTCGAGAGCGCGCGGTGGATGGTGTCCAGCGCCTGGAAGGGCCCGTCGCCGATCAGCCGCGCGGGCTCGTACAGGTTCGTGATGCGGTAGGTCCCCTGGGTGGGCATGCAGTTGCCCTCGTTGAGGGGCCCGCCGGGCGGCACCTCGACGTCCGGCGGCACCATCGGGTTGTCCGGGTCGAAGCCTTCCGGGCGCAGCACGACGTTCACCTGATAGGTCAGCCCCGTCGTGCTGTCCGCCGCCATCTGCAGCTTGAAGAAGCTCGGCTGCGGACCACCGGTGACGTTGATGTACGCCACGCCGAACTCGTTGGTCGACGCCCGCCGCGCGCTCAAGACCGCCCCCGACGGGTTCTCGGCGTTGACCTCTTCTTTGGTGAACTCGACCGCGTGCCCCGGCGCGGGCCGCCCGTCGGCGTGGATCGCCCGGACACCGATCTGCCGGGTCTCGTTGACGTACAGCGTGAACTTGCCGTCGCCCTCCTGATTGAGGAAGAAGGCGCGCTGCATGTCGAGGTCCGAGTTGTCGAGCGTCGGCTCTTCGAAGGGGGCGTCCGGCGTCTCCACCTGACCGGGGCCGATGCTCGGGATGGCGCATTGCCCGTCGCCATCCACCTGATAGCCGTCGGGGCAGGGGGCGGGCAGGGCCCCCGCGTCGTCCGCGTCCTCGACAGGCGCGTCCGCGCAACCCGCCGCGAACAGCACCACCATCATCCAGCCGAGTCGTGCGCGCATCGGAATGTCCTCCCGCGAGTGCCGGCGTCGAAGCCAGCGTATCGAGCGCAGCAAGAACCATACACAGCCCGCCGCCGCGCTGTCGCGTTCACTTGGGGATCGGAGACCCCACGCCGGCTGGGGACTCGATTATCCCGTTGACGCTCGATGGGTGTGATATGTAGGTTTGAATCGCAGATGTGGTTTGGCTGAAGGAGTCCCCGATGAACCAGGCCCCCGTCGATGGCGCCCCGCTCACGCGCGTCGCCCACCCCGTCCGCTTCCCGGCCGGCACCGGCGCAGGCCAGCGCCACGCCGACCGCCGCGACGTCGTCGTCACGGCCCATGTCCGCGAGCTCGGCGCCGAGGACGACGCGCTCCCCCTCGAGCTCGCCGAGATCAGCGCCACCGGCGCCTTCGTCGCCAGCGACCTCCTCCTGCCGGTCGGCGCCGCCGTCGAGCTCACCTTCACGATCCCCGGCCTCGGCGATTCCGTCCGCGCCGAGGGCCGCATCGTCCGGGTCCAGCACCGCGGCACCCAGCCCGGCATGGGGGTCCTCTTCGAGCGCATGACCCCGGACGACCGCGCCCGTCTGCGCACCTTCACCGCCTGGAGCTGAGCCCGCGCGCGACCCGTCGTGCGCCCGCGCGCCCGAGCTTGTGGGGCCCCAACCCCTGTGCTAGGGTCGCGCCCTGTCTCCGCGGGGGGGAGGGCCAACCGCCACCATGAGCATCACGCTCCGCTCGTACGTCTTTCTCGACAGCCTCCAGCCACAGCTCACCAGCTACGTGGGCAAGACGTCGCGTGGGTTCCTGCCCGTGCCCGAGATGGCGTCGCTCTGGGTCGAGATCGCGCCAGGGATCGCGATCAACCGGGTCACCGACACCGCGCTGAAGGCCACCTCGGTCGTCCCGGCGGTCCAGGTCGTCGAGCGCGCCTACGGCTTGCTCGAGGTCCACGACTGGGACAAGGGCGAGGTGATGAGCGCCGGCCAGGTCATCCTCGACGGCCTCGGCTGTCGCGAGGCCGACCGCATGCGGCCCAAGGTGGTCTCGAGCCAGATCATCCGGTCGGTGGAGCCCTACCAGGCCCAGATCATCAACCGCAACAGCCGCGGCAACATGATCCTCCCCGGCCAGTCGCTCTTCATCCTCGAGACGGTGCCGGCGGCCTACGTGACGCTCGCCGCCAACGAGGCGGAGAAGGCGGCCAACATCTTCCTCATCGACATCCGCCCCTACGGCGCCTTCGGCCGGCTCTACCTGTCGGGCTCCGAGGCGGAGATCGACGCCGCGCGTGATGCAGCCACGGCCGCCCTCGAGGCGGTCACCGGCATCGACCCGCCCGGTTTCAAGGACACCTGATCCAACCTGACACTCAACTCACGGGGCCGCAGGGCCCCGCGCAACGGAGGACCCGATGGCAGACGCGTTGGGCATGATCGAGACCCGGGGCTTCGTCGCCATGGTCGAGGCCGCCGACGCCATGGTCAAGGCGGCCAAGGTGGAGCTCGTCGGCTTCGAGAAGATCGGCGGCGGCTACACCACGGCGATCGTGCGCGGTGACGTGGCGGCGGTGAAGGCCGCCACCGAGGCCGGCGCGCGGGCGGCGGAGCGCTGCGGCGAGCTCATCTCGGTGCACGTGATCCCGCGGCCGCACGGCAACATCGACCTTCGGCTGCCGCTCGGGCGCAACCCCGACGCCGACAAGTAGCCGGCGATGATCATCGGCAAGGTCGTCGGCACGGTGGTCGCCAGCCGCAAAGAGGAGGAGCTCGCCGGGCTCAAGTTCCTCGCGGTGGCGCCCATCGACCTCGCGACGGGCGAGGTCAAGTCCGGCGGTGTCGTCGCCGCCGACGCGGTCGGCGCCGGGGTGGGTGAGGTCGTCCTCTACGCCAGCGGCTCGTCGGCCCGGCAGACCACCGTCACCCAGAACCGACCCGTCGACGCCACCATCATGGCCATCGTCGACACCTTCGAGGTGGGCGGCGAGGTGCTGTACCAGAAGTAGCGCGCGCGCCGCGTAGGGGGGACAGCCGATGGACGATCGCCAGATCGCCCGCATCGTCGAGCAGGTGGTCGCCCGCCTCGGCGCCGACACCCCGAAGGGCCCCGCCGTCCTGCGCCACGCCCGTGGCAGCGGCGACGTCGCGTCCGACGGCCGCGGGGTCCATCACTCGGTGGACGCCGCGACGGCCGCCGCGCGCCAGGCCTTCCTCGCCCTCGACGAGATCCCGCTCGCTGATCGAAAGCGCTACATCGCCGCGCTGCGCGAGACCACGGCGCGCGAGCTCGAGAACATCTCGCGCATGGCGGTCGAAGAGACCGGCCTCGGTCGCTACACCGACAAGCTGGCCAAGAACCGGCTGGTGCTCGAGAAGACGCCGGGGGTCGAGGCGCTGCAGCCGACGGCCTGGACCGGCGACGACGGCCTCACGCTGATGGAGCAGGCGCCCTACGGCGTCATCGGCTCCATCACGCCCTGCACCAACCCGACCGAGACCATCCTCAACAACGGCATCGGCATGCTCGCCGCGGGCAACGCGGTGGTGTTCAACACGCACCCCAACGCCAAGGGCGTCAGCGCCTACTTCATCGACAAGCTCAACGCCGCCATCGAGGGCGAGGGCGGGCCGCCCAACGTCTTCAACTGCGTGGCCCACCCCACGATCGACACCGCCGGCCAGCTGATGAAGCACGCCGACATCCGGCTGCTGGTGGTCACGGGCGGCGGCGGCGTGGTCAAGGCCGCCATGACGTGCGGCAAGCGCGCCATCGCCGCGGGCCCGGGCAACCCGCCCGTGGTCGTGGACGAGACCGCCGACATCGTCCAGGCGGGTCGTGACGTCGTGTTCGGCGCCAGCCTCGACAACAACATCATCTGCATCGTCGAGAAGGAGATCATCGCGGTCGCCGACATCGCCGACGCGCTCAAGCGCGAGCTGAAGGCGAACCACGCGGTCGAGGTGCGCGGCGGCGATCTCCGCCGGCTCGAGAAGCTGCTCATCACGCCCGACAACCACGTCAACCGCGACTACATCGGCAAGGACGCCGCCGTCATCCTGGCCGACGCGGGCATCCGTGTGCCGGACTCCACGCGCCTCGCCTACGCCGAGGTCGACGAGGGCCACCCCTTCGTGCAGCACGAGATGCTGATGCCCGTGCTCGGCTTCGTGCGCGCGCCGGACGTCGACACCGCCATCGAGATCGCGCGCCGGGCGGAGCACGGCTACGGCCACACCGCGGTGATGCACTCGACCAACATCAAGGCGCTCAGCCGCATGGCCCGCGTGATCAACACCTCGATCTTCGTGAAGAACGCGCCGAGCGCGGCCGGCGTCGGCCTCAACGGCGAGGGCTTCACCTCGTGGACCATCGCCAGCCCCACCGGTGAGGGCATGACCTACGCGCCGCACTTCTCGCGGGCGCGACGCTGCGTGCTGAAGGACGCCTTCCGCATCGTGTGATGCACGGCGACGCCCCCGAGGGCCCCGCGCTGGGCCTGCTCGAGCTCTGCTCCGTCGCCCGCGGCGTCCTCACCTGCGACGCGATGGTCAAGAAGGCGCCCGTGCGCCTCGTGCGCGCCGCGACCACGCACCCCGGCAAGTACAGCATCCTCATCCGGGGCGGTGTCGACGAGGTTGACGAGGCCCTCGGCGCCGGCCGGGCCGTGGCGGCGGACGCGTTGATCGACCGCCTCTTCCTGCCCTACCCCCACGCGGAGCTCGACGCCGTGTTGAGCGCGCCCGGCGCCTGGCCGCTCGAGGCGGTGGGCGTCCTCGAGTCGTTCTCCATCGCGGCCACGCTGCGTGGCGCCGACGCCGCCTTGAAGGCCG
>JAUHXL010000359.1 GCA_030426945.1 bacterium
TCCTGCCCATGTGCGTGCTGCGTGGCGGCGGCGCCCGCGGCGGTGGTCGGAGCTGGCAGCCTTGGGCTCGGCACCTGCGCAACCTCATCGCCGAGCATCGCGGGCGCGCCGTCCGCTTCTCCACGTTCTTCGATCTCTAAGGTGCACCCGATGACACACCTGGCTGGACGCCGCCCGGCCAGGCGCGTGGACCGGGCCGGGCCGACGCGATCATCCAGGCCGTCGCTGCCGCGCACGACGACGACCGTCTGCTGCCCTTCGTCCAGGTGCACGAGTTCGAGGCGCTTCCGTTCAATGACCTCGGCGCGACCGAAGCGTTCACCTCCGATCAGCTGGACGCAGCCGCGTTTGCCAGGCTGAGAAGGGACGTCGCCGGGCTCGCGCCGGAAGAGGTGAACGATGGTCCCGAGACGGCCCCGTCGAAGCGCCTGCTGAAGTGTGTGCCGGGCTACCGAAAGGTGGCGTTCGGACCGCTGATCGCCGCGGCGATCGGCCTGCCCCGGCTACGCGAGGCCTGCCCACGGTTCGGCGCCTGGGTGAGCTGGCTGGAGTCGCTCGAGTCACCCTGACCGGGTCGACTGTCCGCGCGAAGACGCCGTCGGGCCGCGAGCTTGCTGTCGGGGGTCGTTGCGCGTCAGCCTGGCGTCCGCAGCCGATCGCCCTCCACGGTCACGGCGCCCCGCGCGACCGCGCGGTCGATCCCGGCCTCCATGCGCCGGCGCACCTTGGCGCCGGCCCGGCCGAAGCCGAAGAGCTGGGCCAGGGCGCCGACCGCGGCGTCGCGGGACATCGAGACGCCCTGCTCGACGATCCAGGCCGCCGCGTTGGCGACCTCGGTCACCGGCAGCTCGTCGGCGGCGCGCGCGGGGCCGTCGGGCGCGCCCGGCCGAAAGGCGGTCCAGGTGTCCAGGGCGGCGGGCGAGGGCCACAGGGCGTCGTCGGCCAGGTGGGGATCGTCCGCGCCGGCCACGATCTCGTCCAGACGCTCGACGATGCGCCGGCCCAGGCTGCCGAAGCCCCAGGCCTGGGCCACGTGGCGGTACGCGGCCTCGCGCTGCACCGGGCCCACCCGGTGCGCGACGCGGGCCAGGTCGGCGCGCAGGCGAGCGGTCGCGGCGTCCTCGTAGAAGGCCTCCTTGGGGCCGCCGGTGAGCGCGGGCAGGCCGGGCCAGGGCGCGCAGTCGGCCGGCAGGTCCGGCGTCTGCGCCGGCGCCCCGGCGGCCAGCGCGGCGTCCACGTCGATGGGCGCCGCCGAGGCCGAGGCGACGCGCGGCGCGGGCATCTCGAACACCGGCGCCGTGGCCGCCGCCAGCGCGGCGTCGACCGCCGCCTTCAGCCGCGCCTCGGCCTTCGGCCGCTCGTACCACCAGTCGGTCGCCCACACCCGGCAGGTGCGCCAGCCCAGCGACTCGAGCACCGCCTCGCGCAGCCGATCGCGTGCCCGCGCCACCGCGCAGTCGTGGTAGGTCGCGCCGTCGCAGGTGATCGCGAGCACGTAGGCGCCGGGCCGCGCCGGATCGCACACGGCCAGGTCGACCCGGTAGCCGGCGCGCCCCACCCGCGGGTGGACCGTGTGCCCCTGATCGGTCAGGAAGCGGCTCACCTCGGCCTCGAAGGCCGTCTCGGCGCGCGTCGGCCGCGCCGCGACGGCCTCGGCGCCGTCCGCCGCCGGCGTCTGCGCCTCGGCGAAGGCCAGGAAGTCGCGCAGGTGCCGGACGCCCGTCGCGCGCGTCCGCGCCAGGTCGATCTGCGTCGGCCGCAGCGTGCTGAACACCACCAGCCGCTCGCGCGCTCGCGTGATCGCCACGTTCAGCCGCCGCTCGCCGCCCTGCCGGTTCAGCGGGCCGAAGTTCATCGTCACGCGCCCGCTGGCGTCCGGCCCGTAGCCCACGCTGAACAGCATCACGTCGCGCTCGTCGCCCTGCACGCTCTCGAGGTTCTTCACGAACAGCGGCTCGTCGTCGCCCTCGGTCAGCCAGGCCGCGAGCGTCGGCTCGGCGGCCGCGGCCTCGTCGAGCAGATCCTCGATCAGCCGCTGCTGCGGGACGCTGAAGGTCACCACGCCGACGGTCGGCCGCTCGCTCTCGGGCAGCGCGGCCAGCCGCCGGATCTCGGCCACCACCGCCTCGGCCTCGCCCCGGTTCGTGCGGCTGCCGCCCCGGTCGTAGAAGCCGTCGGGCACCGGCGCCCACTCGAGCCCCCGCCCGCGCAGCGCGTCGTCGGCGCTGGGGAAGCTGTGCAGCCCGCTGTCGTAGTAATGCTGGTTCGAGAACGCGATCAGGCTCTCGTGGCGGCTGCGGTAGTGCCAGCCCAGGCGCAGCGCGGGCAGGCCGGCGGCGACGGCCTCGTCGAGGATGCTCTCGGTCTCTTCGAGATCCTCGTCGTCGATCTGCTCGGCCTCCTCGTCGCCGCCGCGATCGAAGAAGGTCGTGGGCGGAAGCTGCTTGCTGTCGCCCACGATGATCACCTGGCGCCCGCGCGCGATGGCGCCCACCGCGTCCCACGGCGGGATCTGGCTGGCCTCGTCGAACACCACCACGTCGAAGCCCTCGAGCGTGGGGTCGAGGAACTGCGCCACCGACAGCGGCGACATCAGCACGCAGGGCTTCAGCCGCCGCAGGAGCGTCGGCACGCGGCCGAAGAGCTGGCGGATGGGCATGTGGCGCGCCTTGAGCTGCATCTGGCGGCGCAGCAGCGCCAGCTCGTCGCCGGGGCCGTGCAGGGGCGGGACGCGCGCGGCCAGGCGGGCGGCGGTGGCCTCGCGGGCGCGCGCCGTGACCTGCTGGTCCAGGTCGCGGAAGCGTTCGATCAGCGCGTCGTGCGTCAGCCCGCGGAAGCCGGCCAGCGCGGGCTCGGCGTCCAGGTGCGCGTCCCACCAGCCGGCGCGCAGGGAGCGTTCGCCGACGGCCTCCAGCTCGGCGGGCGCGACGTCGCCGTCCAGCGCCCGCTCGGCCAGGGCGCCCAGCCCCGCCGCGCGCAGCGCCCGGATGGCCGCGGCGGCGTCGCACCAAGGGCGCAGCCGCTCGACGGCGTCCTCGGCGGCGTCCACCCAGCCTTGCACCGCCGCCGGCGTGGGCGCCGCGCCCCATGCCGCCGCGCGATCCAGATCCAGCAGCGTCGCCACGCTATCGCTCGCCGCTTGCCAGGCCGCCCGCGCGGCGCCCAGGGCCTGCAGCTCGTCGTGCAGCGCGCCCCCCGGCTGCACCAGCTCGGCGCGCGCCGTCGCCAGCTCGCGCACCCGCGCCAGCGCGGCCCCTCGGTCGGCCGCCTCGGACCACGCCAAGAGCGTCCGATGCTGCGCCTCGGTCCAGTCGCACAGGCCGCGCACGGTCGCCCAGTCGGTGTCCGCGCCCGCCCAGCGCGCGCCCAGCCACGCCCGCGCGTCCGCGTCCCAGCTCTGCACCTCGGCCAGGCCCGCGCGCAGCGCGCGCGCCCGCGCCAGGTCGTCGCGCACCGTCGGCGCCCCGGGCAGCCGCCCCTGCGCCACCCGGCCCAGCGCCCGCCGCGCCGACCAGAGCATCACGAACGCCAGCAGGAAGAAGGCCTGCGCCCAGCGCGCGTAGCGGGCGTGCAGCCCGTCCAGATCCTCGGCCAGCAGATCGTCGCGCCAGGTCGCACGCAGCGCGGCGCGCTCGGCGGCCACCTGCGCGCCGCGCTCGGCCCAGGCCCGCAGGCGCTCGAGCCGCGCGCGGTGATCGTCCGGCGCCACCAGCGCGGCGGGCGGCGCCGGCGTGGTCACCAAACGCTCGGCCACGCCGACGACGTCGTCCAGCTCGGCCGGCGTCGCCGGGGGCGCGGGCAGGTGCAGGATGTCGGCGGCCCGGCGCGCGGCCCGGTCGAGCGCCTCGGTCGCCTCGCCCAGCGCCCGCACCGCCGTCGCGACCTCGCGCGCCCACCCCGGTGTCCACGACGTCGCCCGCGCGGCCCGCCAGGGATGCTCGAACAGCGATCCCACGTCGGACAGCGCCACGGCCGCCTGCCCGCACGCCGCCCGCGCGGCCTCGACCTGCGCCGCGTCCAGCGCCGCGAAATCCAGCCCCGGCAGGTCGATCGCCGCGGGCCCGTCGCCGCCGAACATCGACGCCAGCACCCCGCGCGTCGTCTCGCCGAAGGGCGTCGGCGCCCGCAGCCGCGCCGCGTGCGCGTTCAGCGCCTCGCGCGCGGCGTCCAGCGCGTCGGTCAGCGCCGCCCAGCCCGCCGGGGGCTGCCGCTCGGCGTGCGCGAAGCTGGTCTTGAGCTGCTCGACGACGCCCCGCCGGCTGGCCTGATGCGCGTGCAGCTCGAGGCAGAAGGGCCCCAGCCCCACGCGCTCCAGGCGTCGCTGCACGACGTCGAGCGCGGCCATCTTCTCGGAGACGAACAGCACCGTGCGCCCGGCGCTCAGGACGTGCGCGATCAGGTTGGCGATGGTCTGGCTCTTGCCCGTGCCCGGCGGCCCCTGCAGCACGAAGCTCGACCCGTCCGCCGCCGCCAGCACCGCCTGGAGCTGGCTGGGATCCGCCTCCATCACCGTGGCGCTGTCGGCCGCCCCGCGCGCCGCATCGAGGGCGTCCTCGGCCACCAGCGGCGCCGCCAGCGGGAAGCCGCCCTCGGCCGGATCGAACAGGTGCCGCACCACCGGGTTGGCCAGCAGCGCGTCGCGCTTGGCCTCGAGGTCGAGCCACATCAGGAACTTGGTGAAGCTGAACTCGGCCAGGAAGGCGGTGTCGATCACCTCCAGCCCGTCGACGTCGCGCACCAGGGCGCGGAAGCGGCGCACGATGAGCGGCACGTCCACGCCGACGCCGTCGGTGGGCGTCACCTCGAGCGTCGACGTGTCCAGGCCGAGCACCTGCCGCAGCTTGTGCAGCAGGGTGACGTTGATCCGCGTCTCCTCCTCGGCCGCCTTGAGCCGCCAGGGCGCGCCGCGCGGCGGGCGCTCGAGCTGCACCGGCACCAGCACCAGCGGGGCGTCGCGCGGCACGTCGTCGGCCTCGCGCCAGCGCAGCAGGCCGACGCCCAGGTACAGCGTCACCGTGCCGGTGTCGAGCAGGGTGGTGCGCGCGCGGCGGTACAGCTCGAGCGAGCGCGCGTCGAGCTCGGCGGGCGGGTGGTCGGTCAGCAGGCGCCCCTGCGGCGCCGCCTCGGCGGCCAGCGCGCGGGCCTGCTCTTCGCGCCGCGCCTCGAGGGCCTCGGCCGACAGCCCCTCGCCGGCCACCCGGCTGGGCGCCGGCCGGGGCAGCAGCTCGAACACCTCGCCGCTGGCCAGGCCGCGCTCGATGGGCGCGCCGTCGACGAAGCGCAGATCGACGAAGCGCTTGCCCGGCCGCAGGTTCAGCAGGCGGTTGCGCAGGGTGAGATCCAGCAGCCGCCCGGCCCAGCGGTCGAGCCGCGTCCGCGCGCTGGCCGCGGCCTCCGGGCGGTCGGCCAGCCAGCGATCGGGGGGCGCGGCGTCGTCGTCCGCGGGCGCGTCCGCCGCGCGGGGCGCCTCGCTGGTCACCGCCTCGCCGCCGTCGCCGGGCAGCGGCCGCGTGCCCCAGCGCCGCGCCGCGGCCACGTCGACGACGTAGCGGAAGGTGTCGGCGGCCCGCAGCATGGCCTCGGCGCTCTGCCGCGCTTGATCGAAGGGCACGCCCTCGGTCACCGGCGAGCTGTCGAACACCAGCGCCTCGCCCAGGTCGACGCGCTTGCGGAGGGGCAGCGGATCGTCGTGCACCGGCTCGTGCAGCGAGAAGTCGGTCAGCCACACGCCGGGGAAGGCGTGCCCGGCCACCAGCACGACGAACGCGTTCAGCCCACACTGCTCGAGCAGGGCGGCCAGCACGACGGCCAGGTCGAGGCAGGTGCCCAGCCCCTCGTCGATCACCTGGGTCGGCGTGCGCACCTTCTGGCCGCGCTGCTCGAAGCTGGCCGGCGGGTTGATGTACTTCACGCCGCGCGCCTGCAGCGCCTCGTACAGCGCCTTGGCCGTGGCCCACACGCGCCGGGGATCGCGCGACTGATAGCCGTCCAGGCTGGCGCGCTCGGTGGCCCGCGCCAGCCGATCGGCGGCGTCGCGCAGCAGCGGCGGCAGCGCCTTGCTGTTGGGGCGCACCCACGCGGCCAGAAGCTCCGGCAGCACCCAGCCGCCCGGCCAGTGCGCGGGGGGCAGGACGCTCACCGGCGCGACGGTGCGCGCGACCTGCGCCTCACCGGCCGCCGCCGTGACGATCAGCCGCCCCTCGGCGCGCTCGTCCTGCGCGGCCAGGAAGCCCGGCGCCAGGGCCAGCGCCGGGCGCTCGAAGGTGTGCGTCTCGCCCGCGGCCAGGCCGGCCAGGCGCAGCGTCACCGGCTCGGCGAAGGCCGGCTCGACGTCCAGCCGCACGGTGAGATCGGCCCAGTCGTCGTCGGTCGGGTTCACCAGCGTGACCGAAGCGACCAGCGGCACGCCGACGTGCTGCAGGGCCAGGCCCGCGATGGGCAGGGCGTCGACCAGCAGGGGCGCCCAGGTCGTCTGCACGTCCGCGCCGGCGAGCGCCGCCGGCGCGTCCTCGTCGATGGCTTCGTGTCGCATGACGCTCCGCCCGCCGCGCCTCCGGCGGCGCGGCCCACTGTAGCCCCATCCGCGTGCGGACGCATCCCCGCCGCGAGTGTGATTGAAGCCCGTGGGTCCACCGTACGCCCCGCCCGGACGGTCGGGCCATCAGCTGTCAGCGGTCGGCTTTCAGTTCCGTCGCGGCGATTGTGCCTTCTGCTCGGTAGCCCGGCGGGCCGCGCTTGCCGAGCGGCTCCGTACTCGGCATGGCGCACGGGGCCCGGCTGACAGCTGACAGCTGACAGCTGACAGCCGGTCGGAGGGAGCCGCAACGGCTCGTGCGCAGTCCCCCCGCCGCGGGGGCGTTGACGGGCCGTCGGGCGGGGGCGAAGCTGCGGGCGCACCGGGCACAGGAGTCACCGATGAGCGGCCTGCCGACCTTCTTCCGTGACCTCGTCGAGGCGGGGCCGCTGCCCCTCGGGCCGTTGACCGCGGGCGCGCTGCGCGAGCGCTCGGCGCGCGACCTGCGCACGATCGCCACGCAGGGGCTCGACCTGCTGGGGGAGGGGATGGGCACGGCGCTCGTCGAGGCGGGCCTGCTCGCCGGCGACGTGGCCGCGCCGCTGGGCGCAGAGACGCTGCGCGTCGAGCCCGACTTCGCCGCCGTGCTGGCCGGCGAGCGGACGGTGGGCGAGGGCGACGCCGACGCCGCCGCCCGCTGGACCCAGCGGCTGCTGCAGGCCGTCGGCGCGCGCGTGCCGGGCGCGCCCCCAGCGCTGCGACTCGGGGTCTGGGGCGCCGACGGCGCGGTCGGCCGCGAGACGCTCGCCGCCGTCGACGCCGCGCGCGCCGCCTACGGCCTGACTGGCGCCGGCCCCTTCGGTCGCGCCGACGCCGAGGCCCTGCTCGAGCGCCTGGCCGACGTGCCCGTGCCCGATCTCTTCGCGCCGCTGCCGCCCCTGGCGCGGGTCAGCGAGGGGGCCCGCCGCGTCGTCCAGCTCGCCACCGCCCTCGTCGCCGCGACGCCCGAGGCGCCCCTCGAGGTCGAGGTCGACGGCACGACCTACACCTACACAGCCGCCGACTTCGGCGTGAAGGCCACCCGCGACGGCACGCTCGAGGCGCCCGGCGGCGTCAGCTACGGCCTGCGCACGGCCAACGAGGGCTACTGGAAGTGCAACATCCTGGCGGGCACGGTGCTCG
>JAUHXL010000360.1 GCA_030426945.1 bacterium
GGGGCCGCCGAGCCGTCGGGCTGCGGGAAGTCCTCGCTGCTCACCCGGCGGAAGAGCGCCAGCGCCCGCTCGTCCTCGCGCAGCCGCAGGCGCGACAGCCCCTCGAGGTAGAGCAGCCCGTCGAGCACGGCGCTCTGCGGCAGCTGGCGCGCCAGCGCGGCGGCCCAGCGCGCCGCCTCGGCGTGGGCGTCGAGGGTTTGCAGCGTGCGCACCAGGTGGAAGGCCGCCTCGCCGCGCCGCGGGCTGTCCGGCCACAGCGCCACGTAGGCGCGATCCCATGCGGCGGCCATCAGCCGCAGATCGGTCGCGGTGACGCCGGCGCGGCGCACCCCGTCGGGCAGCGGCCCGTCGGCCATCGAGTCGAGGCGCTGCGGCAAGTGGAAGAGGGCCTCCTCGACCGCCGGCAGCGCGGGATAGCGCTGGGCGACGCGGCGCAACCCCTGCAACGACGCGAGCAGCCCGGCCACCTCTTCGACCTTGCGCACGTGCCCCGCCTCGGCCAGGAACGCGCCGCCCAGGCCGGCGCGCCACACGTCCACGGCGCGCGCCGGGCGGCCCGCCGCGCGGTAGGCGCCCGCCACGCGGGCGATCTGCGCCGAGCCGAGGGCCGCCCGCGGGTTGGCCTCGCGCAGGGCCTCGAAGCGGTCGACCAGCGTCGCCGCCGGCGCGTCCGTCGCCAGGGCGTGCTCGAAGCGCACCGCCGCGCGCTGGCCCAGCAGCGCCGCCGGCCAGTCCGCGTCGGTCGGCCACGGCGCGAGCCAGGGCGTCGGATCGCCCTGGGCCTCCATCGCCTGCGCCGCGCGCGCCAGGGCCGCGAAGGGGCCGACGCCGGCCGTGCCGGGCGCCTCGACCACCTCGACGTGCAGGGGCCGCAGGGCCGCGCCCTCGTCGTCGACCAGCCCGCCCAGCAGATAGCGACCCCGCGCGACCGCGCGCAGCACCGGACCGCTCATCGTCGCGTTCGGCTGCAGCCCGGCCGGCGGCACCCAGCCCAGCGCGTCGAGGGCCACCGGCGGCACCAGGGCGTCGCCCACCGCGAGGCGGCAGGGCGCGTCCGGCCCCCCGCAGAACACGGCCTGATCGCCCTCGGCGCCGGCCCGCAGCGCGCCCGGGACGACGGGCTCGCCGTCCAGGCCGCGGGGCAGACGCATCACGCGCGCCGGCGCCGCCCCCGCGGGCGCCGGGTTGCCCCGCCAGACCAGCGCGGCGAGGCCGTCGGTGTCGACGGTCGCGTCGTCGCCCGCCACGACCGCGCGCAGGACACCGCCGCGCGCACGATCCAGGGTGCCCACGACGACGCCGCCCACCCGCACGGTCGCCCGCCCCTTGCCGTCGCCGGGCCGGGCGGCCGCCGCGCGCAGCCAGTCGGCGAGCGCCGGATCGCCGGCCAGGGGCGGCGGCGTCTTCGCCAGCGCGCGGCGCGCCGCGTCGACCGGCTCGCCCAGCGCCGCCCGGGCCAGGATCGCCTGGGGGCCGTCCCCCTTCACCCGCGCCCGCGCCTCGGCGGCGGGGCGCTTCTCGAGCAGCAACAGGCGCGCGAGGCGCGACGACACCTCGGGGGGCAGCTCCTCGATGCGCGAGAGCCGCGCCAGCGCCGACGCGTCGACCTTCTGCCCGGCGACGGCGCGCGCGTGGGCGAGCAGGACGCGCTCGCCCGGATCGGCGCCCGGCGCGCGCAGCGACTCGGCCACCTGCTCCAGCTCGCCGCGGGGCACACCGAGGAGGTCGCGGCCCTCGGCCAGGAACAGCAGCCGCTCGGCGTCGGCCCGCGCGTCGCGCGGCTGCAGGGTGCGCAGGGCGGCGCGGGCCGCGCGCGCCTGGGCGCGGAGGGCCGGACGCTGAGCCTCGGGCGCCACGGCCAACGCCGCCAGCGCGGCGCGACCGGCCGCGGCGGCGCGCCCCGCGTCGGTGAAGCGATCCGGGTCCGGGCGCGACGCCAGCCAGGCCGCCGGCACGCCCCCACCGGGCGCGGCCGCGATGGTCACGACGCGCCCAGCGGGCGAGGGCACGCCGGACGCCAGGGGGAAGCCCCAGTCGAGGCGGTCGAGGACGCGCTCGCCGGCGATCAGCCGCAGCGGGACGGCGTCACCCGGCGCGCGGGCGCCGAGCTCCACGATCACCGCCTCGCCGGGCCCGGCCTGCACCGGGTGGGTCGCGTCGCCGGCCTTCAGCGTGGCCACCAGCGGCGCCGCGGCGCCGTTGATCACGGTCACGCGCAGGTCGACGGACTCGCCGGGGCTGCCCGGGCCGGGGCGCGGCGCGCTCAGCCGCGTGGCCTCGCGCGTCGAGAGCGCGCGCGTCGCGGCGCCGGCCGCGTCGGCGCTGATGGCTTGCGCGGCGAGGGTCCACCGCCGGGCCGCGCGGGGCACCGGCACGGTCAGCTCCACGGTGCCGTCGGCGTCGGTCGGCAGCACCGCCCAGGCCGCCGCGGCGCGCTCGCCCTCGACCCACTGCCGCGCCTGGATCGAGGTCTTGCCCATGCGCAGCCGCGCGCGCCCGGCGCCGCGTCCCAGGCCACCGCCGCCGCGCCCCGCGCCCACCACACCCAGACCGCCGAACCCGAAGGCATCCCCCTCGAGGGGCGGCGCGTCCAGCAGGCGGTCCATCGCCTCGGCCCGGAAGCGCCCCGCCGCGGCGCGCTTGGCCTTCTCCTTCTCGGCGGCGCGCGCGACCTCGGCCAGCAGCTCGGCCGCGACCGCCTCGGCGGTGACCGTCTGCACCCAGCGCACGAAGGCGCCATCGCCCGGCGCGGACGGGAAGGTGCGCCGCAGCCCGTCGGCGTCCACCGAGGCCGCCGCGCCCACGGCCTCGACCAGCGCGTCGTCCAGCACGCGCAGGGCCACCTCGGCCCGCACCGGCCGGCCCGCGCCGTCGGTCACCCGCGCCCGCAGCCGCCACTGGGCGTCCCGATCCGCGGTGGCGGGCTCGGTGGTCGCGTCGATCTGCACGTCGAGCGTGGGATCCACCCGCACGGTGCGCGCGTGCCCCCGCCCGTCGGCCGTCAGCAGCACCACGTCGACCTCACCGCCCCAGGCCGCCGTGGTCCGCCAGCGCTGCGCCGCGCCCGGCCCGGCCACCGCGGCGGCGAGCAGCCGATCGGTGCCGGCGGTCAGCAGGCCCGGCGACGCGCCGACGACAGCCACCTCCATCAGCTCGCCCGCGCGCAGATCACGCAGGCCGCGCAGCCCCGGCGCGGGCCTGGCCACCCGGAAGGCCGCCTGCGCGCTGGCGCCGCCGCCCTCGACGGGCGCGGCGCGCAGGCTCCAGGCGCCGGGCGAGAGCGTGGGCAGGGCGACCTCGACGTGCGCGCCCTCCAGCACCACCTCTCGCTGCGCCGCCTCGCCCTCGACGCCGGTCGGCGGCTCCACCGCGTCGACGACCCCGTCGGCGCCCTCGAGGCCGTCCTCCCAGGCGGGCACCCACGGATCGGCGGGCGCCTCGGGCGGCGCGTCGGCGTGCGCCAGGGGCGCCCACACCAGCCGGTAGGCGCCGGGCGGGCCGTGCAGCACCGCGCGCACGGTGCCGCCCTCGGCGGCGTCGTCGACGTGCAGCCGCAGCGCGGCCGACTCGGGCGTCGGCCGGTGCGTCGCGGCGACCAGGCCGGCGCCGGCCAAGGTGGCGCGCGCGCCCCACGCGGGCCCCGCCGGCGGGCCCGTCACCCGCACGCGCCCGGCGCCGTCCGTGCGCCCGTCCCCCGACCGCCCGTCCTCGGCCTCCCAGGTCAGCCGGGCGCCGACCACCGGCGCGCCCGCGGCGTCGCGCACCGCGAAGACGGCGTCGGTCCCCTCGATCCAGGCCTCCATGCGCCGCCGCGGGGGCGCCTCGGGCGCCACCATGACGGTCGCCACTTGCTGCCCCGCGTCCTCGCCCGGCGCCTGCACCCACAGGCCGAGCGCGCGCCGCCACGCGCCGCCCCCCGGCGCGGCGGGCGGCACGGGCAGGGCGCCGTGCACCGTGCCCAGCTCGGTCGCCGTGATCGCGCGCTCGGCGTAGCGCGTCGATCCCTCGGCCAGCCACACCGTGAACCGGCCCTTGACCGGCGCGCCCTCGCGGCGGGCCACCACGCGGAAGCCGAGCGCGTCGCCCGGTCGGTAGGCGGGCCGATCGAGATCGGCGGCCAGCTTCAGCGCCGCCTCGGGCAGCTCCCCGCGCCCGCGATCCACGCGCACCAGCGCCGGCGCGCCGTCCGCCTCGGCCAGCACCACCAGGGGCCCGATCGCCTCGAGGCGCGCGCGGTAGAGGCCCGTCCGGTCGGTGCGCCCGGTGACGATGCGGCCGTCGGGCAGCCGCACGTGCACCGTCGCGTCGGGCGCCGGTCGGTCGCCGCGGAAGGCGGCCACGGCCAGATCGGGGCCCACCGCGCGCGCCACGACGCGCAGATCGGACACCCACAGCACCGCCGACGCCTCCCGATCGTCGCTGGCCACCGTCACGACGTACAGCCCCGGCGCGGGCGCGGGCACCGCCAGGTCGAACGCGACGTCGCGGTGGGGCGCGTAGCGCGGCACCTTCACCTTGAAGCGCCGGTCGGGCGCGATGACCGCCACGTCCAGGCCGGGCAGGCCGCTCGGCACGCCGCCGGCCCGCAGGTAGGCCTCGGCGTCGACGCGGTGCAGGCGGGCCTCGACCCACTCGAGGTTGCGCGCGACGACCTCGACGCGCGCGTCGCGTCCGGGCCGCTGGCGCGTCGTCCGCACCCGGATCGCCGGGGCCTCGAGGCGCGCCTTCTCTTCGCTCGCCGCCCCGGCCTGGGGGCCGGCCTCGGCCTGCTCCGCCAGCCACGCCAGGGCGCCGGTCACGTCGCCGGCGTCGAAGGCGCGCGCCCGCGCCATCGCGGCCAGCGCCTCGCCCGCCGCGGCATCCTGGGGCCAGCGAGCGCGCAGCTCCTCCCAGCGGCGCAGGGCCTCCTCCGGGCGGCCGGCGGCGCGCGCGGCCAAGGCCGCCTCCCAGGCGGCGCGGGGGGCCGCCGCCGAGCGCGGATCGCGCGCGACGAGGGCGTCGTGGTGCGCGATGGCCTCGGCGTAGGCGCCGCGCGCGTGCGCCGCCCGCGCCAGCTCGAGCCGCGCCACGTCCAGCCGGCCTTCGTTCTCGGTGCGCCGCGGATCCGACGGGAAGCGCCGCAGGTGGTCGGTCAGCGCGGTCACGAGCGCGGCCCGATCGCCCCCGCGCGCCACCAGCGCCAGGTACAGGTTCGACGCCTCGCGGGCGGCCTCGTCGGCCCCGGCGGCCAACGCGCGCAGGGGCGCCTCCACCGCAGCGAGGCGACCCAGACGGGCGCGCGTCAGGACGGCCTCGGTGCGCGCCTTCCGCCCGGCCGGCGTGCCCTCCCCCTCGGCCGCCGCGCGGTCGAGCAGGCGCAGGCCCCACTCGGCGTCGACCTCCGCCGCCCGCCGCGCCGCCAAGGCGCGCACGCCGGCGTCGGCCGGCAGCGGCGCCAGCAGCGTCAGCGCCTCGCGCGGCGAGAGGAAGCGCGCGACCCGGCGCCGGGCCGAGGCCGAGTCGTCCACGCCGAGCTGAGCCAGCAGCGCCGCGACCAGCCCGGACGGGGTGGGCAGGGCGAAGTCCTCGTCGGCGTCGGCGCGCGCGAGCAGGCGATCGGCCACGCGCCCGGCCAGCGCCACGCGGGCGTCGAGGGGGAGCTCGGCCTCGAGCGCCAGACCGTCGAGCGCGGCGGCCATCGGCGCGCGATCCTCCTCGAGAGCGCGCTTCGAGAGATCCTCGAGCCAGGCGACCAGCGCCGCGTCGCGGGCCGGGCCCAGGGAGGACGCGCCGTGCTCGGCGTAGCGCGCCGCGGCCTCGTCGACGCGGCCCGCCGCGGCCAGCGCGTCCGCCTCGCCGAAGGCGGCCTGTCGGGCGCAGGCGGCGTCCTTGGGCACCCGGCCGAAGGTGCGGGCGGCGTCGGCGTGGCGGCCCGCCAGGACCTCGACCCGCGCCAGCAGACACAGCAGCTCCGGATCCACCTCGGCGCCGCGCGTGGCGCGCCGCAGGTGATCGACCCCCTCGCCCAGATCGCCCGCGGCCACCGCGGCGAGCGCCGCCTCGCGATCGGTGGGGGTCGGCGCGGCCTGCGCGGCGCAGGCGCCCACGAGCAGCAGGAGGGTGAGGGACGCGGGACGGGTGATCATCGGGCAGCTCCCAGGACGCGAGGGGAACGACAGCGACCGGCGGCGAGAGTTCCGGCGCGCTCGGCGTCCCACCACGATCAGCGCGCGCGACCCAGCGTGACGCGCACGGGCCGGTGGTCGCTGCCGATCGGCGGATCGACGGCGAAGTCGACCACGGTGAAGGGCCCCTTCGCCAGGACGTGATCGATCGGCAGCCCGAGGCGCCCGAGCGCCGCCGGCCAGGTGCCGGTCAGGCCGCGGCCGGCGCCCACCGAGCGCAGGCCCGCCGCGCGCAGCGGGCCGAAGGCGGCCGACCAGGGGGTCGCGTTCAGATCGCCGAGCACCAGCGCGACGTCCTGCTCGACCGCCCAGGCGGCGATGGCGTCGATCGCGGCGTCGCGCGCCGCGCTCAGGGCCGCGCCGCCTGGCGGCGGCGGGTGGACCAGCAGCACCGGCACCGGGCCGCTGGGCAGCTCGATGATCGCCTCGATGGCGGGGACACCAGCCGTCTCGGTGCGGCGGGCGCCCCGCAGGGGGTGGCGGCTGTACAGGGCCAAGCCGAAGTTGTCGCCGCGGGGCACCAGCACCCGGTGGGTGTGGCGCTCCATCACCGGGGCCAGCGCGGCCAACCAGCGGGCGTCGGGCTCGACGAGCGCCACGACGTCCGGCGCGTGCGCCTGCACCCAGCGCGCGACGGCCGCGAAGTCGTCGTTGCGGCGCAGCACGTTGGCCAACAAGACGGACACCGCGGGCGGCCCCCCGCCGGGCACCTCGGTCAGCAGCACCGGACGCAGCGCGAACAGGTTCGCGACCAGGCACAGGGCAGCGACGGCCACCCAGCGGCGCAGGCGCAGGCCGGCCGCCAGGGCGCCGCCGACGACGGCCGCCAGGCCCCAGTGCAGGCGGAAGTGGCTCAGCAGATCGAAGGCCCAGTACACCGCGCCCAGGAAGCCCAGCACCGTCACGGCCGCGAGCAGCGCCAGCGAGGCGCGCGCCGCGGCGCGCGCGATCCGCCGCCCCATGTCCGCCGGCTCACCCATGCGCGCACCCTGCCCGCGCCCCGGCCGGCGCGCAAGCGGCGCGGAGAGCGGTCGCCATGCGCCGCGCCACCGGCTACCCTGCCGGCCATGCGACCGGAACCTGAACGACTCCGCTGCCCCGACTGCGCCCACGACGGGCTGCGCTGGCCCCCCGGCGCGCACGCCCTCCGCTGCCCGGGCTGCGGCGCCTCGTGGCCGGTGATCGACGGCTTCCCCCGGCTGTATCGCGACGCGGCGCTCGGCCGCGTGGACCGCATGATGCGGCGCATCTACGACGGCCTGCCCGCCCTGCACGATCCCTTCGTGCGGCTGGCGCTGCCGCTGCTGCAGGGTCGGGGCGAGACCGAGGGCGCCGTGCGCGAGGCCGCGCTCGATCGCCTGCGCCTCGAGCAGCTCGAGCCGCCGATCGATCGCCCCCTGCGGATCCTCGAGGTGGGCGTCGGCACCGGCGCCAACCTGCCGCGCCTGCGCGGGCGGCTGCCCGCGGGCCCCGTCGAGCTGTGGGGCCTCGACTACAGCGTCGGCATGCTGCGCCGATGCCGCCG
>JAUHXL010000361.1 GCA_030426945.1 bacterium
GCCGCGAACCCGGGCGCCCACCACGCCGCGTCGGGCACCGGGTTCAGCCAGGCGCGGCGGGCGAAGCGGCGCAGCGCCGGCAGGTCGGTGGGGGCCCGCGGCCCGACGCCCAGCAGGGGCAGGTGCCCCGCCCGCTGCGCCAGCGTGGCGATCGGCACGACCGCGCCGTCGACCTGCACGACGTCGGGCCGGTCCACGAAGCGAGCGACCTCGACGTGCACCCCCCGGGTCCGCAGGCTGGCGATCAGCGCCTCGACGTGCGGCCGCCAGGGCGCCATCGCCGCCCCTGTGTCGTGCAGCACCAGCACCGCGGCGGGCGCGGGGCGCGGGCGGAAGCGCGGCGCCGGCGCGCCACCGGCCGCGACGGTGGCCTCGAGCGTGCCGTCCACGTCCAGCTCGCCGTGCCGCGCCGTCAGCCGTCCCCGGCCCAGCCAGGTGGCGGCGTCGTCCAGGTCGGTGCGGGCGATGGGCGGGGCGGTGGCGCCGTCGAGATCCAGGTCGTACCAACGCGGCGCGGGCAGCGCGTCGAGCGCCTCGCGCCAGCGCCGCGCCGACCAGGCGCCGCGGCGCCCGCGACCTCGGCGCCGGCTCGACCCGCCGAGCAGCAGCAGACCGCCCAGCCCCAGCAGCAGGGCGTAGGTCGCGTCGTCGCGCACCGGCGGATCGCAGGGATCCGTCGTCCAACGCAGCGCCTCCGGAGGCGTCTCGCGCGGCGCCGCGCCGGCGGTGGCGAGCTCGGGCGGGTCGGCTCGTCGCGACACGAGCGCGGCCCCGACGCCGCCCACGACCAGCGGGCCGGCGACCACCGCCCACGGCCGCCACCGGCGCGGGGCAGACCTCGGCGGAGCCGCCTCGGCGCGTGGCGGCGCGTCGTCGGCCGGGTACAGCAGGTCGAAGGCGGCCCGCACCTGCGCCACCTCGTCCGCGTCCCGCGCCAGCAGCGCCGCCAAGGCGCCGCGCAGGTCGTCGCGCGACGCGCCGTCGTATCGGTCGAGCAGCCGGGCCACGCGCAGGTGGTCGTCGGGCCCGATGGCCAGCCCCTCCGCGCGCAGAAGGTCCAGCAGGTCGGCGAAGGGCGGGCTCACGGCTCGGCCAGCCACCGGCGCAGGTTCTCGTAGACGTCCGCCGAGCGATCGCCGCGCCCGACCAGCTTCAGCGCGAGCGCGGCCGGCGTCAGACCCGCGCGCTCGCGCGCCGTCAGCGCGCGCTCGGCGAACTGCTGCACGTCGGCGCGCGAGATGGGCTGCAGCTCCGGCAGCGCCAGCACCTCGACCTGGGGCGTCCCGCGGGCGAGCGCCCGCGCCAGCCCGCGGGCCTTCTCGACGGTGTCCAGGTGGTCGGTCCGCCCGAACCAGCGCCGCCACCAGGGCACGGCGCTCCAGCCGACGGGCTGCAGCAGCAGCAGCCGCGCGTCCGGCGGCGTGAGCCGCGGCAGGTGGCCGGTGACGAACTCGACGAAGCCCGTGTGATCGTGCAGCTCGCGGCGCAGCAGGCTGCAGCCCACCACCAGCGGCGCCAGCGCCGACGCCGAGCGCAACAGCTCGGGCAGCGGCGTCGCCGAGTCGCCCAGCGCGGCCCGCACCGCCCGCTCGAAGCGCTCGGCGTGGTCGGCCGCCCCGCGCGGCCGCTCACCGCCCCAGTCCACGCGCGCGAAGCGGTAGCGGGCCAGCGGCTCGCCTTCGACCAGATCCACGAAGCGCCCGTGCGCCTCGTGGTCGGCGCCGGTCAGCAGCGTCAGCCGCACCGCCGGCGCGCCCACCTGGTCGACCAGGCCCACCCGCTGGGGCTCGCGATCGCAGCGCAGCCAGCGCAGGTCGACCGCCGGACGCATCGGCGCGTCGGCGAAGGCCGTCATCGATGCCGCGGCCACCCGCGCCCGCAGCCCCGCGACCACCGCCGCCCGCGCCGCGTCGTCCCGCAGGTGCCGCTCGAGCCCGCGCAGGTAGGTCGCGAACCAGCCCCGCACCTGCGGCGCCGTGGCGCCCCGCGCGCCGTTGAGGTGGTCGAGGTCGAGGTCGATCTGATCGGCCGGCGCGTCGGCTTCGGGGATGCGCCGCATCCACGCCGTGTCGGCCCCCGCCAGCAGCCGCCCGCGCAGCCGCCGATAGCCGTCCACCGCCAGCAGCACGTCCCGCAGACGTGCCACCCCGTCGTCATCGAGGAAGCCAGGCCGCACCGGGCGACCATACCCCAACAACGGTCGATCACCGCCGCAAGTCGTGGTCGTGGTCGTGGTCGTGGTCGTGGTCGATGCCGCCACGACGCCGCACCACACGGGGACCGCACCTCCGCCGAGCCGAGAACCCCCCTTGCGGCCCGCCGCCCCACACCGCAGCCTGCACCTGGGAGGTGCCATGGTCGACCCCAACTTCCGCTACCTCGATCCCGACGCCCTCTGGGATCTCGCCGACGCCCTGTTCACCCTCGACCTCGACGCCGACGGTCGCCGTCGCCTGCTGACCCGTCTGCCCCGCACGCTCGCGGCGTCCTTGCCCCCGGCCAGCGAGGGGCCCGGCAGCCTCGCGCAGATCGAGCTCGACCTCGACCGCCTCAACCGCATCGAGCGCCTGCGCGACGGCGAGGTGCCCCTCGATCTGTACCTGCAAGGCGCCCAGCGGCTGGCGCGCGGGCGCGGCGGCGACGTGGTCACGGCCATCGAGGACGCCCGCGCCCGCGTCGCGACGGGCGAGGGCCCACGCGCGGCCGCCGCGCCGGACACGCCCGAGCGGGTCATCGACTTCGACGCCCGCCTCGACGTGGCCTTCCTCGCCGCGGGCGCGCGCGCCGCCGAGTCGGTGGGGCTGGTGCGCGTGCCGGCCTTGCGCGACGGCGCGCCGCTGCTCGACGGCGCGGGCAACCCGATCCACTGCACCGGCACCGTCTGGATCGTGGCCCCGAACCTCGTGCTGACCAACCACCACGTCGTGCGGGTGCTCGCGGCCGCCGAGCCGGTCAGCGACGCCGACCTGCACCGCCAGGCCGAGGCCGCCCAGATCACCTTCCACCCCGACGGCGTGGACGCGCCGCCCGACGCCTGGCAGCCGGTGGCGGGCCTGCGCGCCGCCGCGCCGGCGCCGCTCGATTACGCCGCGCTGGCCGTCACCACCGATCGCCCGCCGCTGCCCCTGCGCACGGCGCCCTTCAGCGTCGAGCGCTTCTCGGTGAACATCGTCCAGTACCCGCTGCGCGGCGCCGAGCAGCGCAAGCTGGTCAGCCTGCGCAACAACCTGGCCGTCGAGATGAGCGACACCGCGCTCGCGTACCTGACCGACACCAGCTTCGGGGCGTCGGGCGCGCCGGCCTGCGACGACGCCTGGCAGGTGGTCGCCCTGCACCGCGCGGCCAGCGCGACCCAGCGGTGGGCATTCAACGGCCGCCAGCTGACCTACGTGAACCTGGGGACGCCCATCCCGGCGCTGCTGGCCGATCTGGCCGCGCGCCACCCGGACGTGCGCGCGCTCATCCCGCCGGCAGCAGCAGTAGATCGACCTTGAGCCCGCCGTTGCGCAGGGGCACGCGGGCGGTGGCCTTACGGCCGAGCTGCGCCTCGAGGTCGCGGTGGGGGCACAGGATGGCCGCCCGCCAGCCCGCGAAGGGCCCCTTCAACAGGGCGCCGAGCCGGCGATACGCGTCGTTGCCCTCGGCCCGCTTGCCGTAGGGCGGGTTGCACACGAGCAGCCCGGTGTCCGCCGGCGGCGTCGCGTCGGCGGCGTCGCCCTCGTCGATCACGACCTCGACGCCCGCGCGCTCGGCGTTGCGCCGCGCCGCGGCGGCCGTCGCCGCGTCCCGATCCCGCCCGGCGATCACCGTCGGCGTCGCGGACAGCCGCGGCATCGCCTCCGACCGCCACCACGCCTCGCAGGCGAAGGTCCGCAGGCGCCCCGGCGCCAGGCCCGCCGCCGCGCCGGCCGGCTCGATCAGCAGCGTGCCCGATCCGCACATCGGATCGAACAGCGCCTCGCCCGGCGCCCACCCGGCCAGCGCCAGCATCGCCGCGGCCATCGTCTCGCGCATCGGCGCCGGCCCGTTCTCCAGCCGCCACCCGCGCTGATGCAGCCGCTCGCCGCTGGTGTCGACGCTCAACGTGCACCGATCCCGGTGCAGCCGCGCCCGCAGCACCACGTCGCCCGGCGGCACGATGGCGGCCAACCGCTCGGCCACCGCGCCGCTGTGATACAGCCGCGACTTCGTGCAGCTGACCTGCGGCGTCAGCCCTCCGAAGGGCGCCCAGTCGATGGCCATCGCCCCCGCCTCGAGCTGATCGAAGCTGCCCGCCTCGAAGCGCGCCACCCGCTGCAGGATGCGGGTGGGGATGGCTAGAATCCGGTTGGCTTTCAGTGGGTTGCCGCGAAAGCGCACGCCGCCGTCGAGCGGCGTCACGTCCCGAAAGCGGTGCCGCCGAAGCTCGTCGGCCGCGACCGGCTCGAGGCCGGGCGGGACGACCGCGAACAGCGTGGGATGGTCAGGCTTCTTGCCCAAGTCAGGTGCCGATCGTGCCAGGGCCCGCGCCGCTCGGCGCGACCCGCGTGGTGGGTCGTGGATTCGCAGCCGGCGCGCCGCCTCGTTCGGCCGACCGCTGAGGGCTGCTGACCGCCCGCGCGCGCGGGACGGCCGGGGGCGTCACCTCAGATCTCGAAGCCCGGCGTGCAGTACGTCGCCGTGCCCCCGCCGACGCGCGCCTTCACGTTGCAGCCGTAGCCCTCGCGGCAGGTGCCCGCGCCGTTGCCCACGCAGGGCTTCGCGCAGTAGTTGCCGTCCTCGAAGCGCGCGCACTGCCCCTCGCCCCCGCAGTCCTGGTCGGACGTGCAGGTGCGCGTGCAGTAGCCGTTGGGCACGTCGGGCGAGGGCCCCAGGCAGTCCATGCTGCCGATGCAGTCGGTGAAGTCGAAGCACGAGGCGCCGACGCCCACGAAGCCCGGCAGCGCGCAGAAGTCGCCGTCGGCCAGCGCCTTGCACACGTGATCGGGGTGGCGGCAGGTGTCGCCCGCCTGGCAGTCCTCGATGCACCACTCGCGGTCGCAGGTGTAGCCGGCGGGGCAGCCCACGCCGGCCAGGTCGCAGAAGGCGTCCACGCAGGCGCCCGTGGCGTAGTCGCACACCGACAGGTCGTCACAGGTCTGGTTCGCGGGCGCGCAGGCGTTGCCCATCATGCCCATCTCGATGTTCACGTTCAGGTCGTAGGCCTGACCCACCACGCCCTGGTGCACCTCGTAGTGCACGAAGCCGCCGGGGGCCGGCACGGTCAGCAGCCGGCAGCCCGCGCGCTCGGGCCGGCACTGGTCGCTGACGATCTCGACCGCGTAGCTCTGCCCGTCGATGCGCGTCCCGTCGGGCCGGTACGCGGTCATCATCGGCGGCCGCGCGCCGTCGAACGACAGGTACACCTTCAGCACCTGCCCCGCGGGCACGTCCGTCTTGAACCAGTCGGGATCCCCGCACCAGGTCAGGTTGCGGTACAGCTCGGCCGGGAAGGGCTCGGCGTCCGCGCGGCTGTCGTTCGGCTCCACGCGGTCGTCGTCGCAGGGCGCGGCCGCCTCCTCTTCGATCTCCAGGCGGTAGGTGTTCTCGGCCCCGCTGAACCCGAGCACCTCGAGCGTGTAGGTGCCCGTCGCCGGGACGGGGTCCAGCACCAGCTCCTCGTCGTCGGTCGACGAGTTGCCGCGCCGGTTGAAGCCGTCCGGCCCGGTGAGCTGGATGTCCACGTCGCCCATCGCGTGGGCGAAGCGCGCCCGCAACGTCACCGTCGCGCCCGCCTGCAGCTCCACCGCGTAGAAGTCGCGGTCGTTCGCGCAGATCTGCAGGTCCTGGCCGACCGCGGCGCGGAGATCGGCCGCCATGCCCGCCGCGTCGTTGCCGCCGCCGCTGTCGAAGGCGTCGTCCTCGCAGGTCGGCACCGGCACTTCGTCGACGGCCAGGTCGATCTGGTAGTCGTTGGTGACGCCGGCGACGCCGTAGACGACCGCGGTGTAGGTGCCGGCCACCCGCGCCACCGCGCGCACCGTCTCGACGTCGCCGACACCCGCCGAGAAGCCCACCTGCAGCCCGTCGGGCCCCTCGACCACCACGTCGATGTCGCCGTCCGCGTGCGTGAAGGCCACGTTCAGCGTGAAGGCGGTGTCCGCCGCGAGACCGAACTCGAAGCGGTCGCGCTCACCCGCCGGGCAGATGTTTCGCCCCGCCACCACCATGCCGACCGGCAGCTCGACCGGCCCGTCGACCCCGTCCGCCTCGCACTCGCCCGGCTGGACGTTGCCCTGCGGCACGACCTGGAAGGTCACCCGCTCGATGGCGCGGAACTCGCCGTCGCTGACCTGGAACACCACGCCGAACGCCTGGTCGGCCTGCTCGGCGGTGGGCGTCCAGGTGAAGGTGGCGGTGCCGGCGTCGAAGTTGGCGCCGTCGGGCAGCGTGCTGGCCACGGCGAAGGTCAGGTCGGCGGGGTTGTCGTCCTCGGCGCGCACCACCAGCTCGACGCGCTGCCCCACCATCACCTGCTGGTCTTCGATGGGCGTGATGCGCGGGGGCAGGTTGCCGGGGTCGCCGCCGCCGCCGCTCTCGCGCACGGCCAGCTTCACCGCCTGCTCGTCCTCGAGCTCGCCGTCGCTGACGATGAACACGACCTCGAAGTCCGAGCCCGCCAGCGCCGCCTCGGGCGTCCAGGCGAACTCGCCCGAGCTCGCGTCCAGCGTGGCGTCGGGCAGCATGTCGCCCTCGTAGCGGTAGGTCAGCGCGTCGCCGTTGGGATCGCTGGCCTCCAGCCGCAGCATGAAGGGGCGCCCGGCGGTCAGGCGCTGATCGCCCAGCTCGTCGAGCACCGGCGGCCGGTTGCCGCCCGCGCCCGCGGGCACCACCGTGATCTGGATCGTCTCCTGATCCTTCAGCGCGCCATCGCTGACCTCGAAGGTGATCAGCACCAGCGTGCCGTCCTGGTCGGGCGTCGGCGTCCAGGTGAACTCGCCCGTCGACTTCTCGAACTTGGCGCCCTCGGGCAGGCTCGACCGCACGTTGAAGGTCAGCGGATCGTTCTCGGGATCGCTGGCCTCGAGGCGGATGACCAGCTGCTGGCCCACGGGCGCCTCGCGGTCGCCGATGCGCCGCAGCTCGGGTCGCTGGTTGCCGCCCGGCTCGCCGCCGCCGAAGCCGGGGTTGCCGCCGACGCCGGGGTTGCCGCCCGCGCCGGGGTTGCCGCCGACGCCGGGGTTGCCGCCCGCGCCTGGGTTGCCGCCCGCGCCTGGGTTGCCGCCCGCGCCCGGGCCGCTGTCGGCCGTGCCGCTCGAGTCCTCGTTGCCCGCGCACGCCGTCGCGAGCGCGGCCCCCAGCAGGCAGGCCAGGAACGAAGCCAGGTGACGGTTGCTCATCGATGCCTCCTCGACGCCGGGTGCTCCCCGCGACCGGCGCTGGATCATAGCGACGGGTCCGTTTCCGGCGCCACCGACCGCAACACCAGCTCGCCGGCCAGCGCGCCGCCGGCCAGGCGCAGGTGCGCGCCGTCGCGGCGCGCACGATACAGCACCGCCCCGCCGCCGTCGAAGGTCAGCACGAGGGCGCCGTCGGCGACGTGCCAGCGCCCGGCGGCGTCCGGCGTGACGAAGGCGCCGTCGGCGCCCAGCTGAAGGGTGAAGGTGTCGCCGGGCTCGGTGGCGGCCCAGGCGCCCACCAGATCGGCGCCTCGCGCGGCGGGCGGC
>JAUHXL010000007.1 GCA_030426945.1 bacterium
CAGGCCCCCTCGGGCTCCATCCAGGTGTCGAACTTGCCCTGCGGCGCGCGCGCGGTGCCCATGAACATCAGGTGCTCGAACAGGTGCGCGAAGCCGGTGCGCCCAGGCGGCTCGTCCTTGGATCCCACGTCGTAGTTCAGGTTGACCGTCACCAGGGGCACGCGGTGGTCGACGTGCAGGATGACCACCAGGCCGTTGTCCAAGGTGAAGCGTTGGTGGGGGATCTCCACCGACGGCGCGGCCAGCAACACCAGCGTCAGGAGTGTGTTCAGCATGCGCCGCAGCGTGCGCGAGGGCGCCGCGACCCGCAAGCCCGACGACGCCCGCCCCCTTCCGAGCTCGGTTCGGGGCGCGTCGAGGCGCCCCGGACGCACAGCGGGGTCGCCGGCGGGGCTTCTCGGCGCGCGCGCCGGCGCGTCGGGGCGCGCTGCCCCGGCCCGCACGCCGGCGCACCGCGGCGGGGCCCGTGGCACACCCGTTGCTCTCTTCAGGCGGCGTCACGGCGCCCGCACGCGGTGGGCGCCCAAGCCGGAAGGACACCATGGAGACGACGCACGAGACCCACCCGTTCCTGAGCGACATGCAGACGCTGCGCGCCCGCGCCCGCGAGGCGATGGAGCAGGGCGCCGTCGTCGGCGACAGCGTCGACAGCGAGAGCCTGCTCGCGCTGCTCGACGCGCTGCTGGCGACCGAGATCGTCTGCACGCTCCGGTACAAGGCCCACGCCTACGCCGCCGAGGGGGTGCTGGCCGAGGTCGTGAAGGCGGAGTTCGCCGAGCACGCCGCCGAGGAGCAGCAGCACCAGGACATGCTGGCCGAGCGCATCACCCAGCTCGGCGGCAAGCCCGACCTCGACCCCACCACCGCCGTCGAGCGCGGCCACGCCAGCTACGGCACGGTCGGGGATCTGCGCGCGATGCTCGAGGAGGACCTGCTCGCCGAGCGCATCGCGATCCAGACCTACCGTGAGGCCATCCAGGGCATCGGCGACAGCGATCCGACGACGCGGCGCATCCTCGAGACGATCCTCGCGCAGGAGGAGGAGCACGCCGACGACCTCGCCGGCCTGCTGAACGATCCCCGGCTGAAGGACGACGGCGCCGCCCACGCGGCACGCCGCTGATCACCTCGGGCGCCGCGCGCCCGCCCCCCGCGCCGCGCCGCGGCCGATGAGCAGGGAGTCCCATGGAGACGCTGCAACAGACCTTCACCCTCGTCACCGACAAGCTGGTCGAGTGGGGCGAGTCCCTCGCCCTGATGCTGCCCAACCTGGCCGTCGCGGTGCTGGTGCTTTTGGCCTTCTACTGGCTGTCCCGCGGCGCCACCGCGCTGCTGAAGCGGGGCCTCGGCCGGGTGATGGACAACGTGCAGGTGGTCGAGCTGCTGGCCACCATCGCCCGGGTCGCCGTGATGGCCGCCGGCCTCGTGGTCGCTCTGGGCATCCTCGACCTCGACAAGACCGTGACCTCGCTGCTGGCCGGCGTCGGTGTCGTCGGTCTGGCCCTCGGCTTCGCGTTCCAGGATCTGGCCGCGAACTTCATGTCGGGCATCATCATGGCCGTCCGGCACCAGTTCGCCACCGGCGACCAGGTCGAGGTCATGGGTCACTTCGGCCGCATCGAGGCCGTCGATCTGCGCTCCACGACGCTGCGCGCCCCGACCGGCCAGAAGGTGATCCTGCCCAACCGCAAGGTGCTCGACGACGCCATCGTGAACTTCACCGCCGACAGCAAGCGCCGGGTCGATCTGCAGGTGGGCGTCGCCTACGGGGACGACCTGCCCCTCGTCGAGCGCGTCACCCGCGAGGCCCTCGAGTCGGTCGAGGGGCGCACGCCGGGCAAGGTGGTCGAGGTCTACTTCGAGGGCTTCGGCGGCAGCAGCATCGACCTCGTCGGCCGCTTCTGGATCCCGTCGGGCGAGCGCAGCGACTTCATGAAGGCGCGATCCGAGGCGATCAAGGCCGTGAAGGCCGCGTTCGACGCGCACGACATCACGATCCCCTTCCCCATCCGGACGCTCGACTTCGGCGTGGTGGGCGGCGTGCCGCTCGACGAGATGTTGCCCGACGCCACCGGCGGCGACGACGCGCGCTACAACTGACGCCGGCCGATGTGCCATGCTGCGCGCGCCAACCCCTGGTGGAGCCGGCCCCATGCAGCGAACCAAGCGCACCCTGACCCTGCTCCCCCGCCTGCTGCCCGCCTGCGCCCTGCTGCTGGCCTGCCAGACCGCCTGCGACGACGACGACGGCGACGAGCAGGCGCGCGACGCCGCCCTCGGCCCGCGCCTCGACGCCGCCACGGCGCCCGTGGACGTCTGGCAGCCGCCCCCCGATCTGACCTGGCAGTGGCAGCTCAGCGGCGACCGCCTCGGCGCCAACTACGACGTCCAGATGTACGACATCGACCTGTTCGACCAGCCGGCCAGCGCCATCACCGGCCTGCAGGCCGCCGGCCGGAAGGTGATCTGTTACTTCTCCGCCGGCAGCGCCGAGGACTGGCGCGTCGATCACGCGGACTTCCCCGCGGCGGTGCTGGGCAAGCCCCTCGGGGACTGGCCCGGGGAGCGTTGGCTCGACATCCGCAGCGAGGCGGTGTGGCGCGTGATGGAGGCCCGCCTCGATCTCGCGCGCGAGAAGGGCTGCGACGGCGTCGAGCCGGACAACGTGAACGTCCACTCGAACGACAGCGGCTTCCCGCTGCGGCCGGACGATCAGCTGGCCTTCAACCGTCGGCTGGCCGCCGCCGCGCACGCCCGCGGCCTGTCCATCGCCTTGAAGAACGACGGCGATCAGATCCCGGCGCTGGTGGCAGACTTCGACTTCGCGCTCAACGAGGAGTGTCACGCCTTCGGCGAGTGCGCCCAGCTGAAGCCCTTCGTCGACGCGGGCAAGGCCGCGCTCAACGTCGAGTACGCGCCCGACGCCGCCGCCGCCGCGACGCTGGCCGAGACGGTGTGCCCCGCCTCGGCCGCGCTGGGCCTGCGGACGCTCATCATGCCCTTGGATCTGGACGACAGCTTCCGGGTGGCGTGCGACTGACCCGCCGTCGCGAGCGGGGCGGGGCGCGCAGCCCGGCGCCCCACTCGGTCCGGATGCCGGGGAGAGACTCTCAGGCCGCGACGGCGGGCGCCGAGGCGGCCGGCCCAGCGCTCAGCGGCGCGGGGACGGCGGGCGGACGGGCCGGGGCGACGACGTCGTCCTGCGTGCCCAGGGCCTTCAGCCAGCGATAATGCGACCGAAGGGCGCTCTTCAGCGAGGGCGTCGGCGAGTAGGGCACGCTGTGATCGCGCGCGGTGTCTTCGACGATCCGCGAGATGACCGGGTAGTGCACGTGACAGATGCGAGGAAACAGATGGTGCACCGCCTGGAAGTTCAGCCCGCCCATGTACCAGGTGGCCAGCTTGTTGGTCGTGGCGAAGTCGATGGTCGTCGCGAGTTGGTGCCGCGCGAAGTCGAGGGTGACCGGCACGCCGTCCGCCGGCGTCTCGAAGTACGCGGCCTCCTCGACGCAGTGCGCCATCTGGAAGGTGACCGCCAGCACCAGCCCCTGCACCACCTGCGCGACGAAGTAGAAGGTCAGGGCCACCGCGGTCGGCTTGAAGAGCAGGGGCAGCACCAGAATCCAGCCGAAGAACAGCACCTTGCCGCCCCAGAACACCAGCGCGTCCTTGCCGCGCGGACGCGGGAAGGCGTGCTCGCCGATGCGGCCCCGCGCCAGCTGATAGAAGTCGTCGATCCAGTGCCACTTGATGGTGATCAGCCCATACAGAGGCCACATGTACAGGTGCTGGAAGCGGTGCAGCGCGTAGCGCGGCGACTCGGGCGCCAGCCGAGCCAGCGGGCCGAGATCGACGTCGTCGTCCGAGCCCACCACGTTGGGATAGGTGTGGTGCTGGACGTTGTGCTTGTGATTCCAGATGTAGCTGCTCGACCCGAGCAGGTCGAGCGTCCAGGACATCAGCTGGTTCAGCTGGCGCCCGTCCGAGTAGGCCTTGTGGTTGCCATCGTGCATGATCGACATGCCGACGCCGGCGCCACCGAGGCCCAGGGCCACGCCGAACAGCGCCGCGCCCAGGAGGCCCACATCCAGCGCCAGGAACAGCGTCACGCTGGCGACGCACCACGCGAGGATGATGGCCGTCTTGACGAACATACGCGTGTCGCCCCGGCGGCTGAGGCCGGCGGTGTCGAAGTAAGCGTCCACGCGGGTCTTGAGATCGGTGAAGAACTCGGAGCGGGTGTCGAAACGGATACGTGCGTCCCTCATTCATGCCTCCGCGGCGAGGGGGTAGAACCAACGCGACCCGTTCTGTCCGGGGCGCATCTTCACCCTAGTCTCCCCGGCCTGGGCGCCCGTCCGACGTTTCGTCACGAAGCGTAATAGTTGTGTAAGGGGGGCCCATCGAGGCCCCTTGCGAGGCGCTCGCGGACGCGTTAGGCAGCGCGCCGGAGGTGCCCATGCAACAGCCGCCCGCGCCCGCGCCCACCCTGCAGATCGACCACGACCGCCTGCTCGAGCTCGCGTCCAAGCCCATCGTGGCGCGGGGCATCGGCTACTTCAAAGAGGACCGCGTCGTCGAGGTGCGCTGGGACGCCCACCGCGTATGGGGCAGCGTCGAGGGCAACGATCCGTCCGGACCCTACGCGGTCAGCGTCGAGCTCGACGACGACGGGGATCTGTTGCCCGACTGTGCGTGCCCCTTCGACTGGGAGCCGGTATGCAAGCACGCGGTCGCGCTGCTGTTGGCCTACGAGGCGCGCCAGCCCGTCGACCTCGAGCGCCAGGCCAGCGCGCGCGACGCGGCCGTCGCCGAGCGCGCGCGCCGCGGGCGCACGCAGGTCGAGCTGCAGCCGATGGTCGACGACGCCGGACACGATGGCTGGCCCAGCACGTGGCGCGCGGGCAGCGTCGACAGCGATCGCCGCTGGACCGTGGAGATCCGCTCCACCGAGGCGCGACTGAACCACTGCAGCTGCCCCGACTTCGCGACGAACCGCCTCGGCACCTGCAAGCACGTCGAGGCCGCGCTGCACCGGCTGAGCGATCGGCCCGTGCGGCTGGAGCGTTCGGTGGTGGCGCTCGACTGGCAGGTCGACGAGGCGCCCGCCGTTCGCCTCACCCGCGCGGCCGACGCGCCCCCGCTGCTCGACCGCTGGTTCGGGCCCGACGGGCGCCTGCGCGGCGACGACGCGGCCGCGCTGCTGGCGGCGCGCGACGCGACGCGGGACGACGACGTGCTGCTCATCGGCGACGACGCCCTTGCCTGGGCCGAGCGCACGCTGCGCGACGCCGAGCGCGCCGCCCGCGCCCCCGCCGTGCGCGCCGCCCTCGAGGGCCCCGGCGCGCGCGTCGAGGGCATCGACGCGACGCTCTACCCCTACCAGCTCGACGGCGTGGCCTTCCTCGCGACGCGCGAGCGCGCGCTGCTGGCCGACGACATGGGCCTCGGCAAGACGCTGCAGGCCATCGCCGCGGCGCGCTGGCTGATGAACCACCGGAACGTGCAGCGCACGTTGGTGCTGAGCCCCGCCTCGTTGAAGCATCAGTGGGCGCGCGAGATCGAGCGCTTCACCGGCTGCGCGGTGCAGGTGGTCGAGGGCCGGGCCGACGCGCGCGTCGAGCAGTACCGCGCCGGCGCGCCCTTCACGGTGGCCAACTACGAGCTGGCGCTGCGCGACCACGCCCGCATGCAGGCCGACCTGCGGCCGGACCTGCTGGTGCTCGACGAGGCCCAGCGCATCAAGAACTGGCGCACGCGCACGGCCGACGCGGTCAAGTCGCTGCGCACGCCCTACGCCTTCGTGCTCACCGGCACGCCGCTCGAGAACCGCCTCGAGGATCTCTACAGCCTGATGCAGGTGGTCGACCCCCACGTGCTGGGGCCGCTGTGGCAGTTCGCGCTCACCTTCCAGGTGCTGGGCCCCAAGGGCGAGGTGCTCGCCAGCCGCAACCTGACCGAGCTGCGCCGCCGCCTGGCCCCGGTGATGCTGCGCCGCGACCGGACGCTGGTGCGCGACCAGCTGCCGGATCGCATCGACACGCGCGTCGATCTGCCCCTGACCCCCGCGCAACGCTCGCTGCACGACGACGCCGTGTCCGACGCCGCGCGCCTGGCCGCCATCCGCCAGAAGCGCCCGCTGACGCCCCGCGAGAAGGACGCGCTGATGCAGGCGCTGCAGCGCGCCCGCATGGCCTGCAACGCGGCCGGGCTGATCGACGGCGTGACGCGCGGCGCGCCCAAGCTCGACGAGCTCGCGCGTCTGCTCGAGACGCTGTGCCTCGAGGACGACCACAAGGTCGTCGTCTTCTCGCAGTGGGAGCGCATGACCCGCTTGGCCGTCGAGGTGTGCGGCAAGCTGGGCCTAGGCGTCGCCAACCTGCACGGCGGCATCCCCACGAAGCGCCGCGGCGCCCTCATCGAGCGTTTCCGCGAGGATCCCGCCTGCCGCGTCTTCGTCAGCACCGACGCCGGCGGCGTGGGCCTGAACCTGCAGGCCGCCACCGCGCTGATCAACCTCGACCTGCCCTGGAACCCCGCCGTCCTCGAGCAACGCCTCGCCCGCGTCCACCGCCTGGGCCAGAAGCACCCGACGCACGTCTTCCTGCTGATCACCGGCGAGGGCTACGAGGGCAAGGTCGCGGGGCTGCTCGAGGCCAAGCGGGCGCTGTTCCTCACGGTGGTCGACCCCAACGCCGAGGACGACGTCGTCGGCCAGAACGCGCGCCTGCTCGACCTCGCGGTGGACGCGCTGGGTGGGGGTGAGCCGAGCGACGACGACGCCGCCCACGCGCAGAGCGAAGGCGAGGCGCACCGCTCGGGCGCCGACGGCGACGCAGCGCACCGCGCCGACGGCGACGCGGCGCACCGCGCCGACGGCGACGAGGCGCAGCGCACCGGTCACGGCGAGGCGCTCGGCGCCGACGGCGACGAGGCGCCCGCCGTGGACAGCGAGGACGGCATGACCCTCAGCGCCAAGCACGGCGCCGCAGGCGCCGAGCCCCACCCAGCCGGCGACCACGCCAGCGCCACCCCGCGCCGCACCACCGCCACGCCCACCGAGCGCCACCGCATCGACCGCGCGCGCCCCGCCATCGAGCAGGTGCAGCGCCACTTCGGCCCCCGCGTCGAGCAGCTCGTCCTCACCCCGCGCCACCTGCTGGTCATCCTCGACCGCGTGCGCCCCGCCGACCGCCTGCCCTTCGCCTTCAGCATCGACCCCCGCGTCACGCTGGTCGAAGCCGCCGACTACGCCGCGCTCCGCCACCTGGCCACCGATCCCGGCGCCGCCCTGCGTCACACGCTCGACAGCGGCGCCCCCCTCACCGTCGCCCTGCCCGACGCCCCCACGCCCACCACCCCGGAAGCCCGCCTGCGCGCCGCCGCCGCCGCCCTGCGCGCCCGCCTGCCCAGCGCCCTGCAGGCCCCGCTGCCCACCGTCGCCCGCACCACCCTCGGCGCCGCCACCCGCCTGGTGACCCGCGCCAGCGAGCGCCTGCGGGCGCGCTGAGCGGCCCGGCGCCCGGCTCACCGTTTGACCACCACCGAACCGAGTTATAGAATTTGCCTGGTTTCTACCGGAGGTGTTCCATGGCGCTGAGCATCAAGAACCGAGAAACAGAAGAGCTCGCGCGGGCCCTGGCCGAGGCCGAGGGCAGCTCCATCACACGAGCCGTGACCGTGGCGCTTCGCGAAGCCCTCCTGCGCCGGCAGGGCCGGCCGACGCCGAAGGACAAGCGCGCCATGCTCCTGGCCATCGCGAAGGAGTGCGCTGCGCTGCCCGTGCTCGATGATCGCCCGATGGACGAGATCCTCGGCTACGGCGACGACGGGCTCTTCGGCTGATGGTGGTGGATTCGTCCGCGGTCGTGGCGATCCTGACGGGCGAGCCCGAGGCGATGCTCTTCGTCGATGCCATGAGCGACGCGCCTCAACTGCTGATGGCCGCCCCGAACGCACTCGAGGCCAGCATCGTGCTGCTGCGACGCCAGGGCCCAGCCGGCCTCGAGCGCCTCGAACGCTTCATGGCAACCGCGGGCATCGACATCGTCCCGTTCACGGACGAGATGGTCCCGCTGGCGACCGAGGCCTACGAACGTTTCGGCAAGGGCCGGCACCCGGCCCAGCTCAACTTCGGTGACGTGTGCGCCTACGCCCTCGCGCGCCACGCCGCTCTGCCCTTGCTGTTCAAGGGGCAGGACTTCGCCCGCACCGACATCAAACCCGCCGTTCGACTCACCTGAGGCCGATCCCCGCGCTCCCATCGAGCGCTCCGCTCCTGGCACCGACCGGCACGTAGCGTGCCGCGCCGCCCCCTACCGTGTTCCTCGTCACCCCGTGTCCGGTTCGCGCCCCGCCCCGCGTCCCTGGGACACAGCCACCGAGGAGCCACCCATGAACGCCCGCCGCCCCCACCGAGACAGCGCCCACGCCCTGCGCCGCTGCGCCCAGCGCAGCATCGACGACGCCGACATCGCCGCCGCGCTGCGCTGGTCGCGCCCCATCCACCAGCCCGAGGGCCGCGTCGTCTACCACCTCGGCCGCGACGCCGTCCTCCGCGCCGCCCGCCACGGCGTCGACGCCATCCCCCATGAGAACACCGCCGTCGTCCTCGGCCCCGACGGCGGCCTCGTCACCGTCGTCCGCACCCCCGACCGCCGCCCGTTCCAACGCAACAGCGACCTGCGCCGCCGCCGCGGCCGGCGGTGAACCGCCGCGACCCCCGACGTCCGACCGAGCCGAACGCACCGCCCCCGAAGGAGACCTCCATGAGCGACACCGACGACCCCCACGGCCGCCGCTACCGGAACCCCAACGCCCGGCCCGCCGCCGCCGCCCTGCTCGGGCTGACCGACGGCGTCCCCCCGCCCAGCCGCATCTTCGGCGGCCTCACCGCCCGCCTCGACGCCGGCGCCCCCGTCGCCGACTGCCGCGGAGCCCTGACGATGCTGCTGTGGCTGAGCCGCGAGGCCGCCGTGCCCCTCGACGACCTCGCGGCCGCCGTCCCGCTGCTGGCCCCGCCCCTGCGCGCCACCGCCCTCGAGTGGCTGCTCACCGTCGCCGACGCCGACGGCGCGCTGCCCGCGCTGCCGCCCGACGACGACCTGTTCGCCGGCGTCGACCTGCCGCCCGCCCTCGTCGACACCACGCTGATGCGCGCCTTCGAGAACGCCAGCATGGTCAACGTCGCCGGCGCCGCCGCCCCCCGCATGAACGCCTCGATCGAGCTGTTCTGCCGCTGGAGCCTCTGGCTGGCCGACAAGGCCTTCCCCCAGCCGCTCGACCGACTGAGCTGGCTCGTGGACAACGTCCTCCTCACCCTCCCCCGCCCGCTGCCCGACGCCGCCCGCGCCCGCCTCACCGCGCTGGCCGAGGTGTGGCTCGCCGAGCTGCCCGCCGCCGACCGACCGACCGCCGCGGCGGTGCTGGCGCGCCCGAACGCACGAGATCACCTCGATGCCGACCGCCTCGCCGCGCTGACGGGGAGCTGGGCGCGCTAGGCCGATCCCGTTTCGGTTCGCGCGTTAGCGCGGGACCGGCAGTTCGATGAGGAACCCGACGATGGGACCGGTCGCCGTGCCACGTTACGGCACGACGAGCGGCACGCGGGTCATGGCTCTGCGGCGCCGACATCGAGACGGCCTGGGTTGACTCGGCGCGGATGCAGGCCAAGACTACGCGACAGGGACAACCTGGGAGACACCATGGGCACCCACGGGCACACGGGACGAGCATTCGCAATGCTCATCTTCTTCACGATGGCCATGCTCGCTTGCGACGAGGGGGGCGACGACAGCAACGACGCTCCCCAGAGATGGGGTGCTCCCGCCGGCGAAGGGCCCACCGGACAGACGCCTGGGCGGACCGGCCCCACCCCCGCCCAAGAAGCGGCCACTCGCGAGGTGTTCGAGGACGCCCTCGTCGCGTGCTTCGACGTCGTCGTGCAGCAAGAGCTCCAGGGCATCCGTGCGTGCCAACGCACCGATGACTTCCGCAAGCTGTACGAGCCCATGGTCGGCGCCGTCAACCAGCTGCTCGACCGCGGCCGGTTGACGCCCGAGGATCGCCGGCTCGCGCTGTACGCCCCGCTGGACTACGCCGACGGCGTCGTGGGGCTGCACCACTGCAACGGAAACCCCTTTCAGGCGGGCGCGAACCTCAACGCCTATGCGCTGTACGACGCGACCTTCATGATCGACCACTTCACCTTCGCCCTCATCGAGGCCGCGGCGTACTTCGCGCTGTACGTGGGGCCGGCGCCCGACGATCCCGCTCAGCGTAACGCCTGGGCTGGCCAGCTCATCCTCGACGTCGGCCGCATCTTCTACAACGCCAACCAGGGGCGCATCTTCGAGGTCGTCGACGCCGAGACCGCGGGGGCAGCGTTCGACAGCAACCCGGCCGCCGGCCGCCTGGCCCGCGACGCCATCACCTTCATCGTCGCCCACGAGCTGGGGCACGCGAACCTGATCCACGGCCCTCTCAAGCACATGATGCGCGCGGGCGTCGCCGAGCTCGAGCGGCAGGGCATCATTCGGGTGGACGCGGCACAGCGGCGCACGCTCGAAGCGCGTCTGCTCGAGCTCAACGTCGCCACCGAGGTGCAGGCCGACATCTACGCCCTGACCCTGCTGCAGCGCTCCGACGCGAGCTCGACCGGCATCGCGCTGCTCGCCCTCGGCCTCGGCGGTATGATGGTCCACACCGGCCAATGCGACCCGTCGGCCTCGGCCGACCTCTTCCGCGACTGCTTCTTCATGGCCCTGCCCGGCGCCGACCACCCCCCGCTCGACGCCCGAACCGTCCTGGCGCAGCACATCCTCGACGAAGGGCGCGACTACCGTCACCTGCTCGACTCGGGCGCCTGGGACGAGGCCTACGACTTGGTGCAGTCCCTGCGCTGAAACCCGCCGCTGCGGCACGTAGCGTGCCGCCCCGTCGGGTACAACCGCCTCGACTCCCCCGTGAAGCGCGGTGCCCATGCCTCCCAGCCCCCACCCGCCCCTCGGCCGCCCCCCACAAGCCCCTTGGCCCCGCCCGCGCCCCGCCCCATACTACCCCCGGCCCGGGCGCCAGCGGGCGGCACTCGGGGCGCCGACGGGCACACGCGCAGCATGGAGGACGGCATGAGCACAGCCAGCCTGAGCGCCCACCACCTCGGCGCCACCCTGGCCGCCATCGCGCGCCTCGAGGCGGCCGACGTTCGGCCGCCCCGCCTGACGCAGCCGGGCTTCGACAAGTGGCACCGCTTTCGGCGCAAGCTGGGCTGGCGCGACTTCATCGACCTGCTGCACGACGATCTGGCCGGCGCCTTCCCGGAGCCCTTCGACCGGCACGCCTGGCCGAACCAGCCGGCCCTCGACGACGCCCAGGCCGAGGCCCTGGTACGCGCCGCCTCGACGCCCTCGGGCCAAGCGCCCCTCGACTTCCTGCGCGCCCAGGCCGAGGCCCTCGGCCTCACGGTCGCCGGCAGCCCCTCGGCCGCGCCCAAGGTGCAGCCCCACCACAAGGTGCTCGAGCTGCCCGGCACCGGCGGCCGCATCGCCGCCTATCAGTGCGCCAACGACGCCGCCCTCTCGCTCGACGGCCCCTACACCTTCGTCGCCGCCACCCCGGCCGAGCGCGTGGCGATCGGCCTGGCCGCGGTCGAGCTGCGCGCCAACCGCCCGCGCATCGTGACCCCCGACGAGCTCGCGATCGCCCTCGACAAGGGCGCCCGCTTCGACCGCGTCCAGGGCTTCCAGGCCGCGCCAACCCCGGCCGCGCTGCTCGAGCGCCTGGGCGACACCGAGGTCCGCCTGGTTTGAACACGCCGCCCCTCACCAGTTGGACGCGCACGCTCAACCCGGACGACGCCCTGCTGCTGCTCGAGCTGGCGCAGCCGGGCATGCACCTCGACGACTGGGCGCAGCAGGCCCACGACCGCCTGCCCCAGCCCGGCCGCGCCCGCCGCACCGAGCTCATCCGCCTCACCCGCGAGCGCCTGCTCGACGTCGAGGGCGACTCCATCGCCGACACCGTCTACCTGCGCCTGATCCACGACGGCACACCCGGCCGCCGCGACACCCTGCTGCACGGCCGCGCCCTGTTCGACCAGCCCTGGATCACCGTCGCCCTCGACGAGATCGTCCACCCCCAGCTCGAGGCCGCCGAGCGCCCCCTGGCCCCCCGCGACGTCGATCGGGTCACCGACGACGCCTGGGCCGCCCTGCTCGATCGCCACCTGAAGCCCGGCACCGGCCCCCAGTCGGTCGACAAGACCCGCTCGCAGATCCAGCGCAACCTCGCCCGCCTCGGCGTCCTCGAGCTGCGCGGCAACACGGCCCGCGACACCTACGTGCGCCGCGGTCAGCCGGATGCCGTGGCCTTCGCCTGGCTCGTGGCCCACGAGCTGCGCGTCGCGAACCTGCCCGAATGCGACGCCGCCTGGGCCGCCCGGCAGTCGCGCGCCGCCCGCCTGTTCGCTGTCCCGCCCTTGACGGCCGACACCTGCATCGAGGCCGGCGTCCGCGCCGGCGTCTTGCGCGCGGGCTTCCTCGCCGGCCGCCCGCGCCTGCACCCGGGGACGCCCTGATGCCCGCCAAGCACGTCGCCGTCGGCAAGGCGCACTCGAACGAGCGCGCGCCCATCCGTCACCTGGTCGCCCAACTGCCCGATCCCTACGTCGTCTACTCGAACGTCGAGCTGTCCACCGGCCGCACCGGCGGCAGCTACGAGCACGACCTGCTGATCATCGCCCCGCACGCCGTCTTCACGGTCGAGCTGAAGGCGTGGTCCGGCCGCATCGCCGGCAACCGCGATCGCTGGGAGCTCGAGGACGGCGCCCTGGTGCACGCCCCGACCAACCTGGTGCTGAAGAAGGCCCGCATCCTGGCCAGCCAGCTCCGCTCGGCGGGCGCCCACGGCGTCTTCGTCCAGGGCTTCGTCTACGTCACCGGCGCCGACGCCCGGCTCGACCTCGACACCGACTTCGCCAGCCTGGTCGTCACCCGCCGCGACGTCCTGCCCGCCCTCACCGACCCCGCCCGCTGGGATCTCGAGGGTCGCCGCCTCGACCGCGCCGCCTACCGCGCGGCCGAGCGCCTGTTCAGCGACGGCGCCCCCGCCCGCTGGCGCAACCGCCTGGGCGACTACACCCTCATCGAGCGCCTCGACCAGCCCGACGGCGCCTTCTACGAAGCCTGGCGCGCCACCAACCTGGCCGACCAGCACCGCACCCTGCACGTCTACCCCGTGCGCGGCAGCACCCACGAGGTCCGCGAGCGCGAGCGCGACCGCGCCCGCCGCGAGGCCAACCTGCTCGAGCGCCTGCGCGGCGGCCCCCACCTGCTGGCCAGCTTCGACCTGGCCCGCGTGGGTGAGCCCGAAGAGGCCTATCTGCTGCCCTTCGAGGACACCGCCAACCTCATGCCCCTGGCCGGCTGGGTGGCCCGCCACGATCCCAACCTCGACGACCGCCTCGCCGTCGCCGAGCGCCTGGCCCGCGGCCTCAAGTGGCTGCACGACCGGCAGATCGTCCACCGCCGCCTGTCGCCCGACGCCGTCCTCGTCTCGAACCAGCGCAGCGCCGCCGAGGTGCGCCTGTGCGCCCTCGAGCTGGCCCGCGACCTGTCCGAGTCCATCCCCACGGTCACCAGCACCGACCTGGCCGACGCCTCGACCCGCTGCATGGCCCCCGAGTACCTGCGCACCGGCGAGGCCACCCGCCGCAGCGATCGCTTCGCCCTGGGCGCCACCCTGTTCGAGCTGTTCAACGGTCACCCCCTGTTCGACCGCGCCGAGGACGCCCTGCGCCCCTACACGGTGCCCGCCCTGCACGTCGGGCAGGCCCCCGCCCCCGACGACCTGACCGCCATCGTCCGCTTGCTGCTCGACCCCGATCCGGTCAGCCGGCCCGAGCTCGACGACGTGCTCGACATCCTGCGCCAGGTCAGCCAGGCGCCGCCCCCGCCCGTCCGCGTCACCTGGGAGCCCGGCCAGCACGTCGCCCGCGTCTACGTCCTCGAGGCCCACCTGGGCGACGGCAGCACCAGCACCAACTGGCGCGTGCGCCACACCGTCGACGGCCGCCCCTTCGTCGCCAAGATCGCCAACGCCGAGCACGCCGACGATCTGGGCCGCGAGGGCGATGTCCTGCGCGCCGTCACCCACCCGCACCTGGTGCGCTACCACAGCCGGGAGCCCGTCGACGGCGGCCTGATGCTGCTGCTCGATCTGGTCGACGGCGTCGACGCCCGCACCTGGGCCGGCGCCGGCGATCCCCTCTCGGCCGACGCCGCCCGCGCGCTGGGCGAGGGCGTCTTCGGCGCCCTCGGCGCGCTGCACGCCGCCGGCTACGTCCACCGCGACGTCAAGCCCGAGAACCTGCTGCTGACCGTCCCCGACGCCCGCCCCACCCTGATCGACCTGGGCCTGGCCTGCCTCATCGGCGACAGCCACCGGCTGACCCTGGGCAGCGCCACCTACAAGGATCCCGCCCTCTACGACGTGGGCGCCTGGCAGCCCCGCGACGACCTGTACGCCGCCTGGCTGACCCTGTACGAGCTGCTGACCGGCCTGCACCCCTTCGCCGGCCGCCCCAGCCTGCAGGACCCCCCGCGCCTCGAGGCGGACGACCTGCCCGACACCCTGCCGCCCGCGATCGCCGCCCGGCTGCTCGACGCCGTGCGCGCCGGCCTGGCGCCGGACCGGGACGCTCGCCCGGCCGACGCCGCCGCGGCCGCCGCCGCCTGGGCCGCCGCCTTCGAGCTGCCCGCCGAGCAGCCCGCCCGGCCCTCGGCCCCCGCCGAGCCATCGTCGTCCGCGGTCCCGCTGGCCCCGGCAACCGGCCAGACGCCGGCCCTGCTGCTGCCCGCCGATCTGGCCGCCGACACGCCCCTCGACGCCCTCCCCCTGGGCGCCCGCGCCCACGGCGCCCTCACCCGCCTGGGCGTCACCACCGCCGGCCAGCTCCCGCGCCTGAGCCCCGACGACCTGCGCGACCTGCGCAACGTCGGCCGCAAGACGCTGGCCGAGCTGCGCCGCCTGATCACCGCCGTCGGCGACGCCCTCGGCGCCGCGACCGTCGCCCCCGCGCGCCCGGCGGCGCCCCCGCCGGTGCTCTACCCCGGCTTGGTCGAGGACACCCGCCCGCTGACCGACCTGGGCGACGCCCTCACCGGCCGCCTGCGCGCCGCCCTGCGCCAGATGGGCGTGCTGACCATCGGCGCCCTGGCCGCCCTGCCCCACAGCACCCTGCGCAAGATCCCCTCGGTGGGCGACGGCAAGATCACCCGGCTGCGCGAGGCCCTGGCCCGCCTCGCCGAGGACACCCCGCGGCCCGCCACCCTGGCCGAGCTGGACGCCGCCCTGCGCGCCGAGCTGGGCGCCGCCTACGCGCCCCTCGCCGCCGTCTTCGGCCTGCAGGACGGCCTCGCCCGCGGCGCCTCCGAGGCCGCCGCCCTGCTCGACCTGTCGCGCCAGCGCGTCAGCCAGACGCTCGACCTGGCGCCCCTGCGCGCCGCGGCCTCGCACGGCGCCGTCCTGCGCGCCGCGCTGCGCGACGCCCTGCCCCGCGCCGGCTTCGCCTCGCTGGACGCCGCCGCCCGCGCCCTCGCGTCGGCCCTGCCCGCCGACGGCCCCGCCTCGGCCCTCGGCTACGCCCGCCTGGGCGCCGTCCTGCTGCAGCCCGACGGCCGCGCCACCGACCTCGCGTCCCTGGACGTCGTCGCCCGCCCGCCCTGGACGCCCGACGACCTGTACGCCCTGCGCGACGCCCTGGCCTCGGCCGCCCGCCGCCCGGCCCTGCCCCGCGCCGAGGCCCGGGAGCTGGTGGCCGAGCACGCCGCCCGCCGCCAGCGCAGCGCCACCCTGCGCCGCTGGCAGGCCGACGACGAGGCCCTGCTGCAGGCCACCCTGACCCTGTGCCCCGACCTGGCCCAGACCACCGACGAGGCCCTGTTCACCCCGCCGGTCGGCTTCGCCGACGCCCTCGAGGCCCGCCGCGCCGCCCTGCAGCCCGGCGGCACCCTGGCCGACCTGCGCGCGGCCCTCGACGCCTACTTCGGCGGCGTCCTGCCCCCGGTCGACCTGCCCGCCGAGCTGGCCGCCGTGGGGCTCGCCCTCGACGCCGATCGCGTCGTGCCCCTCGACCGCGAGCGCCCCGCCGCCCACGTCGAGCCCGTCGTCGACGTCGAGGTCGCCCCCACGCCCCTGGGCGCCGACGACACCCTCGACGTCGCCCCCCTGCTGCCCGCCGTCGCCACCGGCGGCTTCCGCGTCGCCGCCCTGCCCCTGGGCCGCCACCACGCCCTGTGCGACACCCTGGCCGACGCCCTGCGCGCCGCCCTGGGCCACGAGAAGGTGCGCGTGGTCGACGTCGACCGCACCATCGTCGCCGCCCTGCGGGCCCACGACCTGTGGACCGACGCCCTGCACCTCGAGCGCCGCCCCGGCGCCGACCTGCGCTGGACCCACGCCGAGGTCGTCGCCGCCCTCGACGCCGCCATCGTCGGCGAGGGCGCCGCCCGCCGCGGCGCCGTCACCGTGCTCGCCCGCCCGGCCCTGCTGGGCCCCCTGGGCCTGATGGAGTGGCTCGGCGGCCTGTACGAGCGCGCCCGCGGCGGCCGCCTGGGCCTGCTGGTGCTGGCCCTGCCCGGCGGCATCCACGACGGCCGCGTCCGCCTGAACGAGAAGTACCCCCTGCCCTACACCCCGGACATGGCCGCCCTGGTGGTGCGGGAAGGAGCCGACCGTGCTCGATGATTCGCCTGCGCGGACGAGCCCGGCTCGGAGCGCCGCATGATGCGAAGCGCTACATCGCTGCTCGCGGAGCTCCGCGCTCTCGACGAATCCCACGGCATCGAGGCCAAGCGCGCCACGCGCATCGACCGTTCGGTGCTCGAGACGGTGTGCGCGTTCGCCAACGAGCCCGGCCTCGGCGGCGGCTACCTGCTGTTGGGCGTCGCGGCGACCGCCCCGACAGGCCCTGCGGTGCGCACCTACGAGGTCGTCGGCGTGCAACACCCCGACCAGGCACAGAGCGATCTCGCGTCTCAGTGCGCGACGGCGTTCAACCGTCCGATTCGGCCCGTCATCGCGGTCGAGTCCGTCGAGGGTCAGCCGGTGCTCGTCGTCTTCGTGGCCGAGGCGTCCGCGACCGACAAGCCCCTCTACCTGAAGGCGCTCGGTCTTCCACGGGGTGCCTTCCGTCGCGTGGGTTCCACCGACCAGGAGGGAACCGACGACGACCTGGTCGCGCTGTACCAGGGGCATCAGATCGCCACCTACGATCAGACCCTCGTTGCGGACGCCGACCTGAGCGATCTCGACCCCGAAGCCGTGCGGCTGTACCGAGAGCTGCGCGCGCAGGCCAACCCCGTCGCCGAAGAGCTTCTCTGGAGCGACGACGATCTCCTTCGCGCGCTGGGCGCGGTCGTTCGCCACGAGGAGCGACTCTGTCCGACCGTCGCGGGCTTGCTCCTCTTCGGCACGACGATGGCCCTGCGGCGCTGCTTCCCGATGATGCGCATCGACTACATTCGCGTGCCGGGCCGAGAGTGGGTCCAGGATCCGGATCGTCGCTTCGACACCATCGAGATCCGTGCGTCGCTGATCATCGCAGCGCGCCGGGCCATCGCGGCCGTCCGGGACGACCTGCCCGTGTCGTTCTCGCTGCCCGAGGGCGACGCTCTGCGTCAGGACGAGACCATCCTGCCGGTCCGGGTCATCCGCGAGGCGGTGGTCAACGCCGTCATGCACCGCAGCTACCGCATCCACGGTCCGATTCAGATCCTGCGCTACGCCAATCGCCTCGAAGTCCGGAACCCGGGTCACTCACTGAAAGCCGAGGAGCAGCTGGGCGAGCCCGGATCGGAGGCCCGCAACCCGCGCATCGCCGCCGTGCTGCACGAGGTGCAGTTGGCCGAGACCAAGGGCAGCGGCATCCGCGCGATGCGCGCGCTGATGGTCGCGCGCGACCTCGCACCACCGACGTTCGAGTCCAGCCGCCGCCCCGACCACTTCGTCGCGACGTTCCTCTTTCACCACTTCCTGACGGCCGACGATCTCGATTGGCTCGGCAGCCTGACGGCCGAGCGCCTGAGCGACGAAGAGTCGCGCGCTCTGGTCTTCCTCCGCGAGATGGGGGCGGTCGACAACACCGCGTACCGCGCCGTCAATCGAGTCGACACCCTCACCGCCTCGGCACACCTGCGGCGGCTCCGCGACCTCGATCTGCTGAGCATGAAGGGCGCCGGCAGCCGCACCTACTACGTGGCCGGCCCCGCCCTCGGCCTCCCCGACCGCGCCGAAGTACACCACCTCGACGCGGAAGTGCACCACCCCCAGGCGGATGTACACCACCCCCCGCTCGAAGTGCACCAGCTCGATCCGGACATCCGGCGGCGCATGGAGCAGGCCGGCAAGCGGCCGCGTCGGGACGTCCTCCGCGGCTTGATCGTCTCCATCTGCGCCCGGCGACCCAGCTCCGCGCGCGAGCTGGCGCATCTTCTCGACGACCGCGATCCGAAGAACCTCGTCCGCCTGCACCTCGGGCCGATGCTCGAGGCGGGCCTCCTGACCTACACCATCCCCGAGATGCCCAACCATCCCGAGCAGAAGTACACCACCCCCGAGCGCGAGCACCCGTGAGCGACACATGGCCCCAGCGCACAGAGGTTGTCTCCCTATCCAAGGTCGAGCCGGACGCCAGCGTGGGGCAGTCCGCCGCTTCGCCCGCCATGTGCCGGTATGGGCGTGATGTTCCATCTTCCTCCGACCCGCACCCAGCGCGCTCGCCTAGAAAAAAGGAACGCAGAAACAGCAACTTGCCCATTCAAGCGTTTGCCCCACCCCGCAACCGCGCCCCTGGAGGCCCGATGATCAGCGATGCTGCGCGGCGGAAGAGCGTCCGCCACGAACGCTCGAAGCTCGATAGGCGTGCACAGAGCGCTGCCCGGCGCGGCCTCACTGTACGATTCGAGCGACGCGTGACCTGCGCGGGCGAACGTTGGCCGCGAACCGAGTCGATGAGAGACGCCCTGCGCCCCACGGAGACGCCATGCTGAGCGAGAAAGACGTGCTCGCCCTGCTCGCCGACCTGGAGTCCGACCGCGTCGAGCGAACGGAGTCCACGAACAACACGGACAAATTCTCGCGGGCCGTGTGTGCCTTCGCCAACGACATGCCCGGACACCGGCAGCCCGGCGTGCTGATCGTGGGGGCGCGGGACGACGGCAGCCTGGCCGGCCTCACGGTGACCGACCAGCTGCTGCAGAACCTCGGGGCGCTGCGCTCCGACGGCAACATCCTGCCGTTGCCGTCCCTCCGGGTGCAGCGCCTGGTGCTCGACGGCGGCGAGGTCGCGGTGGTGGAGGTCGACCCGTCGGACCTTCCACCGGTTCGATACAAGGGCAGAGTCTGCATCCGCATCGGTCCGCGGCGCGGCGACGCCAGCGAGCAGGAAGAGCGGATCCTGTCCGAACGCCGCACGGCGCGGGCAGCCACCTTCGACGTGCATCCGGTCGCCGGCGCGACCCTCGACGACCTGTCGCTGCGTCTGTTCGCGGACTACCACGCGAGCGTCGTCTCGCCCGAGGTCGTCGCGGCGAACCACCGCACCGTCGAAGAGCGGCTCGCGTCGCTCCGGTTCTTCGACGTCGAGCGCGGCGCGCCCACCGTCGCCGGCCTGCTGCTGTTCGGCACCAATCCGCTCTATCACCTGCCCGGCGCGTCGGTGACGTTCCTCCATTTTCCGGGGGACACGATGACGGACCGTCCGGATGACGAGCTGTCGGTGTCGGGCGATCTGCAAACGGTCATCGAAACGGTCGTCCAGAAGCTGAAGGCGCACAACCGTGCGGCCCCCACCGAGGGGGACGGCTTCCGCGAACGGACGGTCGCGGACTACCCGGAGACCGCGCTGCGGGAGCTGTTCCTCAACGCCATCATCCACCGTGACTATCAGTCCAACGCGCCGGTCCGCTTCTATTGGTTCGCCGACCGCGTCGAAGTCCAGAACCCGGGGGGCCTGTACGGCATTGTCACCCCCGCCACGCTCGAGAAGCGGAACGACTACCGAAATCCGGTGATCGCCGAGGCCATGAAGGCCCTCGCCTACGTGAACAAGTTCGGCTACGGCATCCAGCGCGCCCAGGCGGCCCTCGCCGCGAACGGGAACCCGCCCGCCGAGTTCGACATCGACGACCGCGCGTTCGCGGTGGTGATCCGGCGGAGGCCAGCGTGAACCCGCTCGCCTTCTTCAACAACAAGGGCGGCGTCGGCAAGACCTCGCTCGTCTCGCACCTGGCGTGGATGTTCGCCGACCGCGGCGTCCCGACGCTGGCGGCGGATCTCGACCCGCAGTCGAACCTGACGTCGTTCTTCGTCACCGACCAGCGCGTGAAGGCGCTGTGGGACGCCCACCAGACCGTGTACGCGGCCGTGCGTCCTCTGATGGATCGCAGCGGAGACGTCGCATCGCCCCACGTGGAGCCCGTGGCGCCCAACCTGCACCTGCTGGTGGGCGATCTCGGCCTGTCGCGCTTCGAAGACCTGCTCGCCGAGAACTGGGCGAAGTGCCTGACCGGCGAGGTCGGCGCGTTCCGGGTCATGTCGGCCTTCCACCGCCTGATCGCGGACGCGGCCGACCAGGTCGGCGCGCAGATCGTCCTGATCGACATGGGCCCCAACCTCGGCCCGCTCAACCGCGCCGCGCTGCTCGCCTCGGACCACATCGTGCTGCCCATCGCGCCCGACCTGTTCTCGCTGCAGGGCATGGAGAACCTGGGGCCCACCCTGCGCGATTGGCGCCAGGGGTGGGACAAGCGCGTCGCGGAGCTGAAGGACGCGTCGGTGCCGCTGCCGAAGGGTCAGATGCAGCCCATCGGCTATGTGCTGATGAGCTTCGGTGTGCGGGACAGCCGGCCCGTGAAGGCCTACGACGACTGGATCGCACAGATCCCGCGGGTCTACCGCGAAGCGGTGCTCGACCAGCGCGGCGCGGTCCCGAGCCCCGACGCCGACCCCCTGCGCATGGCGGCCCTGAAGCATTATCGAAGCCTCATGCCGCTCGCCATGACGGCACGCAAGCCGATGTTCCAGCTTCAGCAGGCCGACGGCGCCCGGGGCGCGCACCTCGACGCCGTGCGGGCCTGCTATCAGGACTTCCTGAACCTGGCGCGCCGCATCGGCGACGCGCTGGGCGTCCCCGTGCCATGAGAGACGATGCCGTGCTGCCCCACCCCGCCGCCGCCCCCCTGGAGGCCCGATGAAGTCCGACGCGTATCCCGCGCTGCTGAAGGCGCTGCAGAAGCTCGAGAAGGGCATCGCGGCCGCGGGGCTGAAGGCGGCGCGGGGGCCGCGCAAGGCGTGGGCGCAGGCGCTGCACGCGCAGGCCGAGACGGGCGGGGGCTTCGACGACTTCGCGCGCGTGCTGGCCGGGCGCTCGGCGGTGCAGTTCCTGCTGCGCACCCTGTACGTGCGCGTGCTGGAGGATCTGAACCTGCTCGATCCCCCGCGCATCCGGGGGCAGCGGGGCTACGCGGCCTTCCGCGACGTGGCGCCGGCGCTGGGCGTGCGCGACTACCTGGCGTGGACCTTCCGCGACCTGGCGGTCGACTTCCCCGATCTGTTCGCGCCGCGCGACGACGAGCTGCCCCTGCCCGACGCCGCCCACTGTCAGGCCGTGTGGGACCTGTGGCACGCCGAGGACGGCGCGGGCAACCTGCTGTACGACTGGTCGGGCGGCGACTTCGACAGCCGGTTCCTGGGCGACCTGTACCAGGACCTCGACCCCGACGTGAAGAAGCGCTTCGCGCTGCTGCAGACGCCCGACTTCGTCGAGGCCTACATCCTCGATCACACCCTGACGCCGGCCCTCGAGGTGTTCGACCCGGCCGACCTGCACGCGGCCGGCGACGCCTTCCGCGTCATCGACCCCACCTGCGGTAGCGGCCACTTCCTCATCGGCGCCTTCCACCGCCTCGCCGACGGGTGGCAGGCCCGCGGCCTGGACGCCTGGGCCGCCGCCGAGCGCGCGCTCGACAGCGTGTACGGCTGCGACCTGAACCCCCACGCCGTGCACATCGCCCGCTTCCGCCTGCTGCTCGAGGCCCGCGCCCGCACGGGCGAGCGCGACCTGGCGCGGCTGGCCGCCCTGCCGGTGCACCTGCGCGTGCTCGACTCGCTGGTGCCCTGGGAGGGGCCGCACGGCCAGCAGGAGATGTTCGGCGCCGAGCGCCTGGCCCGCTACGCCACCGCCGCCGAGCGCGCCGCCAACGCCGACTTCCTGGGCCGCGCCTTCCACGTCGTGGTGGGCAACCCGCCCTACGTCACGCCCAAGGATCCCGCCAAGCGCACCGACTACCGCGCCTTCTGGCCCGAGTCGGCCACCGGCAAGTACGGGCTGGCCGCGCCCTTCGCCGAGCGCCTGTTCACCCTGGGCGCGCCCGGCGCCTTCGTCGGCCAGATCACCGGCAACGCCTTCATGAAGCGCAGCTTCGGCGTGTCGCTGGTCGAGCAGGTGCTGCCCCGCTGGGATCTGACCGACATCGTCGACACCAGCGGCGCGTACATCCCCGGCCACGGCACGCCCACCGTCGTGCTCATCGGCCGCGCGCAGGCGCCGGTGAGCGGGACGATCCGGGTGGTGGGGGGCAAGCGGGGCGAGCCGTCGGCGCCGGCGGTGCCGGCCGAGGGCAAGGTGTGGCGGGCGATCGTCGAGGCGGGGCGGGCGCCGAGCGATGCGTCGCCGTTCGTGACGGTGAGTGTCTATGAGCGTCGGGAGTACGGGCAGCATCCGTGGAACGTGAACGGGGGTGGGGCGCCCGAGTTGCAGAGGCTCTTGGAGGAAAACAACGGCGCCGCGACGGTCGACTCGATGGGCATCACTTCATTTACGCTGCAGGACGACGTCTATGTCGCTCCGGACGGCCACTGGCGGCACCATCTGATTAGTCCGTCCAATCTCCGTGAGATGGTCACCGGGGACCGCGTACGAGACTACAGCGTTGATCGCTGCGACCTCGCTGTCTTTCCATACGATGAGACCCTTTCTCCTGAACTCGAGCCGACATCCAGTAGCTATCGGTTCTTGTGGGACTATCGCGCGCGCCTTGCGTCCGCTCTGATGTTTGGAAGCAAGTCGAAGGTCGCCTCTGGACTCAATTGGTATGAGTACGGCCGTCTCACGACCGGCAAGCTCCGCACGCCTCTCACCATCGTCCAGGCCTTCGTCGCCACCCACAACCACTTCGTCCTCGACCGCGGCGGCAAGGTCTTCAACCGCACCGCCCCGGTCATCAAGCTGCCCGCCGACGCGACGCTGGCCGACCACCTCGACCTGCTCGGCCTGCTGAACAGCAGCACGCTCGGCTTCTGGATGAAGCAGGTGTTCTTCGACAAGGGCAACGGCGGCATCGGTGGCGGCATCGCTGCCGAAGAGTGGGAGCGTTTCTTCGAGTACGACTCCACCAAACTCCAGCGCGCCCCCATCACCGATCGCGACCGCGGCGCCCGCGTCGACCTGGCGCGCGCCCTCGACGACGCCGCGCAGCAGCGCGCGGCCTGCTTGCCCGCCGCGGTGCTGGCCGGCGGCGACTGGACGCCCGCCACGCTGGCCGAGACGCTGGCCGCCGCGCGCGCCCGCTACCGGGCGCTGACGCACCGGATGGTGGCGCTGCAAGAGGAGCTGGACTGGCTGACCTATGGCAGCTACGGCCTGCTGAGCGACATGCCGGTGCGCACGCCGCAGACCGTGGTGCCGCTGGCGCCGGGGCACCGGCCCTTCGAGATCGTGCTGGCCCGCCACAACGCCGCCTGCGAGCCCGACGAGCGCAGCGCGTGGTTCAGCCGGCACGGGCACGCCGAGGTGACCGACCTGCCCGACACCTACGACGCCGACACCCGGGCGCTGTGGGCCGCGCGCCTGCGGGCCATCGCGCAGGTGCCGGCCATCACGCTCATCGAGCAGCCGCAGTTCAAGCGCCGCTGGCAGACGCCCGACCTGGACGACGAGGCGCGCAAGGCCGCGCGCGCCTGGCTGCTGGACCGGCTGGAGGATCTGTTCGCGCCGGCCGCCGACGACCGGCCCGCCGGGCCGCTGAGCGAGCCCGTGCCCTGGCGGCTGGAGCAGATCGCCAACGCCTGGCGCGACGACGCGCGGGTGCCCGCGGTGGCCGCGGTGTACGCCGGCACCGCCGACGTCGATCTGACGCTCTTGGCCGAAGACCTGCTGCGGGCCGAGGCCGTGCCCGACAACATCTTCCGCGTCTACACCGACGAGGGGCTGCGCAAGCTGCGCACGTGGCAAGAGGTGTGGGCGCTGCAGGATCGCGAGGACGCCGGCGAGAAGGTGAAGATCCCCCTGCCCCCGCAGTTCGCCAAGGGCGACTTCTGCGACGATCGGTACTTCGGCGTGCGCGGCAAGCTGAACGTGCCGCGCGAGCGCTTCGTGCTGTACGCCGACGTCTTCCCCGCGCGCTACGGGTGGAACGGCTGGCGCGACCGCGCGCGGGCCATGGCGCAGGTCGAGGCGTTCACGCTGGTCGAGACCGACGCCACGCAGCCGCTGCCCCCGCCGACGATGGACGATCCGCGGCGGTGCGGCGCCACGGTGGGGCTGTGGGAGAGCCTGGACGATCTGCGGCGCTGGGGCGACGCCGCCGAGGCCGACGAGCTGCGGGCGCTGGCGCAGGAGGCCTGCGGGCAGAAGAAATGCCCCTGCGACGTGGGCACGGCGTGGCGCGAGTGGCACGCGGGCAAGCGGACGCTGTCGACCACGGCCGAGGCCGCGCGCCCCGACGGGGCCACCGTCGAGGAGCGGGCCGAGATCATCCGGATGGTGCACCGGCTGCGGCCGCCCAGCGGGCAGCAGCTCGCGCTGCTCGACGCGGGCGACGGGCTGCCCCTGGCCGACACGCGCACGGCGCCCGTGCCGCTGAAGGCGCTGGCCGATCTGTGGACCGGCCCCGCCGACCGGCTCGAGGTGGTGCTGGACGATCTGGTCGCCTCGGGCGACCTGGCCGTGAAGGGCCGCGGCAACCGCCGGCGCTTCACGCTGAACGACTGAGCGGAGGCCGCGACCGATGCGCATTCACGAGGCGCTCGAGATCCCCGAGGTGGTCGACCTCGACGAGTTCATCACGCGGCTGGACACGCGCGACCCCGAGCGGGTGCGCCGCGATCTGGCGCAGTTCGTGGTGGCCGACAACGTGTTCGAGCGGCTGGACAAGATGCTCGACACGGTGGGCAAGCGGTTCGCCCAGGGCCTGGACATGGGCCGTTACATCTACGGCACGTTCGGCAGCGGCAAGAGCCACCTGATGGCCGTGCTGGGGCGCATGTTCGAGCGCGACGAGACGGTGTACGACGTGGGCGATCCCGCGCTGAGCAAGCTGCGGGCGAACCACCCGTGGATGGATCGGCGGCGGACGCTGGTGGTGCGCCTGAACATGATGGGCAAGGCGTCGCTGGTGCAGGGGCTGTACGAGGCGTTCAACGACGCGCTGCCCGAAGGCGACGCGCGGCTGGTGTTCACCGATCAGGAGCAGGTGTTCCGGCTGATCGAGAAGGACGCCGAGCGGCTGGGCGGGCTGGACGCGCTGATCGCGCAGGCGGTGGAAGACGGGGCGGTGCCGTCCGAGGGGTTCTTCCGGCGCGGGTGGGACGGCGACCTGGGCAAGCAGCTCGACCTGGCCGCGCGCCTCTTGCAGTGGCGCGACCACGGCCAGCGCACGGTGCGGCCCGAAGACCTGTGGGTGAAGGCCGAGCAGGGCTTCCACCGCATCGCCGAGCACGCGAAGGGGCTGGGCTACGACGGCATCGTCTGGCTGGTGGACGAGCTGATCATCTGGATTCGGGGCAAGGCGCGGCACGAGTACGTCGAGCAGATCAACGTGCTGTCGGCGCTGGTCGACCACGACCAGAAGCTGGCGCGCACGGTGCCCTTCTTCGTGGCGGTGGCGGTGCAGCAGGACATCCGCATGACCTGCCCCGAAGACCTGTCCGAGCAGGGGTTTCACGAGCAGCTCGGGTTCATCTCGAACCGGTTCTCGCCCTCGCTCGAGCTGGAGGATCAGGATCTGTTCGAGGTGGCGGCGCGGCGGGTGCTGAAGCCGCGGGCCGAGGCGCGGGAAGCGTTCGACGACGAGGTGAACAAGGCGTTCCAGAAGCACGCGCCGGCCATCCGGGCGCTGTCGGGCGATCACGACCTGGCCTTCGTGCGCAAGCTGTACCCCTTCCACCCCGCGCTGCTGCGGGTGCTGGTGGACGTGACGCAGGCGCTATCGCGCAGCCGGACGGCCATGGCGGCGCTGTACGGGCTGCTCGAGGCGCACCGCGAGCTCGAGGTGGGGCAGTTCGTGCCGGTGGGCGCGCTGTACGACATCCTGTTCGTGGCCGACAACGTCGACCACGTGCGCCAGCGCAAGTCGTCGCTGGCGCAGCGGTTCGCGCTGTCGGCCGACGCCTATCAGCGGCTCGAGGGCAAGATCGACGACGTGGTGCGTTCGAAGGCCGGCACCCAGCCGCGCGAGCTGCAGCAGCTCGTGCGCACGGTGCTGCTGTGCCAGCTGAGCGATCGGAAGTACTTCCCCGACGGCAGCGCGCTGTCGACGCGCATCACCGCCTCGACGCTGCTGCGGCTGAACCAGAGCGACGTGCGCTTCATGACCGAACGCACGGGCCAGAGCAAGGTGCGCGATCTGTTCCGGCTGCTGGCCACGCGCGACCCGCAGGTGCAGCTCACCGGCGACGAGAACGATCCGTTCATCGCGATCAAGACCGAGAGCATCAACATCGAGGCGGTGTTGAAGCGGGCGCAGGCCGACGTGGTGCACGCGGATCGGTTCGCGTTCTGCCGGCGCCTGCTCGACGACCAGCTCGGGCTGAAGCTGGGCACGCTGACCGAGGCGCGCCACACCGTGGACTGGCGCGGCACCCCGCGGGCGGGCCGGGTGCACCTGGCCAACGTGCGCAAGCTGACCTACGCCGGCACGCAGAACGAGTTCGAGCCGGGCGACGCGAGCTATCTGCTGCTGGTGGACTATCCCTTCGACGAAGACACCACCTGCACGCGGCAGGACGACATCGCGACGCTGCAGCGGGCGCGCGAGCGCAAGCGACAGTGGACGCTGGCCTGGCTGCCCGCGCACTTCACCGACACCGAGCGGCAGGCGCTCGACCAGGCGGCGGCCATCGAGAAGGTGCGGGGCGATCAGCGGCGCTACCTGGCCGACTACGCGCCGCGCGAGGCCGAGCAGATCGCGCGGGCGCTGGAGTCCTTCCAGGCCAACCAGGTGAGCATCCTGGGCGAAGCCATCCGGCGGTGCTACCTGGACGAGGGCGAGGTGCACGCCTGCAGCGACCTGCTGGACGGGGTGACGCACGCGGGCAAGGATCCGCGCACGGTGCTCGACGCGCTGGCGCGCGAGGTGCTGGACCGGCGCTATCCGCGGCACCCGCGGTTCAAGCGGCGGCTGCGGGCGCGCGAGCTGGGCCAGCTCGCCGACTGGGTGGTGCGGGCGGCGGTCACCGGGCAGCCGGTCGACCTGCGCGGCGCCGAGATGGAGGTGGTCGAGGCCTACGGGGTGCCGCTCGAGATCGTGTACGCCGGCAGCAGCTCGGTGACGCCGCGCACCGACGGCAGCTTCCTCGGGGCCATCCACCAGTTCATCGGGCAGCGCACGCGGTTCCGCGCCGGCGACCTGCGCGCCATGCTGGCCGGCGAGGGCAAGCAGGGCTTCGGGTTCACCGACGAGGTGTTCCAGTTCTTCGCGTACTACCTGCTGCAGGTCGAGGGCTACGAGGCGGTGCGGCGGGGGCAGGGGCTGACGGTCGACAGCCTGGGCGGGGTGAAGGACGACGACGAGCTGGTGAAGGCCGAGGTGGTCGACCACCCCACCTGGGACAAGGCGCGGGCGATCGCGAAGCGGCTGCTGGGGGTGACCGGGCGGCGCGACGTGCCCTCGGTGCCCGAGCAGTCGAAGCTGTCGCGCGACGCGGCCGGCGCGGCGAAACGGCTGCGCCAGCACGTCGAGCGCGTGGCGAGCGCGCTGCGCGACGCCTGTGTCGAGGCCGACGTGCGCGTCGACGACAGCCACCGGGCGCAGACGCTGCGCTCGCTGGCCGCCGACCTGCAGGGCATCGAGCAGGCCGACACACACGTCGCGCGCACGCGGCTGCTGGCGGCGCTGCACGGCACCGACCGGGCGGCCGACTACGCCTGGCTGACGCCCGATCCCGACGCGCCGGACGATCCCGGCAGCTCGACCGAGCGGCTCGAGCCGCTGCCCGCCGAGCGGAACGCGCTGACCACGCTGGACAACGCGCGCATCGCCTTCAAGACGGTGGCGACGCGGGGCACCGCGGCGCAGCGGACCGAGGTGGTGACGGCGCGGGCGAACCTGCTGCGCGATCCCGTGTCGCGGCCCCTGGCGAAGTTCGCGCCGGCGCTGGCCGAGAAGGCGCAGGCGGTGGCCGACGGGCTGATCGGGCCGATCACCGATCCGCCGCCGCCGCCCCCACCGCCGCCGAACCCCGACCACGAATCGAGCAAGAAGGCCGCGGGCGTGTCCCGCGGCGCCGCCGAGGGCGAGGTGCTCGCGCTGCTGCGCCAGGCGCTGGCGACGCTCGAGGGTGATCGCTTCGACATCACGCTCACCGTGCGGCGGAAGGACGTCCCGTGAGCGTGCTGGGCGCCCGCCCCCTGGCCTGGCTGCTGCGCCGGCAACTGAGCGCGCACCCCGAGGCGCCGAGCGCGCTGGTGCTGGTGCGCGCGCACCCGATGCTGGCCGATCTGCCCGCCGAGCTCGAGGTGGGCGCCGGGCGCTGGGCGCTGGCCGCGGTGGGCGGCGAGCTGAGCCTGCGGGCGGCGCTGATGGAGCACCCGCGGCTGGTGGCGGTGGTGCCGCCCGACTTCGACCTGCCCCTCGACCTGGCGCAGCGGGCGCTGCTGCGGCGCGCGCTGACGCTGGGCCCGCGCGATCTGGTGGCCGCCGCCGCCGAGCGGCCCTGCGAGAACATCACCGACGCCGCGCTGGCCGACGCGGTGATGGCCGATCCCGAAGGCTTCGCGGCGCGCGCCGGGCGCTGGAGCTTCCGGCGGCCCGTCGTCACCGAGGACGACCTGCGGCAGATCCTCGCCGGGCTGGACGCGCCTGTCGACCGGCGGCGGCCCAGCGAGATGCTGGCCGAGTGGCTGGTCGAGGGCCCGCCGCGCGAGGGCGTGGGCGGGCTGCGCAAGCTGCTGATCGAGCGCCAGACGGTGGCCGCGACGCTGCTGGCCGAGGCGCTGACGCCCCTGGGCCTGCGCGCGCTGGTGCAGGCCGGCGCGCTGGCCGGCATCGAGCGGGTGCCCTGCCCCCACGACCGCGCGGCGCTGCGCAACCTGGTCGAGCCCGCCGTGCGCGCGGCGTGGCGGCAGGACGCCGCGGCGGTGCGCCCGCTGCTGGCCGAGGCCGAGGGGCGGGCGGCGCAGCTCGAGCTGACCCCGGACGAGGCCACGCGCGCGCCGCTGCTGCGTGCCGCGTTCGACGCCGCGGTGAGACACCACGCGGCGGCGCTGCAGGCCGGGCAGGCGCCCACGCCGGACGCGCTGGCCCCGCTCGAGCGGGCGCTGCAGGCCGACGCCGAGCAGATCGCGCAGGTGCACGCGCTGGCGCGGCTGGCGCGCTTCGCGGCGGCGCCGCTGAGCGACGGCGAGGACGCCGCCGGCTGGTCGCGGCTGGCGCGCGGCCACACGGCCTGGGCCGACCGCCTGGCGCGCCAGGCGCGCCGCCGCGACGCCCAGGCCCCCGAGCCGCTGCGCGCCGCCGCGCGCGCCGTGCTGGCCCGCTACCTGAGCCGGCGCGACGCGCTGAACCGGGCCTTCGCCGCCTGGCTGGCCGAGGCCGAGATCGGCGCCTACGGCCGCGGCGGCCTGACCGACGGCATGCCGCTGCACCTGCTGACGCGCGCGCTGGTGGCGCCGCTGACGCAGAGCGACGCGCGGGTGCTGCTGGTGGTGCTCGATGGCTGCGACGTCTCGACGTTCCACGCGGTGCTCGACGCCCTGCACGACATCGCCGCGCCGCGCCTGCCCCGGACCTCCGGCGCGCTGCGCGGCGCGCTCGACGCCACCGGCGCGGTGTTCGGCGCGCTGGCCCCGCTGCCCACCGTCACCAGCGTGGCGCGCCGCGCGCTGTTCGCCGGCGACCTGCCCAAGAACGCGACGCTGCGCGACTGCGAGGCCGAGGCCGCCAACAGCAGCGGCGACAAGGTGGCGTTCGAGCGCAACGCCGCGCTGAGCGACGTGCCCCGGACGCTGCTGCTGAAGGGCGACCTGGGCGACGACGCGCAGGCGCTGGTCGACGCCATCGAGGGCGGCGCCCACCGGGTGGTGGCGGCCGTGTTCAACGCCGTCGACGACGCGCTGAGCAGCAAAGAGGTCACGCCCCTGGGCCCCTGGACCCGCGGCGCGCTGGGCCCCGGCCTGGCCCGCGCCGTCGCGGCCGCGGTCGCGAGGGGCTTCGTGGTGGTGATGACCGCCGACCACGGGCACACGCCCTACTGGAGCGCCGACCGCAAGGTGCCGGCCAAGCGCGGCGAGGGCCCGCGCTTCGCCGAAGCCGCGCTGCCCGGCGCGGTGCGCTTCGCCCCGGTGCCCTGGCGCAGCGAGCCGCTGCACCTGCTGACCGACGTGGGCGCCTTCGCCGGCAACCAGCACCGCGGCTTCCACGGCGGCGCCGGCCTGGAGGAGGTCGTCGTGCCCGTGGCCCTGCTGGGCCCGCCGGGCGCGGGCAGCGACGCGCCCGAGCGCCCCTTCTGGTGGGACGACAGCGCCCCCCCGGCCGCCCGCCCCACCGGCGAGGGCCTCGCCGCCGCGCTGATGCGCAGCCCCCGCTTGATCGAGCGCAGCCGCCGGGTGCGCGTGCGCGTGAAGGACGGCGTCATCGGCGACCTGATCGAAGCGCTCGACCACGCCGCCGGCCGCCTCAGCCTCGAACGCACCGCCGAGCTGCTGGGCACCAGCCCCAAGCGCGCCGCCGGCCTGGTGCACGAGCTCAAGCGCCTGCTCAACGTCGACGGCGCCCCCGTCATCGACGTCGACGAAGCCGAAGGCGCCGTGCGCCTCGACGCCGCGGCCCTGCGAACGCAGTTCGAGCTGCCCGGGTAGGCAGCCGCGAAACGTCGCCGGCGGCACGCAGCGTGCCGCCGGCCGTGCCATGACGACGGGTACCGCGCGGTGGGCGCCGCGCGGGTGGGACGGAGGCACGCGTGAGCCGAGAACAGGCGATCTTCGAGCGGGTGATCCGCAGATGGTGGGCGAGCGAGAAGCAGCGCGGCGTGCCGATGCACTATGCACAGCTCGCCGTCTGGGCTCTGGGCCAGGGCGGCGCCACGCAAACAGCTATCGTGGCGCAGGCGCTCGGACGCCCCCAGTTCCATGCCTACCTGCCGCAAGGCGACAACGGCACGCTGACCGCGAGGTGGTCGCTGATCGACCGCGACTTCCCGGAACTATGCGGCGGCCAGAAGAGGAAGCTGCCGCCGGTGGAGGCGATGCTCAAGGCCCTCAAGGACGAGCACAAGGCCGCGCAACGGCAAGCCGGCCGCGTGCGCATGTTGGTGAACAGCCTCCAGAGGTCGACCAGCCACGTCGGCGGCGACGTGCGACTCGTCAGCTACGCCATCACGAGTCACGAAGACGAGGATCCCGCCTTCGACGTGGGCAACAAGGTCGTCGTGATGGACCGCGAGAAGAAGAACCACTGGAAGGCCGAGGTGGGCCGCATCGACGAGGCGAACGGCCGCATCCTGCTGTTCGTCGACCGGAAGACCTGTGATCTCCTGCCCCGCACGGCCATCGTCGCCGACGATCCGTCCATCCTGCTGAAGCTGCTGGCCGATCGCATCGACCAGTGCCTGAAGAACCCCGAGCCGAACTTCGGCCAGCGCGCGCTGCTCGCCCCCGACGACGCTTGGGGGCAGCGCGTGGACGCCTCCTTCGACGACGCCGATCTGCTCGACCGCGAGGCGCTGAACGCCGGCCAACGGGCGGCGGTTCTGCACGCGTGCAATCACCGTCTGTCGGCGATCTGGGGTCCCCCCGGCACCGGCAAGACGCACGCGCTGGCGCGCCTGATCTTCTCGCTGGCGCTGCGGGGCGAGCGGGTGTTGGTCATCGCACCGAGCAACATCGCGCTCGACCAGGTCGCCCTGCGCCTGCTGCAGATCGCCGAACATCACCCGGCGGCCGCGGCCCTCGTCGAGCGACGCGAAGTGCTGCGCTTCGGCTATCCCAAGCTGGCCGAGGTGAAGGCGAACGACAAGCTGTACCCCGACCTCGAGCCGGTGCGGGCGCTCAACGCGCAGATCCGCCGCGAGCAAGAGGCGGCGGAGGTCCTGAGCGACAAGGCCGACGCCCCCGACGCCTCGACCACCGATCACGAGAAGCTGGCGGTGAAGCTCAAGCTGATTCGCGACCTGATCGATCAGCGACGCGGGCTGCTGGACGAGTCGGTCAACCACGCTCAGGTGGTGCTGACGACCGCCTCGATGTGCGCGGTGGACGAGACCCTGCACGCCGGCCGCCCATTCGACACCGTCGTCTACGACGAGTCGTCGATGCTGTCGCCCGTGCTGGCGCTACCCGCCGCCGCGCTGGCCACGGAACGACTGGTCGTGGTCGGCGACTTCCAGCAGCTACCGCCCGTGGTGCTGGCCGCGACCGACGAAGCGAACCATTGGTTGAAGCGCGACCTGTTCGACACCCTGGGCGTGGTGAGCGGGCCCGCCGGCGGACGCCGCACGCTGAGCAGCAAGGGCGAGCGCCGGGTGTGCATGCTCGAGGTGCAGCACCGCATGGACCCGGCGATCGCCAAGGTGCCCAGCGACCTCTTCTATGATGGCCGGCTGCGCACAGCTCGGACGGAGCGTCCATTGCCACCGGCGTTCCATGAAGTGCCCCGCGCCGTCGTCCTCGACCTGGACGCCGACCGCCGTGGCTTCGTCCAGGTCACCAAGGCGTGCTCCCGGGTCAACCCGAAAGCCGCCGAGGTGACCGTTGCGCTCGCCGAGAGCATCCGGCGGCTCTCTGACCTGTCGATCGCGGTCATCGCCCCCTATCGGGCCCACATCCACCACCTGCGCAAGCGGCTCGCCGCCATCGACGGCGTCATCCAGGTGGGCACCATCCACACCATGCAGGGCAGCGAAGCCGACGTGGTCATCTGGGATCTGGTCGACGTGGCCGACCGCGCGCGCCGCGTCCGCGCCGGTGCGCTGTACCGCGGCGCAGACGGTAACCGGCTGTTCAACGTCGCCGCCACCCGCGCCCGCGAACTGCTGGTCATCATCGGCCACCGCCCCTCGTTCATCGAACCGGGGACCGGCATCGATCGCCTGGCGTTGGCCCTCCAGCACCGCTACGCCCGCTTGACCCCCCGCGAGCTGCACGAACAGGCGTGGCTGCGCTGGTAGCGGCGACCCCTTGGCCGACGTCGCCGCAGCGCCCATACTCAGGGCGCCGCTGTCCCCTCAGCGGGCTGGAGCGGCGACATGGTGACGAGCTCACGGGTGCCGAGATGACCCGCACACTGGCCGACCGCGACGACGTGCTGGGGTGGATCGCCAACGGCGAGAACTCCGGCATGGAGTTCAAACGCGACACGGTCGACAACCACAAGCTGGCCAAGGAGTTGGTCGCTCTCGCCAACCTGGACGGCGGGGTCGTCCTGCTGGGCGTGGACGACGACGGCTCGGTGCCGGGCATCACTCGGCAGAACCTCGAAGAGTGGGTGATGACCACCTGCCGCGACAAGGTGAAGCCCGAGATCATCCCGTTCTTTCGGGTAGTTCGGGACGTCGAGCCGGGGCGACATGTCGCGGTCGTTCGGGTGGAGCGCGGCTTCACCGTCCACCACGTCTGGCACGACGACCACCGCACCTACTACGTCCGGGTCGGGTCGCAGAGCCGGGAGGCGAGCCAAGAGGAGCTCGCGCGGCTGATGCAGCAGCGACAGCACTTCCGGGCGGACATCGCGCCGATCTCCGGCTCTTCGCTCGCCGACCTCGACCTCGATCGACTCACCGAGTACTTCGCGCAGGTGCGAGGCCAGGAGGCGCCTGCCTTCGACGACGAAGCGGGCTGGCGCGTCCTGCTGGACAACACCGAGCTGGTCCGCGGCAACGAAGAGGGCGCGCCGTGCACGCTCGCGGGGCTGGTGTTGTTCGGCCAGCGGCCCGATCACTTCCTGCCGCAGTCGGGGGTGGACGCCTTCGCGTTCCCCGGCGCCGAGAAGGACTACGCGACGCTCGACCGGCAACGGATTCGGGGCCCGCTGGTGGCGGCGGGCTACGGGACGGGCCAGGTGAACCGCGTGCGAGAGCCGGGGCTCATCGAGCAGACCATCGGGTTCGTCCAGCGCCACGCGGGCGTCACCGCCTACCTGGCCGACGGCGCGCGGCGGGTGGAGCGCACGACCTACCATCCCGAGGTGGTGCGCGAAGCCGTCGTGAACGCCGTGGCGCACCGTGACTACCTGTTCGCCAACACGACCGTCGAGGTGTCGCTGTACGCCGACCGGCTCGAGATCATCTCACCCGGCCGCCTGCCCAACGGCATCACGCCCGATCGGATGCGCACCGGCTGCCGCGCGGCGCGCAACCCGATGCTGCGCGACGTTCTGCAGGACTATGGCTACCTCGAGGCCAGCGGCATGGGCGTGCCGCGCAAGATCCTGCGGCTGACCCGCGAGCACAACGGCACCGAGCCCGAGCTGATCGCCGAAGACCACCAGTTCACCCTGCGCATCTGGCGCGGCGCCTCGGCGACGCCATGAGTCATTCGCTACGGTCCGCGAGCCCCCCACCCTCGCCTCGGGTGCCGGCACCAGGGCGGAACGGGCTGCTCGCCGGGGTCGAACCCCCTCGCCCCTTGGCCGGTCACTCGGCAGCGACCATACTGAGGCCGCCGATGGCCGCTCGGCGGAGACGAGGAGCTTCATGGCGACGACGCTTCGGGTGCTGGCGTGACGACGGCGCTCGCGACGGCGCGCCACCGATGACCACCTTTGGAACGAGAGCGACTGATGCTACGCAAGCTGTTGCTGCACAACGTGGGCCCCAAGGGCGACATCGGCCTGGATCCGGTCGCGCCCCGCCTGAACCTCATCACCGGCGACAACGGGCTCGGCAAGAGCTTCCTACTCGAGGCCGCTTGGTGGGCGCTCACCCGCACCTGGCACGAGCACCCGGCGGTCCCGAGCGCCCCAACCGCGAAGATCACCCACCACTTCGACAACGAGTCGGGCAAGATCTCGACTGCGGGGTCGACGTGGATCCCCGCCGGCCAGTACTGGAAGCGCAAGCCAGGACGGCCGCCGAACCCGGGCCTCGTGATGTACGCCCGAGTCGATGGATCGTTCTCGGTTTGGGACCCGGCCCGGAACTATCGCCTGTACACCCGCCGCGCCGGAGGCCAAGGTGAGTCACCGGGCGCGTATCAATTCACGGCCCGCGACGTGCTCTATGGACTGAAGCGCACCGTGAACTACGGTGGTCGCGATCAGGAAGAGACGCTGTGCTTGGGCTTGATCGACGAGTGGCGAGAATGGCAGCGCGCGCAGGATCCGAGGTTCGCGCTCCTGAAACGCCTGCTGGAGGTGCTCGGGCCGGACGAGGAGCCGCTCGAGCCTGGCGAGCTGAGGCAACCGTCCCCCGACGACAAGCGCGCCATCCCCACGATTCGAATGCCTTACGGCGAGGACGTCCCCATCACCTACGCGCCCGCTGGCGTGCGGCGCATGTGCAACCTGGGCTACCTGCTCGCCTGGGTGCTCTCCGAGCACGAAGCCGAGTGCGAGCGTCTGGGCCGCCCGCCGTCCAAGCAGGTGATCATCCTGGTGGACGAGCTCGAGACGCACCTGCATCCTCGCTGGCAGCGGACCATCCTGCCGAGCCTGCTTCGGATCCTCGAGCGATGGCAGGACGGCACGGCGCCCGACGTCCAGTTCCTCGTCGCCACCCACTCGCCCTTGATCCTCGCGTCCGCCGAGCCCTTGTTCGACGTGAAGCGAGACGCGCTGTGGAAGCTGGATCTGGTCGATGGCGCCGTGCAGATCGAGAAGGACGTGTGGCGAAAGCGCGGAGACGCGAATCGGTGGCTCAAGTCGGACGTCTTCGACCTCCGCGAAGCGGTGTCGAAGGCTGCCGAAGATGTGATGATCGAAGCCGGGCAGATGCTCTCGGGAGACCTGGATGCTGATCGGGTGACGGATCTGGATCGCCGGATCCTCGATCTGTTCTCCGAACAGGATCCGTTCTTCCTGCGCTGGCGCCACTATGTCGGGCACCTCATCGGCCAGGACGCACCGTGATTCCCGTTCGCATGGCGCAGGAGCCAGCGAGCTTCGACGTCGAGGTGCGCCAGCCGGGGCAGGTCGCCTTGCGTGAGCTCGCTGGTGATCCGACCGTCCCGCGCCGAACCGGCCCGAAGCGCAAGCACCCTCCCAGTCTGTGGACCAAGGCACTTCCGGAGATGCGGACCCTGTACCGCCGGACGTGTGCGTACCTTGGGCTCCACATCCACCGAGGCACTGGCCGCGACACGGTCGACCACTTCGTCCCGCGAGCGACCAACGTTGACCTGGCCTATGAGTGGACGAACCTCCGCTACGCCTCGCTCGACGTCAACCGACTGAAGGGAACCCACCCCTTCGTCGACCCATTCTGCGTCCAGGACGGCTGGTTCGGGCTCGACCTCGCGACGTTCCGAGTTCACGGGCGCCTTGCCATCCCGACGGGCGAGGAGCAGCGCTGGAGCAAAACCCTCGAGATCCTCAACGAGCCGACGTTCTGCGAAGCCAGGCGCTGGTATCACGAGCGCTACTTCGGCCGGAAGCTCGACGAGCACGACCCAGATGAGCCCATGCCCTACGGCACACTCCGGGTCGAGGCGCCGTTCGTCGCCTCTGAGCTGCGCCGACAAGGCCGGCTGCGGCCCGAGGACCAGCCATGACGACTCTTGAACGAACAGCAACCGAACCAGCTCGAGGCAGCGCGCCGCTCCGGCGCCACCGTCCTTGTGCACGCCGCATCTGGCGCGGCGCGCGCGCCCCAGCGTGAGTCATCCGCCGAGGTCCCCATGTCCACACCCTCTCCCCCCCTCTCTCCCCTGCGCCGCCGCGCGCTGATCGACGCGCTGCGGCGGGGCACGGTGCCGGCGCACGCGCTCGACCTGCTGGCCGTGGGGCTGGGGCGGTTCGAGCGGGCCATCGACGAGGAGATCGACCGCGTCGGCCAGGGGCAGGCGTGCTTCAAGGCGGTGCGGGGCGAGTACGGCACGGGCAAGACGTTCTTCGTGCGGTGGCTGCAGGAGCGCGCGCAGCGGCACGGGCTGGCGACGGCCGAGGTGCAGGTGAGCGAGAGCGAGACGCCGCTGCACCGGCTCGAGACGGTGTATCGGCGGGCGATGGAGCGTCTGGCGACCGAGGACACGCCCGACGGCGCGCTGACCAGCGTGGTGGAGCGTTGGTTCTACGCGTTGGAAGGCGACGTCATCGACGACGGGCTGGACGAGGAGGATCCCGGCTTCGAAGCGGCCGTCGACAAGCTGATGGAGAGCCGGCTGAGCGAGGTGTCGACGGTGGCGCCGCAGTTCGCGGCGGCGCTGCGGGCCTGGCGGCAGGCGTCGCGGGCGGGCGAGGCGGCGACCGCGCAGGGGCTGTTGGCGTGGCTCGCGGGGCAACCCAACGTGGGCGCCGGGGTGAAGCGGCAGGCCGGCGTGAAGGGCGACGTCGATCACTACGGCGCGATGAACTTCCTGCGCGGCGTGCTGCGGCTGCTGGCCGGCGCGGGGCATCCCGGGTTGGTGCTGGTGCTGGACGAGGTCGAGACGCTGCAGCGGGTGCGCAGCGACGTGCGCAAGAAGAGCCTGAACGGGCTTCGGCAGTTGGTCGACGAGGTGTACGACGGCCGGTTCCCGGGGCTGTACCTGGTCATCACGGGGACCGCGGGCTTCTTCGACGGCGCCCAGGGCGTGCAACGCTCCCCGCCGCTGGCGCAGCGGCTGGCGACGGACTTCTCGACGGACGCGCGCTTCGACAACCCGCGCGCGGTGCAGATCCGGCTGAGCCCCTTCGACCTGGAGCGTCTGGTCGAGGTCGGCCGCAAGGTGCGCGACATCTTCGTCGACGGGCTCACGGGGGAGGCCGCCGAGCGCGTGCGGGCGCGCTGCGACGATCCCTGGCTGGAGCGTTTCGCGCGCGCCGTCGCCGGGCAGCTCGGCGCGCAGATCGGGCTGGCGCCGCGCATCTTCCTGAAGAAGCTGGTGGCCGACGTGCTCGACCGGGTGGAGCAGTTCGACGACTTCGATCCGGACCGGCACTACCAGGTGATGGTGCGGGCGGCCGAGCTGACCGAGGCGGAGCGAGGGGCCGTGCTGGACGTGGACGACATCGAGCTCGACGGGCTCGACGAGTGAGCGACGGCGTCATCGAGGCCCCGCGCAGCGATCCGACCGAGCGTCTGCACCCGCTGGTGCGCCACCACATCGTCAACGACCTGGGCTGGCCGGGCTTGCGGCCGGTGCAGCAGGCGACCATCGCGCCGATCCTCGACGGCGAGAACCTGGTGGTGGTGGCCCCCACGGCGGGCGGCAAGACCGAGGCCGCGTTCTTCCCCATCCTGAGCGAGGTGGCCGCGGAGCCGTTGGACGGCCCGCGGGTGCTGTACCTGAGCCCCATCCGCGCGCTGCTGAACAACCAGGAGGCCCGCCTGCAGCGGTACTTCGGGTGGCTGGGCGCCAGCGCCGCGTGCTGGCACGGCGACACCCGTCCGGCGGCGCGCAAGCGCATTCGCAAAGGCCCGCCCACCTGCCTGATGACCACGCCGGAGTCATTGGAGAGCATCCTGTGCTCGACGCTGTCGGCGCCCGAAGCGTTCTTCCGCAACGTGCGCTGGGTGGTGGTCGACGAGCTGCACGCCTTCGCGGCGAGCGATCGCGGCTGGCACCTGCTGGCGGTGCTGCAGCGCATCGCCTGGCTGGCCGGCGCCGACCTGCAGCGCATCGGCCTGTCGGCCACGGTGGGCAACCTGGACGCGCTGCGGGCCTGGCTGAGCCGCGGGAGTCATCGACCGAGCCGCGCGCTGCCGCCGCCGCGGTCGGCGCCGGACGCGGACGTGCGGGTCGACTTCGTCGGCACGCTGGCCAACGCTGCGAAGGTCGTGTCGTCGCTGCACCGGGGCGAGAAGCGGCTGGTGTTCTGCGACAGCCGCCTGCAGTGCGAGAAGCTGGCGGCGGCGCTGCGCCGCCGGAGCGTCACCACGTTCGTCACCCACAGCAGCCTCTCGCTGGACGAGCGCCAACAGGCCGAGGCCGCCTTCGCCGAGGGCCGCGACTGCGTGATCGTGGCCACCAGCGCGCTCGAGCTGGGCATCGACGTCGGTGACCTGGACCGGGTGATCCAGATCGACGCGCCCAGCAGCGCCGCTTCGTTCCTGCAGCGCATGGGACGCACGGGGCGGCGTGAGGGCACGCGCCCCAACTGCCTGTTCCTGGCGACGGACGACCTGAACCTGGTGCGGGCCGCCGGGGTCGTACGGCTGTGGCAGCAGGGCTATGTCGAGCCGGCCGAGCCGCCCGCGTTTCCCCTGCACCTGCTCGCCCAGCAGGCGATCACGATGCTGCTGCAGGGCCGCGGCCTGACCCTGCGGGTGTGGCGCAAGCGGCTGGGCGAGATCGCGGTGATGTGGGGCCTGCCCGTCGGGCTGGCCGAAGCGCTCGCCGACCACCTCGTGGCCGCCGACTGGGTGGGCACGGACGGTCCGCACGCGCACGTCGGTCCGGCGGCCGAGGTCGAGCTGGGGCGCCGACACTTCATCGAGCTGCTGTCGGTGTTCGAGACACCCGACGTGTTCACCGTCTACCACGGCGACCGCGTCATCGGTGAGGTCGACGGACCCACGTTCTGGGCGCAGTCCGAGAGCGCGCGCGGCACCGCCATCGTGCTGGCGGGGCGCACGTGGCGGGTCGAGGCGGTCGACCGGCGACGCCGACGCGCGCAGGTCGTGCCCACCCAGGGCGGCGGCACCACGCGCTGGCTGGGCGGCAGCGCGCCGGTGGGCCCCATCCTGGCCACGCTGATGCGGAGCGTGCTGGTCGGCGACCTGCCCGCCGAGCCCTACCTGTCCCAGCGCGCGCGCACGCGCCTCGACACGATCGTCGAAGAGTACGGCTGGCTGGGCCCGGATCACTGGGTGCTCGAGCAGCGGCCCGACGGCCGCGCCCGTCTGTGGACCTTCGCCGGGGACGCGGTGAACCGGACGCTGGCGCTCTACGCGCAGCGGCTGGAGTCGGTGACCGCTCAGGCGGACGCGCTGAGCCTGACCCTGCCGCCGCTGCACCGCGGCTGGCGCAGCCAGGGCATTCACGCCTGGACCGCGCTCGACCCCCGCGAGTTGGACTTCACCACCGAGCCCGAGCGCGCGAAGTTCTTCGCCTGCCTGCCCCCCACGATGCAGCTTCAGGTGGCCCAGGCGCGCCGCGCCGACGCCGCGGCCTGGCTGCGGCGCGAGACGGTGCGCTCGGTGACGAACACCGACCCGTAGAAACACCAACGGCCCCACGCTCGCCCCCGAGCTACAGCGGTAGGTAGAGCACCTGGTCGGCCATGTCGCCGGCATCGTGGTACTCGACGACGAAGGCCAACTCCTCGATGGCGCGGCCGATACTCGTCGAGCGCAAGATCTCGATGACACCGGGCATGGGCAGACCCGCCCCGACACGGTCGTAGGCAAACCGCGTCATCGTGGCGACATCGTGGGTGACGACGACCCGGTCGTCATCGGCGGCCCAGGCCAGAACCTCGGGGTCGTCGGCTCCCCTGAGGCCGACGTCCTGCACGCGCACCACGTCGACGCCCGGGACCCTCCTCGTCAGTCCGCGTACGATGTTGCCGTCGAGGTTCTCGTCGGCCAGCAAGCGCAGCATGCGCCGATCAAGCCGACTTGCGGGCTGCCAGGCGGCGCCGGAGGTCCACGAACGGGGACCTTCGCTCGGCGGCTTCGCGAGCTCGCTGTGATGCCTGCTGTTCGCCCTCGATGTAGGCCCGGACGACGTCGCGGTGGGCGATGTAGAAGCTGAGGGTGGCGTAGATGTCGCCCAGCGGAACGGTGTCGTAGCGCAGCGCGATCTCTTCGGCGGACGCGCCCTGCTCGAACAGGGCGACGACGCTGCTCAGGGTCACGCGGGTCGGCCCGACGCGGACGACGCCGTGGGCGTCCTCTCGAAGCGGATGCGGATAGGAAGCGCTGACCAGATTCATCGCGTCGTCCTCGGCCCGGCCTGACCGCAGGGTAGCGCGAGCGGCCGCACGGAGCGAGCGCGCCACGCGGTGGTCTCGTGTGATGTCGGCATGGGCGGCCGAGCCCCACGGGGCCGGCCGGCACCGGGTCGCCGAAACACCAACGGCCCGTCAGGTTCTCCCGACGGGCCGTTGGTTCGCGCTGGGTGCCGGAGGTCGGGCTCGAACCGACACGGGGTTGCCCCCACCGGATTTTGAGTCCGGCGCGTCTACCAATTTCACCACTCCGGCGGATGGGCGGCGAAAGCGGGGCGAACTGTAAGAAACCGCCTTGCTCGGGTCAACGATGGATCGTGAGGGCGCGTCGCGCGTGGGAAGCGCGGCGGGGAGTGGACCGGCGAGTGGCGCGTTTCGGACACCGTGGGTGGACTTGCGGGGGCGCGTTGCCGATGAAGACCAAGGAGCGGTACACGTGTGGGCCCACACGACGCGCGAGCGCTGGAGTTCGAGGATGGGACTGGTCAACCGGGCGACGTGGAGCGGCGAGCGCGCTCAGGTGTTCGCGCGGGGGCTGTACCACGTGGCGGCCTGCGACGGGCTGCACCCGCGGGAGCGGCTGGCGCTCGAGGCGTTCTTGGAGCAGGTGGGGCTGCCGGGGGGCGTGGACGCGCTGGCCGAGCAGCCCTTCGATTATGTCGAGGCGGCGCGGGTGCTGGACTCGGCGTGGCTGCGGCGCGTGTTCATCGACGCGTGCCGCGTGATGGCGCAGATGGACGGCGCCGTGACCGGGCCGGAGCGCGACGCGCTGCGGGCGATGGGCGCGGCCCTGGGCGTGGGTGAGCGGCACGCGCTGGCGCCCTTCGAGCCGCAGCAGCTGGAGCCGGAGGACCTGCTGGCGTGGGTGGCCGCGCAGCAGGTGGACCTGGTCAGCTGGGACGACGACGCGCAGTCGGGCTACTTCTGGCCCTTCCCCCACCCCCAACATCCGCTGCGCCACGGGGGCGCCGTGCAGGTGCTGCCCGGGCAGGCGCTGGTGGTGCGTGCGGGCGGCGCGATCACCGACGTCTTGCTGCCGGGCGACCACCAAGTGAAGCCCGAGACGCTGCCGGGGCTGGCGCGCGCGGTCGGCTGGGCGGGCGGGCCGGTCGAGGCGGGGCTGCTGTTCGTCAAGCTGGGGCCGACCAAGCTGCTGCGCTGGGGCACCTCGCAGGCGGTGACGCTGCAGGTGCCGGGCATGGGCGGGGTGCCGGTGCGCGCCTACGGGCGCTTCAGCCTGCGGCTGGCCGAGGCGCGCCCGCTGGTGGAGCGCTTCGCGCGCGCCGCCGTGCCGGCGCCCGAGGACGTCGAGGCGCGGCTGCGGCGGCTGGTGGAGGGGCGCTTCGCCGAGGGGCTGAGCTCGCTCACCTTCGCCGGGCGCGATCATCTGCTCGAGGCCCTGAACGATCTGGACGCCCTGCGTGACAGCCTGGTGGCGCACCTGAAGGAGACGCTGGGCCGCGCCGGGCTGGGCGTGCGCAAGTTCGTCATCGAGAACCTGACCGGGCCCCTCGAGTTGGGCCTGCGGCCGGTGTCGAAGCGCACGCAGTCCCTGACCGAGATCGGCCGCGCGCTGAACCTGACCAGCACCAGCCTGCCCGAGGTGTCGAGCGAACCGCCCGCCCAGCTGCTGGCGGCCTGCGTCGACTGCCTGGCCCCCACCCCCATCGGCGCCCGCTTCTGCGCCACCTGCGGCGCCGCCCAGCGCCGCAGCTGCCCCGCCTGCGGCCACGAGGTGCCCCACCGCGCCCGCTTCTGCAGCGACTGCGGCCACCAGCTCACCGGCGGCTGAGCCCGGCAGCACGACCGACCTCAGCCGACAAGTCGGATGGGCTGTCAGCGGTCAGCGGTCAGCGGTCAGCCCCGCCTCGGGTGACCGAGACGCCGCGCCCTGGGCGCAGCGCTCATCGGCGAGCCGCAGCCGTCTGCGCACCCGCCGCGTCACGCTCATGCCTCGGCGCGCTCCGCCAAGCGGCGGCGAAGCCGCCGAGCTGAGAGCTGAAAGCTGAACGCTGATAGCCCGTCCGCGCCACCGCAGCGCTCACCCGACCGCCGGGTCGGATCGCCGCGCCCTTCCGTCGGTCCACGCCTCCGCTTGCGCCTCCGCCTCGCCCTTTGGCAAGGTGCGCCCCCGTTGGCCCGGAGGTTCCGATGAGTGTCCTGGTGCTCGGCGCGACCTCGCGCATCGCTCAGCAGATCGCCCACCGCTTCGGGGCCGCC
>JAUHXL010000362.1 GCA_030426945.1 bacterium
CTCGCCTACGAAGCGGGTCGGCGCGCCCTGGCGGACGCGGGCCTCGCCGCCGCCGACCTGGATCTCGTCCTCGTCGCCACCATCACGCCGGACGCGCCGATGCCGTCGGTGGCCGCGCTCACCGCGCGCCGCCTGGGCGCCACCTGCGCCGCCGTCGACGTCGGCGCCGCCTGCGCCGGCTTCGTCTACGGCCTGGGCATGGCCTGCGGGCTGCTGTCCGGGGGCGTCGCGCGGCGCGCGCTGCTGGTCGGCGCCGAGCTGCTCTCCCGCTGGGTCGATCCCGAGGATCGCGCCACCGCGGCCCTCTTCGGCGACGGCGCCGGCGCGGTCGTCCTGACCGCCGACACCGCCGCGGACGCCGGCCGCGGGGTGTGCGCGGTGCGGCTCGGCGGCGATCCGGCGCACGCCGACGCGCTGATCCTCGAGGACGGCCTCATCCGCATGCACGGCCCGCGCGTCTTCAAGCAGGCGGTGCGCCACGTCACGGACGTCTCGCGCGCGGCCTGTGAGGCGGCGGGCTGGCCGGTCGAGGACATCGACTGGGTGGTGCCCCACCAGGCCAACGCGCGCGTCATCGCCGCCATCGGGAAGCGCCTCGGAGTGCGGCCCGAGCGCATGCTCGTGAACATCGGACGGTCGGGCAACACGAGCGCGGCCAGCATCCCCATCGCCCTCGACGAGGCGGCCCGCGCCGGGCGCCTCGTCCGCGGTCAGCGCCTCGTCCTCACCGGCCTCGGGGCCGGCTTCGTGTGGGGGGCGGTCGCGCTCCGCTGGTAGCGGCCCGGCTTGACAGGTCCCGGGGCCGTTGCTAGTAGACAGCGCCTTTAGCGACCGACGGAGGCGTTGATGTCCAGCATCCAGGATCGCGTTCGCCAGATCATCGTCGAGCAGCTCGACGCGAACGAGGAAGAGGTCGTCCCCGAGGCCTCGTTCATCGACGATCTGGGCGCCGACAGCCTCGATCTGGTGGAGCTCGTGATGGCGATGGAGGAGTTCTTCGACGTCGAGATCCCCGACGAGGACGCCGAGAACATCCGCACCGTGCAGGACGCCATCAACTACATTCAGCAGCACGTCGACTAGCGCCCCCACCCCCACGAGCGGGGGCAGCACCCACGGGGGCATCCATGCGGACATCGTCGAGAAGGGTCGTCGTCACCGGCGTCGGGCTGCTCACGCCCGTGGGCATCGGCACCGAGACGAACTGGCAGGCGCTGATCGCCGGCGAGAGCGGCATCGGCCCGATCACCCACTTCGACGCCACCGACTATCCGGTGCGCATTGCCGGCGAGGTGCCGGACTTCGACGCCCTGCGGTGGATCAGCCGCAAAGAGGCGAAGAAGATGGACCGCTTCATCCACTTCGCGATGGCGGCCACGCACCTCGCCCTCGAGGACGCGGGGCTGCCGCTGCAGGTGCCGGAGCCGGATCGCACCGGCGTGGTCATCGGCGTCGGCATGGGCGGCCTGCAGACCCTCGAAGAGGCGGTCGACGTCATCCGGACGAAGGGCCCCGGTCGGGTCAGCCCCTTCACCATCCCGAAGCTGATCATCAACATGGCCCCCGGCCACGTCTCGATGCTGACCGGCGCGCGCGGCCCGAACCTCAGCAGCGTCAGCGCGTGCGCCACCGGCGCGCACTCGGTGGGTGACGCGGCGCGGCTCATCGCGATGGGCGACGCGGACGTGATGATCGCCGGCGGCAGCGAGGCGACCGTCACCGCGCTGGGGATCGCCGGCTTCGCGGCCATGAAGGCGCTGTCGACCCGCAACGACGATCCGCAGCGCGCCAGCCGCCCGTTCGACGCCGATCGCGACGGCTTCGTCTCGGCCGAGGGCGCCGCGGTCCTGATCCTCGAGCTGCTCGAGCACGCGGTCGCCCGCGGCGCGCGCATCCTGTGCGAGGTGGCGGGCTATGGGCAGTCCTCGGACGCCCACCACATGACCATGCCGGATCCCGACGGGGCTGGCGCCGCCGCGGCCATGCGCAACGCGCTCGCCGACGCCGAGCTGAGCCCCGACGCCGTCGACTACGTCAACGCCCACGGCACCTCGACGCCCACGAACGACCGCATCGAGACCCTGGCCCTGAAGCACGTCTTCGGCGAGCACGCGCGGCGGCTGGCGGTCAGCAGCACCAAGTCGATGACCGGCCACATGCTGGGCGCGGCCGGCGCCGTCGAGGCGGCCATCTGCGCCCTGGCCATCGAGCGGGGCGTCGTGCCGCCGACGATCAACCTGGACACGCCCGGCGAGGGCTGCGACCTCGACTACGTGCCGCACACCGCGCGCGACCTGCGCGTGGACGCCGCCCTGTCCAACAGCTTCGGCTTCGGCGGGACGAACGCGTGCCTCGTCCTCCGCCGCTTCGCCGGCAAGTGAGTCAGCTGCCCATGACCATGCGCATCGCGGTCGCCTCGGATCACGCCGGCTTCGCGCTCAAGTCGCTCGTCGTCGCGTGGCTGGGTGAGATCGACGGGGTCGACGCGGTCGACCTCGGGCCGGCCGACACCACGCGGACCGACTACCCCGACTGGGCCGCCAAGGTGGCCGCGGCCCTGGCCGGCGGCGCGGCGGATCGGGGCGTGCTGATCTGCGGCACGGGCATCGGCATCTCCATCGCGGCCAACAAGCACCCCGGCGTGCGCGCCGCCCTGGTGCACGACGTCACCACCGCGCGCCTCTGCCGCGCGCACAACGACGCGAACGTCCTCTGCCTCGGCGAGCGGATCGTGGGGCAGACCGTCGCCCGCGACGCGCTCGAGGCCTTCCTCTCGACGCCCTTCGAGGGCGGCCGCCACGCGGGCCGCGTCGCCAAGATCCACGCCCCCGAGCGGGCGGAAGGCTGAGGCGGTGTGCCCCTTCTGCCGCGCCGAGGACAGCCGGGTCATCGACTCGCGCTTCGTCCGTGATCAGCACGCCACCCGGCGCCGCCGGCTGTGCGGGGCCTGCGGTCGCCGCTTCACCACCTACGAGCGCGTCGAGCTGATGCTGCCGACGGTGATCAAGCGTGACGGGCGCCGGCAGGCGTTCGACGTCGAGAAGATCCGGGCCGGCGTCGAGCTGGCCTGCCAGAAGCGGGCGGTGTCGGCGGAGCGCATCGACGCGCTCATCGCGCAGGTCGAGCGCCACTTCTCCGAAGCCGCCGAGCGCGAGATCACCACCAAGCAGGTGGGCGAGCGCGTGCTGGCGTCCCTGCGCACCCTCGACGAGGTCGCCTACGTGCGGTTCGCGTCGGTCTACCGCGAGTTCAGCGACGTGCGGCAGTTCCTCGACGAGCTCGAGCAGCTGCAGGAGCTGGCGGGCGCCGAGTGAGCGACCACGCCGCCTTCATGCGCCGGGCCGTGACGCTGGCCCGGAGCGTCCGTCATCGCACCAGCCCGAACCCCACGGTCGGCTGCGTCGTCGTGCGCGACGGCGCGGTGGTGGGGGAGGGCGTCACCCGCCCGGTGGGGGAGGCGCACGCCGAGATCGTCGCGCTGCAGGCCGCGGGCGCCGCGGCGCGCGGCGCAGACATGTACGTCACGCTGGAGCCCTGCTCGCACCACGGGCGCACGCCGCCCTGCACCGACGCCATCGTCGCCGCGGGCGTCGCCCGCGTGTTCGTGGGCGTGACCGATCCCAACCCGTTGGTCGATGGTCGCGGCGTGGGGCAGCTGCAGGCGGCCGGCGTCGCGACCGCGATCGGCGTGCTGCGGGACGACTGCGCCGCGCTGGCCGCGCCCTTCCGCCGCTATATCCTCGACGGGCGGCCCTGGGTGGTGCTGAAGGCCGCGATCAGCCTCGACGGGCGCATCGCGACCGCAGGCGGTGACTCCAAGTGGATCACCGGCGAGGCGGCGCGCGCGGCGGGCCACCGCCTGCGCGCCCGCTGCGACGCGGTGCTGGTGGGCCGGGGCACCGCGCACGCCGACGATCCGCGGCTCACGGTGCGCGACGCCGAGGGGGACGATCCTCTGCGCGTCGTGGTCGACAGCGAGGCCGCCCTCTCGCCGGCCGCCGCGCTCCTGGGCCCCGGCGCCTTGGTCCTCCACGCGCCCGACGCCGAGCCGGCCCGCGTCGCGGCCCTCGCGGGCACCGGGGCCGAGGTCTGCGCCGTGCCGCGCGCCGCCGGCGGGCTCGATCTGAGCCGCGCGCTGGCCCTGCTCGCGCAGCGCGGCGTCGTGTCGGTGCTGGTCGAGGGCGGCGGCCGCCTGCACGGCAGCCTGCTCGCGGCGCGACTGGCCGACGAGGCCTGCTTCTTCGTCGCCCCGCGCCTGCTCGGGCGCGGGCGCCCGGTGATCGACCTGCCCTCCGTCGCCGCCGTCGCGGCCGGTTGGCGGATCGATCCGGTGGCGGTCGAGCCGCTGGGGCCGGACGTTCGCATCCAGGGGCCGATTCTGTATCCTGCGCCGTCCGAGGAAGGGGGCGCGTAGGCGATGTTCACCGGCCTGATCGAGACCTGCGGCACCCTGCGGCGCGTCGAGCCGCGGGGGCCCGGCGTACGCCTCACCCTCGGCGCCCCCGCCGCGATGGTGGCGCAGCTCACGCTCGGCGAGAGCGTCGCGGTCGACGGGGCCTGCCTGACGGTCATCCGTTGGGCCGACGATTGGTTCGAGGTGGACGCCTCGGCCGAGACGATGGCCCGCACCACCCTGGGCGACCGCCGGGTGGGGGATCGCGTGCACCTCGAGCGCGCCCTGCGCCTCGGCGACCGCCTCGGCGGCCACATCGTGGCCGGCCACGTGGACGCGACCGGCGCCGTCCGTCGCAGCCAGAAGGTCGGCGAGGCCCTCGAGGTCTGGTACGACGCGCCCGACGCGGTCGCGCGCTATCTGGTGCCCAAGGGCAGCGTCGCCATCGACGGCGTCAGCCTGACGGTGAACGCGGTCGACGACGCCGGCTTCAGCGTGGCCCTCGTGCCGCACACCCAGACCGTCGTGCACCTGCACGAGAAGACCGCCGGCGCGCGGGTGAACCTCGAGGCGGACATCATCGGCAAGTACGTCGAGCGCCTGCTCACCGGGCGCGCAGCCGACGACCGCGCGAAGGGGGGCGTCGATCTCGCGCTCCTGGCGCGCGCCGGGTTCCTCGAAGGGGGCGAGCATTGAAGAAGGAAGAGCAGGCGGCCATCGAGCGGGTCGAGGCGGCCATCGCCGCCATCCGCAACGGCCGGATGGTCATCCTCACCGACGACGAGGATCGCGAGAACGAGGGCGATCTGGTGATGGCCGCCGAGCTCTGTACGCCGGACGCCATCAACTTCATGGCCACCCACGGGCGCGGCCTGATCTGCCTGTCGTTGACGCCCGATCGCTGCGACCAGCTCGACCTGCCGATGATGGTGTCCGAGAACCGCAGCGGCTTCGGCACCGCCTTCACCGTCAGCATCGAGGCCGCGCGCGGCGTGACCACCGGCATCAGCGCCGCCGATCGCGCCACCACCATCCGCGCGGCCGTCGCCCGCGACGCGCGCCCCGGCGACGTGGTGCGCCCGGGCCACATCTTCCCGCTGCGCTCCAAGGAGGGCGGCGTCCTGGTGCGCACCGGGCAGACCGAGGGCAGCGTCGATCTCGCCCGCCTCGCCGGCCTCGAGCCCGCCGGCGTCATCTGCGAGATCATGAACGACGACGGCACCATGGCGCGCCGGCCCGAGCTCGAGGTCTTCGCGCGCACCCACGACCTGAAGATCCTCTCGGTGGCCGATCTCATCCGCTACCGCCTGGTGCGCGAGCGCCTGGTCGAGGCGGTGGGCGAGGTCGAGGTGCAGATCGCCGAGATGGGCACCTTCAAGGCGGTCACCTACCGCACCACGGTCGACGACCTCGAGCACCTCGCGTTGGTGAAGGGCCAGCCGCTCGAGGACGCGCCGGTGCTGGGTCGGGTACACCAGGAGAGCGTGCTCGGTGACGTCTTCCGCTGCGATGACACCGACAGCCGATGGAAGCTCGAGTACGCCCTGCGCGCCATCAACGAGGCCGGCTGCGGCGTGCTCGTGTACCTGCAGAAGCCCGCGCCGCGCCTGCAATCCGAGATCGCCCGCCTGGCGGGTGAGCCCGCGCCCGAGGTCGACCGCGGCACGATCGGCCTGCGCCCCGATCTGCGCGAGTTCGGCATCGGCGCCCAGATCCTGCTCGATCAGAAGGTGCGCCAGCTGCGCCTGGTGTCGACCATCCGGGCCCCCATCGTGGGCATCGAGGCCTACGGGCTGACCGTGGTCGACACCGTGCCCATCCCGCCGCGAACCCCCGAAGGAGACGAGGCCTCGTCGTGAGCACAAAGACTTTCGAAGGTCACCTGACCGCCGCCGGCCGCCGCTTCGCGCTGGTGGTGGGCCGCTTCAACAGCTTCATCGTCGAGCACCTCGAGCGCGGCGCCATCGACGCCATCGTGCGCCACGGCGGCAGCGCCGACGACATCGCCATCTTCCGCGCGCCGGGTGGTTTCGAGCTGCCCGTCGTGGTGCAGAAGGTGGCCGAGACCGAGCGCTATGACGCGATCATCGTGCTCGGCGCGGTCATCCGCGGCTCGACGCCGCACTTCGACTTCGTCGCCAACGAGGCGACGAAGGGCATCGCGCAGGTCGGTCTGCATCACGGCCTGCCGGTGGCCTTCGGGCTGCTGACCTGCGACACCATCGAGCAGGCCATCGAGCGCGCCGGCACCAAGGCCGGCAACAAGGGCGCCGAGGCCGCGCTGGCGGCCATCGAGATGGCCGATCTGTTCGCCCGGCTGGAGGGTGAGGAGGGCACGTGATCTCGGCACGCCGCGCCGCGCGCGAGGTGGCCCTGGCGGTGCTGTTCGCCGCCGACGCCGCCCGGCTGGACACCGCCGACGAGGCCCTCGCAGCGTTCCACGACAAGCTGCGGGACGACGACGAGGTCATCCTCGCCCTGCTCGCCGACGACGAGGACACCGAAGGGAAGGGCGGCGTAGTCAAGACCGCGCGCCGCTTGCTCGCCGACGGCGGGCAGCCCTGGGCCTTCGTCGAGCGCCTGGTGCAGGGCGTGTTCGCCCATTACGGCGCCATCGACGATCTCATCCAGCGCTGCTCGCAGAACTGGAAGCTGGCGCGCATGAACCGCGTCGACCGCAACATCCTGCGCATGGCGGCCTTCGAGCTCGCCTTCGAGGGGGACGTGCCCGGGCGCGCCACGCTCAACGAGGCCATCGAGCTGGCGAAGCGCTTCGGCACCGAGGACTCGGGCAAGTTCGTCAACGGCATCCTCGACCGCATCGCGCAGGACCTCGAGCGCGTGTGACGGCCGCGCCCGCCCCGCGCCCGCCGGCCACGCTGGCGGGCCTGCGCGCGCACCCCTGCGATCCGCTGCTGTTGGCCGTGCGCGCGGGCGCGCGCCCGCTGGTCGGCCTGGCGGCCTGGGTCGACTGGCGGCTGGGTGGGCCCATCGCGCGCCTCGTGCGTGCGGGGCGCGTGCCCGACGAGGGCCCCCTCCTCCTGCCGCCCTGGCGCCTGCTGCCCGCCGGCCGGGTCCTGATCTGGCGCGCGGGCGCAGCCACCGCGGCCGATCTGGCGCGCGCGGTGCGCGGGCTGGGCGCCGGCCCGCCCGGCCTGTGCCCCGAGGACTTCGGCCTCACCGCGTCCGAGGTCGCGCGCGCCTTCGGCGGTGACGCCGTCCTCTTCGCGCCCGAGGAGCCGTAGTGGGCGAGCGCCTGGTCATCGGGC
>JAUHXL010000363.1 GCA_030426945.1 bacterium
CGGTGGTCGCCGAGGGGGCGCGGCTGGTGCGCGTGCTGGCGACCTGCCTGCCCTTCATCGCGCTGGCGCTGGTGCTCAGCAAGGCCTTCGGCGGCGCCGGCGACACCCTGCCCGCCATGGCCACGGCGGCGACCGCGCACCTGCTGTTCCAGATCCCCGCGGTGTACTTCCTGGGATCGGCCTACGGGCCCACCGGCGCCTACTGGGGCATGGCCGGCGCGTTCATCGTGCACGGGCTGCTGTCGGCGGGGGTGTTCGTGCGGCGCTTCCGGCCGGACTGAGCGGGGCCAGCGGCCCGTGCGGGTCGTGAGCGCCTGACCGGCTCGACCACGACGACGACCACGCGGCGTCGTGCCGAGGTTCCTACGCGGGGGAAGAGGAGGGGGCCCGCCGCGGCTGGCGTTGACACGGTGCTGGGTGATGACGACGCGACGGGCCGCCCTTCCTGCTCCGTCTGTTCGGCGTCGGTCACCGTCCCGCTGAGCGCGGGGGTGCCCGCACACTCCGCCCGAGAAACCGGCGCAAAAGGCCCGACGCGCGACCGTCCCCCGGGCGAACCGGATGATGGACGGAGACCGGGCATGACCTGCTGGGCGATGGGCACCCTCCGCCGGGAGACAGGGCGACCAGGCACGCGCCGGGCCGCCTGGGTCGCGCGCCTTCTCTCGGTCGCGCTATTGCAGAGCGCGTGCCTCGACGCGCCCCCGCTGGCCGACCCCGCGGGCCCCCGCGCCGACGTCTACGTGATGATCGAGCAGGGCCCCCTCAGCCCGCCGGACGCGCTCGCCGCGCAGCACGTCTTCGCGGGCGACCGCCTGCACGTCTCGATCGCCGCCGACGCCGCGAGCTACCTGACCCTGATGTACTTCGGCGGCGACGACCGCCTGCGGGTCTCGCCGCACCTGCGCAACGAGGGGCTGCCCGACATCGCCGCCGGCTGGTCGGCCGTCTTCGAGGTCGACGACGCGCCCGGCGAGGAGCAGCTGGTGGCGTTGGTGTGCCGCCACCCGGTCGAGGACGTCCTGGGCGCGGTCGAGGCGGCCAACGTCGCCGGCGCCGACCGCCCCGCGCGCGTCGCCGCGCTGCGCGCCCACCTGAGCGACACGCTGCCCGCCTCGGCCTGCACCCTCCGACCGAGCGCGCGCTTCCTGCACCGATGAGCCACCGCGTCCCGCTGCTGCTGGCGCTGATCGTCCTCCTCGCGGCGACGGCGCACGCGGATCCGTGGGACGACGGGATGGCCGCCTACCGCGCGGGCGCCTACGCCGAGGCGGTGGCAGCGTGGACGCGGGTCGAGCGCGCCGACGCGCCCCCGGTGCCGCGGGGCGAGGTGCAGGCCTGGCTGGGCCTGGCCCTGCTGAAGCTCGAGCGGCTGCCCGCGGCCGAGCGCTGGCTCGAGCAGGCGGCCTCCGACGACGACCTGCGTGTCCGGGCGATGGCCGAGCGCGTGCGTGGTCGACTGGCGCAGCGCCGCGACGATCTCGACGAGGCCGCCGAGCGCTACGCAGCGGCGCGCCTGCTCGCGGGACGCGCCGGCGATCCCCAGCAGCTGTTGATCACCCACCTGTACGCGGCCGACATCGCCCTGCAGCGCGGCGAGCCGCTGGAGGCCCACGAGGCCTACGCGGACGCGCTCGAGGTGGCCCTCGAGCTGGGCGATCGCCACCGCGAGGCCATCGCGCTGGCCGGCATCGGCCTGGTCTGCCAACGCCTGAAGCAGCTGGACCTGGCCCGCGCCTACCTCGACCAGTCCGCGGCGCTGGCGCTCGAGCTGGGTCTGTCCACCGACGCCGCCTATGCGCTGATCCAGGGGGCCTTCACACGGGAGTTGGCCGGAGACTACGACGAGGCCGAGGCGCTGCTCGACCAGGCCGAGCCGCTGGTGGGCGACTACCTGCTGCGGCGGCGGACGATCGAGCTGCGCCGCGCCTTCCTCGACCTGCGCCGGGGTCGAACGAAGGCTGCGCGCGCGCGCGCCGCCGCGCTCGCCGCAGCGCAGCTCGAGCACGCGGTGGCTTACATCGAGCCGGCCATCGCGCTCTTCGAGGCGCGCCTCGCCCTCGCCGATGGCCGCCGCGCGGACGCGCGGCGCGCGATCGATCGGGCGTCCGCGACAGCCAACGACGAGATGCGGCACCTCGAGGTCGACTTCCTGGCCGCGCAGCTGGCCCTGGGTGAGGCTGACGAGGACGAGGCGGTGGCGGCGCTCCGGCGATTCGTCCGCCGGCACGACGCGTTCCGCGAGGGCTTCGCGGACGTGCGGCTCCGGGACTACCTGGGCCACGAGTACGCCGCCGGGCTGCACCGTTTGCTCGAGACGAAGACGGTCTCGGCCGACGCTGCGCTGGCGAGCTGGGTGATCGCGCGTTTGAAGGGCCGCTTGTTCGCCGATCGGCTGCTGGCCCAGGCCGCGGCCGAGTCCGGTGCGGACGGACGCGCCGACCGCGCTCGGCGCCTGGACGCGGCCGTGCGGGGCTTCTGGCGGCACAGCACCGAGACGCCCGAAGCGCCCACCGACGCGGTGGTGCTGGACTACTACCTGGGCGAGCACCGCCTCTGGATCGTCTGGCAGGCCGGCGCCCAGCAGGGCGTCGAGACGGCGCCGGTGGGTAGGGCCCGGATCACCGCCGACGCGAAGGCGTTGCTGAACGCCATCCGCGGCCGCCGCCCGGACTGGCGCGCGGCGGCCGAGCCCCTCGCTGACCATCTGCTGGGGCCGCTGCGCCGCGCGCGCGCCGAACAGCCGCGGCTCGATCGGCTGGTGGTCGTGCCCAACGGCCCGCTGCACTCCGTGCCCTTCGAGGCGCTCCCGCTCGACGCCGACCACCTGGTCGTCGAGGCGTTCACCGTCACCTATGCGGCCAACGCCGCGACCGCGCCCCTCGAGCCCCTGCCAGCGCCTCCCCGATCAGGCACCTCGCTGTGGGTGGCCGACGCGCGCGGCGACCTGCCGGGCGCCCGGGCCGAGGTCCGCGCGCTGTCGGCGCGGGCCGCCCGCCCCACGGTGCTCACCGGCGCCGCGGCGACGCGGAGCGACGTGCTGAAGGCGATGGGCGCCGCCGACCTGATCCACCTGGCCGTGCACGGCCGCCCCGCCGACGGCGACGGCCCCCCGCGGCTGCTGCTCGCCGCCGGTCAGCGGCTGACGGCTGCTGATCTGCTGCAGCACCGGCTGGCGGGCGCAGCGGTGATCCTCGCTGCCTGTGACTCGGCGGTCGGGCAGCCCGATGCCGGCGACGAGATGCCGACCGTCCTGCCCCGCGCGCTCCTGCTCGCCGGGGCCCGCTCGGTCATCGGCACGCGCTGGCCCATCGACGACCGGTCGGCCTCCGAGCTGATGACCCAACTGCACGCCCGCTTGCGTCGCGAGGGCCCCGAGCGGGCCCTCGCCGAGGCTCAACGGTCGCTCCTGCGATCGGCCGCCGGCGACACCGTGATCGCCTTGCGAAACGGACCCGCCTGTGACACGAATCGGGGGCTCCGTGAGTGCACCCCGGGTGCGCGCGTCGGCCTCGCACACCCCTTTCACTGGGCGGGCTTCGCGCTCCTGGGCGCCGCGACCACCACCGACTGATGGCAGGACACAGGGAGAAGCCATGACCGTCCAGAACCCCCGCGAGGGGCAGGACCAACCGCAGCCCGAGGCGGGCAGCGCGGACGCCACGCAGGCGCTCGCGCCGTGCCACGAGCCCACAGACGCGCCGCGCCGCGAGCCGCAGACCAACAACACGCTGACCGTCGACGCAGGCAACGGCTGCCGAGTGGTCATAGACCTGCGCGTGACGGTCGAAGGCGGCTGCGGTGGCGCCAGCGGCGCGCCGTCGGTTTCGATCACCGATCCCCCCGACCCCGACGACGGCGGCGGCGGTCCCGATCCGGAGCTGCCGCGGCCCCTGCTGCGCCGCGATGCCGACAGCCGCAACGCGTTCGTCCTGTGGTGCAAGGGCGCGAAGCTGCCCGAGGTCCAGTCGGCCTGGGAGCCGCAGTTCCGCTGCAACGCGAAGTCGATGTCCGCCTTCATGACGGTGGAGCCAGGGCCCTTCTCCTCGTACTACACCGGCTTCGGCGTGAGCGATCTGCGTTTCGCGCAGTCGGCCACGGTCACCATGGGCGGCAAGACACCGGCCAAGAAGCCCGTGACGCTCGTGAAGGCGTTCCGCTGCGAGATCAAGGACCACAGGGCGGCCACCGCCGGCGGGTACATGACCCTCAGCTTCGAGGTGACGCACTCGCCCAAGGACGGCCTCGAGCGCGCCGTGGTGGTGATGCCGGCCCGCATCTCGAAGATCGGCGGCAGCTGGACGACGTACAGCGCCCAGGGCGGCTACTCGAAGCTCGACACGCTGGCGGAAGGCAGCAACGACGTCGAGCTGGCGGGGCCGATCAAGGTGCCCGACGCAGGCGTGCCCCTCTACGCCTTCGTGGTCGTGTCCGACATCGGGCTCGGGGAGGCCGGCGCCATCCCCTTCATCGACTCGCCGGTCTACACCATCGGCTGATCGGACGGACTGATGGCCCGCGCCTACCGGCCTCCGCACCTCCAGCGGCCTGGGCCGCCCCCGCGGCAGGTGTTTCGCAAGTCCGCGCGCCCGGCGCTGCTGGCCGACGAGGCGCGGCTTCGAGCGCCCCTCGGCGACCGGGACTTCGCCGACTACGCTGCGTTCCGCGACGCTCTGCTGAGGGCGGCCCCGGACTCGCCTCCCGGGGCCGATCCGCCCGCCTTCGACGGCGGGGCGCTGCGCTACCGGCCGCGCGTGATCTTCGAGCTCGACGACACGGTGAAGCTCGACCACGGCGCGGCGGGCGGCTTCGAGACGCTGCCCCCGTCGCCGGCGGTGGCGGGCGCGCTCGAACGCGCCCTGCGGGGCTACCCAGGCGCGACCGTGCAGCGCGCGCTGACCACCCCGGTCGACGTGCTCGCCGCCGTCTTCCCGCAAGGGTTGAGGTGGTTCGCGATCGAGCTGCCGGACGGGGTCAATCCGGACGACGTCGTCACCGACCTCGAGAAGAACGCCAGGCTCTACCTGGCCACCACGCGCGTCCCCCTGCCCGGGCGCCGCGCCGCGGTCGAGCGGCCTGTGCTGTACGTCGAGCCGCTGCCCTGCGTGCCGCCTGCCGTGACCGTGGTGATCGCGCCCGATGACCAGCGTTTCCTGCTCGCCAAGGCAGGGATCTCGGTCGGGGCCGACGCCGCCCGCGCCTGGCCGGGCACCGACGGACACGGCGTCGCGGTCGTGGACATCGAGCAGGGGTGGACGCTGTGCCATCAGGACCTGCCCCGCGACGCCGACGGGCATCCGGCGATCAGGCTGGTCCACGGCCTCAACTACGCGTTCGCGGATCACGGGACCGCGGTGACGGGCATCCTCAACGCCGTGCCGGACAACCAGGTCCAAGGCGACAGCATGGTGCCGGCCGCGACCGTCTCGGTCGCTTCCCAGTGGACGCTCAAGCCCGGGTGGACCTACCAGCACCTGTACGGCTGGGGGCTGCCCTCCACCCCGAGCGCCGAGGACATCGAGGCAGCCAGCGGACCCGACGGCCCCCTGCTGTACAGCGTGCCCGACGCGCTGGTCGCCGCCCTGACCCACACCGATCGCGGCGACGTTCTGCTCATCGAGGCCCAGTGCACCTTGCCCGTGTGGGGGCCGAACGGCGTCCGGGAGGTCCGCCTGCCGGTCGAGGTGGATCCGCTCACGCGGGCGACCATCCGGTGGTGCGTCGAGAAGCACCAGCGCGTGGTCGTCGAAGCGGCCGGCAACGGGGCGGTGTCACTCGACACCGTGTTCATCGACGGTGAAGGGTGGGCGCTGGCGAGGGGCACGTCGTGGTTCGAGGACTCGTTCGCCATCATGGTGGGCGCCGTCGAGCCGCCGCCCGACGCCGCCGCCCCGCTGACCGCCAGCACGTGGACCGGAGGCCAGGCCACGAACCACGGGCGTCGCGTCGACGTGTGCGCGTGGGGCAGCCAGGTCGCGACCATCGGCGGGCAGCCGCTGGATCCGCGGGGCCGCCAGACGGCCACCTTCGACTTCGGCGGCACGTCGGCGGCGGCCGCGATCGTCGCGGGCGCCGCGGTGATGCTGCAGGGGGCGCTGCGCGCCGCGGGCAAGGATCCCCTCGACGGGAAGGCCATGCGCGACGCGCTGAAGACGGGGCGCGAGGCGCCCGGCCTGGGCTTCCTGCCCGATCTGCCCGCGGTCCTGACCGAGAAGGTCGGTCCGCCGCCGGTCCAGCCGGCCCCCGTCGCCGACCTGTGGCTGCAGCGCTTCCCGGGGGACGACGGCGCGGCGGCTTGGAGCGATGCGCCCGTCAACGCGAACGGTGCGCGGTTGCCGCCGGACGAGGTGACGGCGCAGTGGGCCGTCGTCGGCGCGGGCTACGTCCTGCAGCTCACAACCGTCGCCCACAACGACGGACCGCGACCGATTCAGGCCCGCATCGAGGCCTTCGCAGCCCCCATCGAGATCTCGAGCCTGGCCAATCCGGTGCTGCGGGTTCAGGTCGCCGCGTTGGCGCCCTTGTTGCCGCCGTCGGATCCCTTCACCGTCGCGGCGCAGTCCGAAAGCAGCGTGTCGCTCGCGCCCGATGTCGCCTGGGCGCCCGACGGTGCCTTCCTCGTCGTGCTGGCCGTGAGCGCGCCGACTGCGCCCGCGCCCGATCCGGTCGCCCTGGCCCAAGCCGTCGACGAGGGCGACGGCCACGCGGCGCTCGCGGCGGTGCTCGACGCTCTCCTCGCCCCCACCAACGACCTCAGCGCCTTCGTCGTGCGTCCCGGACAGCCGATCGCCTGAGCGTGCTCACCCGCCCCGGTCGGCCAGCGCGGCGTGCGCCGCGTTGAAGCCGCACATGCCGTGCACGCCGGCGCCCGGGTGGGCGTAGCTGCTGCACAGGTACACGCCGGCGGCGGGCGTGCGGTAGCGGAAGTACGGGAACACCGGGCGGAAGAACAGCTGGTTCGTCCAAACGTTGCTGCCGCCGCTCAGATCGCCGCCCACCAGGTTGGGGTCGAAGGCCTCCAGATCGCGCGGCGTGACGATGCGACGCGCGCGGATCTGCTGGCGAAAGCCCGGGGCGAGGCCCTCGATGCGGGCCTCCACGCGGTCGGCGAAGGCCTCGGCGTGGGCCGCCCAGCCGCCCTCGACGCTCGACGGCACGCGGGAGTAAGCCCACAGCGTGTGCTGGCCTTCGGGCGCGCGCGACGGATCGGCCAGCGACTGCTGCCCGATGACCAGGTAGGGGTGGTCGGGCAGCGCGCCGCCGCGCACCTGGGCGGTGAAGCGGGTCAGGTCGTCCAGGCTGTCGCCCGCGTGGACGACGGCGGCGCGGCGGGCCTCGTCGGCGGTCCAGGGCACCGGCCCGCCGAGGGCCCAGTCGACCTTGAAGGTGCCCCACGCGCGCGGGAAGCGCTCCATGCGCCGCCGGATCCGGCCGGACAGCCCCACGTCGGCCAGCAGCTTCAGGTACAGGAAGGGCGCGTCGGTGTCGGCCAGCACCGGGCCGCTCACCGGCACGTCCTCATCGCCGGCCAGGCGCACCGCCTTCGGGCGGCCGGCTTCGAAGACGATGCGCTCGACCCGCGCGCCGAGGCGCACGACGCCGCCGGCCTCTCGCAGGCGTCGCACGAGCGCCTCGGTGATGGCGCCCGC
>JAUHXL010000364.1 GCA_030426945.1 bacterium
GGGCCCTTCGCGCGGCGCTGCACGACCGACCGATGTCCGCCTCCACGCGCGCGGTGCTGGACGATCTGCTCGCCGCCGCCCTCGCCCGCGCGCCCGTGCCGGGCAACGACTTCCGGCCCGCGTGGGCGCGCGCGCGGCTGTCGCGGTCCGCCGCGTGGCGCGCCCTGGGCGTCCCCGACCCCGTCGCGCAGCGGTACCGCGGGGCGCTGGACGAGGCGATGCGGCTGCACGCCCAGGCCAGCTTCGTCGGCATCAGCGGCCGCGGGGGCACCCCGGAGCTCACCTACCTGGCGGACGCGTTCGGCGACACGGCGACGGTCTTGCGCACGGGCCGCGCCCGCCGCTTCAGCCGGGCCGGCGCGGTGCCGCAGTGGTACGACGAGACGCCCACGCCGTTGCTGGTGGTCGAGGTGTCTCCGTTCGAAGCGGCCACCTGGTTCGTCGACGACCGGCCGGTGGCGCGCTGGGAGGCGTCGGACGGCTTCACGTCCGACGAGGTCGCCTGGCGCGCGGCCTTCGGTTTCCCCGGGCGCGCGGTCGTGCGGGGTCTGCCGGACGCCTTCCCGCCGCACCTCGTCGTCACCGATCTGGGTGGCCGCGTCGAGCAGCTGGTCACCCCGCACGGCCGCATCGTGCCCAAGGATCATCGCGGAGGGTGGTACAGCGACTCGGACGGCGCCTACCCGGCCCCGGCCGAGATGGCCGCCGCGCTGCCCGACGCCGCGCACCTCGATCTGCTCGGCCAGTACCTCGTCGAGTACGTCCACGACGGCCCCGATCCCGATCTGCCCTGGCTGCCCGGCACGCTGGCGCAGCGCGGCGACCTGCACCAGACCTCGGACGTCACGCGGCGCACGGTGATCGACGGCCGCATGGCGGGTGACTGCGACGATCTGGCCGAGCTGCAGGCCGACATCCTCACCGCCCAGGGCAAGCTGCCGCAGGTCATCGGCGTGCCGGGCCACCTGGCGGTGGCTTGGGCCGAGCGGGCGGGTGACGCGTGGACCGTCTCCTCGCTCACCACCGGGCCGGCCATCGCGCGCACGGCGCCGACCTTGGGAGAGGCGGTGGTCGACATCTACCAGGAGGCCGGGCAGGGCGACTGGGTCGATCCCTCGCTGCTCGAGTTCACCGTCCGCTACGACGGGGCGCCGCTGCGCACGACGGTCTTCGGCACGCCCGAGTGGTTCGTGGACACCGAGGTGGTCGTCGCCGGCGTCGAGCGTCAGCACGCCGAGCTGCTCGGCCTGCGCGCCCGCGCGCTCGCCGATCTCGAGCGGCGGCCGGCGCGCTCGCCGCTGGCGCGGATGGGGCGCGCCGACGCGCGCGCGACCGCGGGGGATTGGGCCGGCGCCGCGGCGCTGTACGCCGAGGTCGCGGCGGTGCCGGCGGTGCCCCCGGCGACCCGCCTGCGGGCGGCGACCGCCCGGGTCGGCATGTTGCTCCGCGCGGGGCGCCCGTGGGTCGCGCGCGCCGAGGCGCTGCGCGTCGCCCACGACGTGCTGCCGGCGGCCGAGCGCGACGGCGCCGGCGGCCACGGCCTGCTCGGCGCGGTCGCGGCGCTCGGCGAGGCGCTGCTCAGCGCGCCGGGCGGCGCGGGGGACGCCGTGGCGCATCTGGCCGCCCTGGGCCCGTCGCGGCTGCGCGATCGTGCCCGCTGGCGCTTCGGCGGGGCCGCGCTGGCGGATCTCGAGGCCTTCGTCTTCACCGCCGTCAGCGCCCGCCGCTTGGCCGGCGCGTCCTTGGACCGTGACGCCCGCGACGCCATCGACCAGCTGCTCGACATGCTCTTCGATGGCGTCTGGTTCACGGGCGTCGCCGGACCGGTGGAGTGGGGCACGCGGCTGGCTGCGGTCGGCAGCCAGCGCGTGTCGCGGGCGCGGCACCCGGCCGAGGAGCGCGCCCGGCTGGCCCTGCTGGCCGACGGCGCCGAACTGCCCGGCGGCGCGCCGTGGGTCCACGGCGTGGAGGATCGCGCGCCGTGGATCGCCGCCGAGCCGGCCTTCTGGTGGAACGAGCTGCAGCTGCTGCTCGATCCGGTCGCGCCCGCGCCGCCCGACGTCGCCGAGGTGGCGCGCGTCGCCGGCGCGCTGCGCCGCGCCCAGATCAGCGCGCGGTCGCGGGGCGCCGACCACCCGCTGATCGACTACGAGCTGCTGGCGGATCTGGTCGAGCGGGTCCTGACCGGGCCGCCCGCGCGCGTCGCGCAGACCTGGCGGGCCACCGTCGACGGCGGCGTCAGCGGCGGGACGGCGGTCGACACCCTCGTCGACGTCGGTCGCCTGCGCCCGCCCGCCGTCTTCGGCGCCGTCGCCGCCGCGCTGGGCCAGCCCCCGGGCGATCCCTCGGTGCCGCTGCGGTTGGCGTGGCGGGCGCTGGAGCGCGGGCTGCCGCGGCACGCGCTGGCGGCCGCCCGCGCGGCGGATCCGGTGGTCGCCGCGACCGAGGTGGCTGCCCTCGAGCGCAGCGTGGGGGGTGACGCAGCACCCAGCCGGGCCCCGGCCGCTCGGCTCGCGCCCAGCGCAGTCCGATAAGGGGAGCGTCGGGCGGCCGGGCCCGTCCTCAACCGATGCCCGTCGGTCCGTTCGCTCGCCGCGCTCGGTCCCCGCGTCGTGCGTCGGATCGGAGTCCGCGATGGAGCCCACCACCACCCCCACCGAACGCCCCCTCCACGTGCTGCTCGTCGACGCCGAAGCCGCGCAGGCCGCGCGGGTCGCCCGCGCCCTGCAGGCGCTCGAGGACCCGGCAACGCACGTCCAGCCCGTCGTCGATCCGGACGAGGCGCTCGCGCTGCTGGCGACGGGGCGCTGCGACGTCGCGTTGGTCGGCGATCCCGGCGGCGTCGACTTCATCACCCGGGCGACCGCCCTGGCGTCATCCGTGCCGCTGGTGTTGATGACCGACGACGACGATCCGGCGACCGACCGCCGCGCCCTTCGGGCGGGGGCCGTCGATCACATCGCGCGGACGGTCGCCGACGGCGCCGCGCTGCGTCGGGCGGTGCGCTTCGCCGCCGAGCGCGGTCACCGGGGCCGCCTCGAGGAGCGCTTCCGCGCGCTGATCGATCACGCGCACGACCTGGTGGTGGTGGTCGACTGGTGCGGCGTGGTGCGCTTCATCAGCCCCTCGGTGGAGCGCATCCTGGGCTACCGGCAGGCCGAGCGCACCGGCACCGACATGACGAAGGACGTCCACCCGGACGATCTGCCCGTCATCTGGGCCGCCTTCGAGGAGGTCGCCCAGACGGCGGGCCACGTGGTCTCGCTGGTGCTGCGGCTGCGCCACGCCGACGGCACCTACCGCACCCTCGAGATGAAGGCGTCGAACCACCTCGACGCACCGTCGGTGCAGGGCATCGTGGTCAACGGGTGGGACATCACCGAACGGATCGAGCTCGAGGCAAAGCACACGGCCGCGCAGCGCCTCGAGGCGCTCGGTCAGCTGGCCGGCGGGGTGGCGCACGACTTCAACAACCTGCTGACGGTGATCCGCGCGCAGACGGATCTGGCGCTGACGGATCTCGCCCCCGACGATCCGCTGGTGCCCGACCTGCAGACCGTCCGCGACGCCGCGGACAGGGCGGCGCGACTGACCGGCCAGCTGGTGGCCTTCAGCCGCGACCAGATCATGCACCCCCGGCGCGTCGATCTGTGCGCGCTCGTTCGGCACATGGGGCGGCTGGTCGAGCGGGTGATCGGGGCGCCGATCGAGGTGGCCTACGCGCTCGACGAGGCGACCCCGCCGGTCGTGATCGATCCCGGCCAGCTCGAGCAGGTCGTGCTGAACCTCGCCGTCAACGCCCGCGACGCGATGCCGGACGGCGGCCGCCTGGAGTTCTCGGTGCGACCGCGGGCCGCGTGCGCGCGGGGCGCCGAGGGCCCCTGGGCGCTGCTGTGCGTGCGCGACACCGGCCACGGCATGGACGCGGCGACCCAGGCGCGCATCTTCGAGCCCTTCTTCACCACCAAGGGGAAGGGGCGGGGCACCGGGCTGGGTCTGGCGACGGTCCACGGCGTCGTCGCCCAGCTCGGGGGGTGCATCGAGGTGGAGAGCGCGCCGGGTGAGGGCGCCGAATTCGTGATCTGCTTCCCCGGCGCGCCCGGGCCGCTCGACGCGGTCGAGACGCCCGTGGGCACCCTCGGACAGGCCGGCGGCGGACGCCACGTCCTGGTGGTCGAGGACGACGACGCCGTCGCCCAGGTGGCGCTGCGCGTGTTGCGCCGCGCCGACTACCGGGCGAGCCGGGTCGCGGACGCCGAGACGGCGCTGGTCATCCTCGCGTCGGGGGCGCCCGTCGACGTGCTGTTGAGCGACGTCGTGCTTCCCCGGCAGAGTGGGCCGCAGCTCGTGGCCGCGGTCCGCGCCCGCTGGCCGCGCGTCCGCCCGGTGCTGATGTCGGGCTACGCGCCCGACGAGGCCGGCTCGGGCCGGCTGCCGCCGGATCTGCCCTTCGTGCGCAAGCCTTTCCACCCAGCGACGCTGCTCGACGCGGTGCATCGGGCCGCCGATCGGGTCGAGGCGATCAGCTCAGCGCCCACACCAACGCCGGCACCGTGATCAACGACAGCAGCGTCGACACCAGCCCCCCGCGCGCCGCCAACGCCGTGTCGCCGCCGTAGCGCTGGGCGAACAGGCTGCCGCTGAGCGCCACGGGCATCGCCGCGATGACCAGCAGCAGCACCCGATCGGCGCGCCCGACCGGGATCCCCACCGCCGCGACGCCCGCCAGGCCGGCGGCGACCAGCGCAGGCACCACCAGCAGGCGCCCGAGCAAGACGCGCCCCAGCTCGCCCGGCGCGCCGCCGCCTCGGGCGTCGGCCAGCTGGGCGCCGGTCACCAGCACCGACAGCGGGACGGTGATCGAGCCGAGCAGATCGAGGGCCTCGATCACCGCGCGCCCCCCCAGCGCGGCGGCCCCCGCGCCGCCGCCGCCCCGCGCGAGCTCGCCCACCTCGGGCGCGATCAGCGCCAGCGTCAGGCCCACGCCGGTCGCCACCAGGCCCGGGTTGCGCAGCAGCGCCGCGGGGTTCGCGCGCCCGCCGACCGTGGCCACGCCCAAGGTCCACAGGATGATCTGGGCGCCCGCGTTGAACAGCAGCACGGTGCGCACGCCCGCCGCGCCGTAGAGGCCCTGGCCGATGAGCAGGGGCAGGAAGATCCAGTTGGGCAGGCCGATGAGGAAGGCGCCCGTCGCCGAGCGCGACAGCACCCGGCCCAGCACCATGCCGCCCCCGATGATCACCACGCCCGCCGCCGGCACGATCCACGCGGTGCGCAGGATCTCGGGGCTGACGGTGCGGGGCAGCTGCACCAGCACCAGCGCCGGGAAGCTGACGTCGACCACCAGGCGGCTGAGCGTGGGCAGGGCGGCGTCGTCGAGGATGCGCCGCACCCGCAGCAGCCACCCCGCGCCGAAGAGCAGCAGGACGACGACGATCTTGGCCAGCACGACGTGGTGGGGCATGGGGGGGAACCTGCCGCAACGGCCGGGCCGGCGCAACGTGGCCGGAAGAGCTTGCCGTTCGGCGGCGAACGGGCGTTGATGACGCGTCGGCGCCCATCCGGGCACCGGCGTGCTCGGGGGATCAACAGAGGGGGCGAGATGCAGCGAGCGAAGGCGAGGAGCGAGGGGGTGCGCAGCGTGCAGCGCGACGACGCGCTGTGGATCTACGACGGCGGGCAGAGCCGCGGACACGCGCTGGGCCCGGTGGCCGCGGCGGTGTGGCGCGCGGCGGACGGCACGCGGGACGTCGCGGCGCTGGTGGACGCCGCGCGGGCGGTGGATTCCACGGCCGACGCGCGGCTCGTGTGGCAGGTGCTCGACGGGCTGGCCGACGCCGGGCTGCTCGAGGCGCGCCTCGCCCCCGCGGCGCCGGTGGTGGACCGCCGGGCGACGCTGCGCGCGTTGGGGGCGGCCGCGCTGGTGGCCGCCTTCGGGGTGCGGCCGGCGCGGGCGCAGGACGAGGCCGCCCCGGCCGCCGAGGCCGAGCCGGCCGCCGGCGACGGCGGGGGCGAGACGGCGGCGCGCAAGCAGCAGAAGGAGCGCAACGCCAAGGCCGAGAGCAGCCGGCACCGCGAAGAGGCGCAGAAGAAGCAGGCCGCGCCGGCGGACGCCCGCCAGCAGGAGCAGCGCCGCAAGGCCGCGGGCGCCGCGCCCGAGGCCGCCGAGCAGGCGAAGGCGCGGCAGAAGGAGCGCAAGGTCAAGCAGGAGGCGGTCAAGGCGCGGGCAAGCGAGGAGCGAGCCAAGCGCAAGGCGGCCGACTGAGGTCGACCCGTGCCTGCCCCGCTCGCGCCGCTGCGTCTGTGGATCTCCGACGACTTCGTCGACGCGCCCACGCTGGAGCGGCTGCGCGCGCTGACCACGCCGCAGGCGCTGGCCGAGGCCGGCGTCGCGCAGCACCTCGACGTGACCGGGCGCAGCGCCGAGGTGCCGCTGACGCTCGATCCGGCGCTGTCGACCCTGGCGGCCCGGCTCGAGGCCGAGGTGGGGGTGCCCAACGCGGTGGGCGGCACCCTGCGCTTCCGCGAGTATCTGCCCGGCCAGGGTCACCCCGCGCACCTCGACGACTACGCCGTCGGCGGGGCGCGGCTGATCGCCACCTGTGTGCTCAACCTCGACGACGTGCCGGCCGGCGGCGCGACGGTCTTCCCCGCGGCCGAGCGGCGCGTCGAGCCGCGCGCCGGCCGGCTGGCCGTCTGGTTCGACGTCTTGCCGGACGGTCGCGCGGATCCGGCGTCGCTGCACCGGGCCGAGGCGGTGGTGTCCGGGCGCAAGCGCACGCTGGTGTGGTTCGTCTACGCCACCGCCGAGGACGTGCGCGCCGCGCTCGAAGGGGCGCCGCCCACCGCGCGCGTGCGGGCCTTCGGCGCGCCCGACGCCGCCGCCTGGCGGCCCGAGCACACGCTGACGGTCATCGACGACGACGTGCCGCCCGAGACCATCGAGCTGCTGCGCACCGCCTGCCGCGCGCGCCGCGTGGGCTTCGACGTCGTGCAGGCCCGCGCCCTGCCCCCCGACGCACCGCCCCTGCCACCGGGCAGCCTGCTGTACTGTCCAGCCACCAGCCGCGCCGCGGAGCTTGCCGAGCTGCGCCTCTTCGGGCCCGGCGTCGCCACCTTCTACCGCCACGCCGACGGCCCGCTGTGGCCGGTCGTCGAGCCGCTCGCCGCCTTCGAGCGGGCCGGTCTGCCCATCCCGCGGGGCGCCTGGATTCACACCACCGATCGCGCCCGCCTACGCGCGCTGCTGGCCCACGTCGGCGGCCCGCCCGCGGTGATCAAGGTGGTGGGCGGCGAAGGCGGCGTCGGCGTCATGCGCGTCGACTCGACGGCGTCCTGCTTCGCGCTGATCGATCACCTGCGCGCGCGCGGCGCGACGCCGCGGTTGATGGCCCTGGTGCCCGACGCCGTGCATTGGCGCCTGGTGGTGGTGGCCGATCGGATCGTCGCGGGCTATCCCAACCCGGTCGCCGCGGACGACTTTCGCAGCGAGGCGACCGTGGATCCGGCCGCGGTGACCGCCGCGGTGGACCCGGCGTGGGCGGCCCTCGCGGTCGAGGCGGCGCACGCGATCGGGGTC
>JAUHXL010000008.1 GCA_030426945.1 bacterium
CGTCCTCCCCGCGCGCCCGCAGCTCCTCCCAGCGGCGCGCCGCGCGGGCGGCGGGGCTGGCGGTGAGGAAGATCTTCACCTCGGCGTCGGGGAACACCACCGTGCCGATGTCGCGGCCGTCGAGCACGGAGTCCCGCGCGCGGCCCAGGCTGCGCTGCAGCTCGAGCAGACCCGCGCGCACGGCCGGGATGGCCGCGTAGCGGCTCGACGCGGCGCTCATCGCCGGCGTGCGGATCGCCGACGACACGTCCTCGCCGTCGAGCAGGATGGCGTCCGGGCGCACCTCGATCACCAGCTCGCGCACGAAGGCGCCCAGGCGCGGATCGTCGGTCGCGAGGCCGGCGCGCGTCGCGGCCAGGGCCACCGTGCGGTACAGCGCGCCGGTGTCCAGGCGCACGAAGCCGAGGGACTCGGCCAGGCGCGCGCTGATGGTGCTCTTGCCGGCGCCGGCGGGGCCGTCGATGGCGACGATCATCGGTCTGTGCTCCAACGCTCGTGCAGCGCCGCGGCGAAGCCCGGATAGGACACGGCGGCGCAGGCGGGGTCGTCGAGGATCACCGGGCCGTCGGCGACGAGGCCGGCGACGGTGAACGCGAGGGCGACGCGGTGGTCGTCGTGGGCGCGCACGGAGCCGCCGCCCAGCCGGGGCACCCCCTCGATGGCCCAGCCGTCGGGGGTGGTGTCCACCCGGGCGCCGAGCGCGCGCAGGCCCTCGGCCATCGCGGCGATGCGGTCGCTCTCCTTCACCCGCAGCTCGGCGGCGTCGCGCACGCGCGTCTCGCCTCGCGCGGTGGCGGCCAACAGGGCGACCAGCGGCAGCTCGTCCAGCGCGCGCAGGGCCAGATCCCCCCCGATGTCCGCGCCCACGAGCCCGTCGCAGCGCAGACGCAGGGTGCCCACCGGCTCCCCGCACCAGTCCTCGACGTCGGCGCGCTCCACCGTCGCGCCCATGGCCTCGAGGACGTCGAGGAAGCCGGTGCGCGTGGGGTTCAGCCCGACGTCGACGAGGCGCAGGTCGCTGCCGGGCGCGAGGGCGCACGCGGCCAACCAGAACGCGGCGCTCGACAGATCGCCGGGCAGCCGCGCGTCGGTGGCCGGCAGGCGCTCGGGCGGCCGCACCGTGACGCGCAGGCCGTCCACGGCGAGATCCACCCCGCGGCCCCCCAGCATGCGCTCGGTGTGGTCACGGCTGGGGCCCGACTCGACCACGGTGGTGGGACCCTCGGCCAGCAGGCCGGCCAGCAGCGCGGCGCTCTTGAGCTGCGCGCTGGCGACGGGCGGCCGCACGGTGGCCCCGCGCAGCGGGCCGCCGTTGACCTGGACGGGCGGGCGCCCGTCCGCGGCGGGCCGAACGTCCGCGCCCAGGGGCGCCAGGACGTCGGCCACCCGCCGCATCGGGCGGCGGCGCAGCGAGGCGTCGCCGTCGAGCACGAAGCGACCGGCCTGGCCCGCGAGGATGCCGGTCATCAGCCGCATGGTGGTGCCGCTGTTGCCGCAGTCGAGGGCGGCGTCGGTCGGGCGGAGGCCACGCAGGCCGACGCCCTCGACCACCACGGCGTCGGCCTCGTCGTGGCACGCCACGCCCAGGGCCTCGAGCACCCGCCGCGTGCTGGCCAGGTCGGCGCCGGCGCCCAGGCCGCGCACGATCGAGCGCCCCTCGGCGAGGGCGGCCAGCATCAACGCGCGGTGCCCGATCGACTTGTCGCCCGGCACCCGCACCGTGCCGCTCAGACGTCCCATGTCCCCTCGCCCGCCGCCCCCGGCGGCGCGCCAACATAGTCGCCGAGGTGCGCTCGATCAACGGGCGGCGCGAACCACCGGACCCCGTCGAGGGCGCGGAACCAGGTGCGCTGGCGCCGGGCGTAGCGGCGGGTTGCGGTCTTCATGCGCGTGCGCGCCTCGTCGATCGTGGTCTCGCCGGCCAGCGCGGCGGCGACCAGGCGATAGCCGATGGCCTGCAGGCTGCGCAGCTCGGGGCCGAAGCCCGCCTCCACGAGGCCGCGCACCTCGTCGACGAACCCGGCGCGGAACATGGCGTCCACGCGCCGTTCGATGCGCACGTCGAGATCGGCGCGGGGGCGGTCGAGGCCCACGAGGATCGCGGCGTGGCGCGGCGTGGTCGGCGTGTGCTCGATCTGCCAGGCCGACAACGTGCGGCCGGTGCTGCGGTGCACGCCGAGCGCGCGCTCGATGCGCTGCCCGTCGGCGGGCCCGATGCGGGCGGCCGCCTCGGGATCCACCGCCGCCAGCTCGGCGTGCAGGGTCGCCGCCTCGCCCGCCGCCAGGCGCGCGCGCAGGGCCGCGCGGACGTGGGGGGCGATGGGCGGCGCGGGGCACAGGCCCTCGAGCAGGGCGCGCAGGTACAGGCCGGTGCCGCCGCAGACCACCACGCGCCGCCCGCGCGCCCGAACCGAGGCGATCGCCGCGTCGGCCAGCCGGGCATAGCCCGCCGCGTCGATGGGCTGGTCGGGTGGGGCCACGTCGATCAGGTGGTGCGGTACGCCGCCCAGCTCGTCGGGTCGCGCCTTGCCGGTGCCGATGTCGAGGCCCACGTAGAGCTGGCTGGCGTCGCAGCCGACGATCTCGGCGTCGAGCCAGCGGGCCAGCTCGGCGGCGAGCGCGGTCTTGCCCGCCGCGGTGGGCCCCACCACGACGACCAGCGGCGGGGGCGTCACGCGGGATCCTGCAGGCGTCGCCGCAGCTCGTCCTCGGTCAGGACGAACACCAGGGGGCGACGCCCCGGCGGCCGGGACCGCACGGCCTGCAGCCGGCGCAGCAACCCGGCCTCGGGCGGCGGCGCCAGCGGCCCGTCGGCCACGCGCTCGGCGACGAGCAGGCGCAGGCGGCCGGCGGCCTCGGCGTCGCGGGTGTCGAGCGCGAGCGCGTCCCGCAGCAGATCCTCGGCCGCCTCGGCGGGTACGCCCGGCGGCAGCGACTCGATCGCGTACGTCGCGCCGCCGAAGGGCGCGGCGACGAGGCCGACGGTCGACAGCAGGCGCGCGCCGGCGCTCAGCCGCGCCCGCGCGTCCGCGTCCAGCTCGACGGTGGGCGGCGGCGACAGCGTCTGGGGCGGCGGATCGTCGGCCAGCGCGTCGAAGGCCACGCGGACGCGCGCCTCGCGCAGGTCCAAGCCGACCAGGCCGTCCGCGGCGGCGCACAGCCAGAGGCCGGCGACGACCCCGAGCGGGGCCAGCGCCCCGAGGGGCAGGTCGGCGACCGTCGGGCGGGGTCCGACCGACGGGCGCTCGGGCGGCGCGGGCGTCGAGGGGCGGGGCCGCCCACCCACCGGGCCGGGCGGCGGGCCGGCCCGGTGCGGCCCCGCGGCGCCGACGCCTTGGGGCGCGGCCGCCGGGGCGCTGGGCGGCGCCTGGTCCTGGGGATCGGGGCCCGAGCCCGGCGCGTGCGTCGACCGGGGGATGGGCTCGTCGCGGGGAGGACGCGCCCCCACCGGCGCCGGCGGCTCCGCGGGCGGCGCCGGCCTCGCGATGCCGAGCCCGAGCTGGGCATCGGGCGCCGGGGACCGCTGCCCCACCGGCACCGGCCGCGGCACCGCCCGGTTGGGGCGGCCCGGGGCGCCGCCCACCGCGCGCTGGCTGCCCAGCTTCTCCATGACGTCGAAGATGCGACGGCGGTGGGCGTCGAGCCCCGCCGCCCTCCCCGTCGGCGGGGCGGCGGGGGCCGGGGGCGCGTCCGCCTCCGGCCCCGGCGCCCCGAGGGTGTAGGCGCGCTCCTGCGACCCGGCGGCGGGGGCCGGCTTCGACCACGGATCGGCACGCAGCACCGCGTCGAGCGCCCGCCCGACCAGCCGGTGCAGGGCGCGCGTGTCGACGAAGCGCACCTCGGTCTTGGCCGGGTGGACGTTGACGTCCACGGCCTCGGCCGGCAGCCGCAGTCGCAGCACGACGAAGGGGTGCCGCCCCCGCTGCAGGCGCTGACCGTAGGCGGCCTGCACCGCCGCCATGATCACGCGGTCGCGCACGAACCGGCCGTTGACGAAGGTGTGGTAGTGCCGCGCCGTGCCGCGCGCCTCGTCGGGCGGCCCCAGCAGGCCGTCGAGGCCGAAGGGCCCCGCGACATCGACCGGCACCAGCCGCCCGGCGAGCGGCTGCCCGAAGATCGCCTCGACGCGCGCGGCCAGGGTCTCGTGGCGCGGCAGGTCGAAGCTGGTGCGGCCGTCCTTGACGAACCGGAACGCGACGCCGGGGTAGCAGAGCGCGATGCGCTGAACGGCGTCCGAGACGTGCGAAGCCTCCGTCGCCTCCTTCTTCAGAAACTTCAACCGAGCCGGGACGTTGAAGAAGAGATCCTCGACCAGCACCTCAGTGCCGACCGGGCCCGGCGCCTCGATGACCGTCGGCTCCGCCCCGCCCTCGACCTGCACCCGCAGCGCGCCGACCGCGCCGGCCTCGCGCGTGCGGATCGAGAAGCGGCTGACCGACGCGATCGAGGGCAGCGCCTCGCCTCGGAAGCCCAGCGTCATGATGTGGGCCAGATCGCGCGCGGTCTTCAGCTTGCTCGTCGCGTGGCGCCGCACGGCCAGCAGCGCGTCCTCGCGCCCCATGCCGTGCCCGTCGTCCACCACGCGCAGCCGCTTCACCCCGCCGGCGACGATCTCGACGGTGATGGCGGTGGCGCCGGCGTCCACCGCGTTCTCGAGCAGCTCCTTGGCGACCGAGGCCGGGCGCTCGACCACCTCGCCCGCCGCGATCTGGTTGGCCAGCTTCTCGTCGAGGATCTGAATGCGGCCCACGCGGCGCCTCCGTCGAAGGGGCGCCATTGAACCCCAGGGGCGCCCGCCGGGCAACCGGTGGTGGCGGTGGTGGAGCCAGCGCCGCGCTGGGCTCGCCCGGCCGCGGGCGGCGCCGACGACCACGGCGTGCGGCGCCGCGGTGATCGACCGTGCCTACGTGCCGGCGCGGCGGTGAGCCTCGGCGAGGGCGCGCTCGACCATGCGGTGGGGCGCGTCGTCGGGCCGCCGGCCGGTGGCGACGGCGACCGCGCGGATGGGGACGACGGACTCCCCGATCTCGAAGCTGCTGAGGGTCACCTGGCGGCTCAGCTTCTCGGCGACGGCGCGGGCGCGCGGCTCGGCCACGTCGGCGAGCAGGACACCGAAGGCGGCGCGGTCGAGGCGACCGAGGATGTCGACCCGGCGCAGGCGCGTGCGCAGCAGGTTGGCCACCAGCGACACCGCGTTCTCGGCGGCCTGGTCGTGCAGACGGGCCTCGAGATCGGCGAAGCGGTCGATGGCGATCACCACCAGCGCGAAGGTGCGCTCGCCGTCGAACCAGGCCTCGAGCGTCTCGGTGAAGGCCGCGCGGTGGCGGGTGCGGGTGAGGCCGTCGAGCCGGGTGAGGTCGGTGAGCTCGGTGGTGACCAGCCGGTCGAGCTGCTCCGCCTGCAGGAAGCGGAAGAGGGTGCCGCCGAGGCGGACGATGTTGCCGTGCTCGAGGACGGCGCTGCCGACCCGGTGGTCGTCCACGAAGGTGCCGTTCGTGCTGTCCAGATCGCGCACCGACCAGCCCTCTGGGCGCTCGAAGAACTCCGCGTGGCAGCGACTGACCGACAGGCTCGGGATGCGCACGCGGGCGTCGTCGGCCCGGCCCGCCTCGTAGGTCCCCCCGATGAGGTCGATGCGCCGACCGACGTGCTCGCCATAGATCTCGAGCAGACAGGCCGGCCACCGCGCGCGCTCGGGCACCATCAGGTCGAGGGTGCAGACGCCCTCGCCGGCGCCGCCGCCGATGTCCACCGTCGCTTCGTCGTCCGTCGGCCTGTCTTCGCGACTCATCGTCCGCTTCTCCGGCCCTCCGCCCCGCGCGGCACCTGCGCCACCAGACGGGTGTCGATCGTGACCGCCCCCGGCCCGACGACGACCAGACCATACCACGGCTCGAACCCGGTCTTGCGCAGCTCGAGCCGCCGCGGCCCCTCGGGCAACCGCACGACGCCCTGCGCGTAGCCGTCGACGCGGCCGAGGAAGCGGCCATCGACGAAGAGATCCGCGTCCGGCGGATCCACCTGCACCCGGACGAAGCCGAGGCCGGGCGGCGGCGGAGGCAGTTCCCCCTGGCCCGAGACGACGCGGGTGCCACCGCAGCCGACGAGCAACAGGGCGAGCACGGCCAGGCGACGGGTCATCGGATCACCACCACCAGGCCGCCCCGGATCCGGCCGAGGAACAGGGGGGCGACGTCGCCCCCCGCGACGGCGAGCACGCCGCGGCCGGCCGCCCGGGCGGTGATGCGCGCCGGTCGGTCGCCGACCAGCCCCTCGGGCGCGTCGGTCGCGTCGCGCACCCAGGCCACGCCCTCGGCGCCGATCGGATCGGTGGGCAGCCCGGCGAAGACCGACGCGCCGTCCGGCCCGGTCAGGCGCACGCGCAGGGCGGGCGAGGCGCCGCCCTCGACCTGCACGACGAGGCCGGTCGGAGCGCCCGCCTCCGCCGGCAGCCGCGGGGGGGGCGCGCCGGCGACGGCCGCGGGGATCCACGCGAGGTCGACGCGCGCCGGCAGGTGCACGGTGCCGTCGGAGAAGGTGCGGGCCGCGTCGGCGCGGTAGGCGCGGACGGCCGCGTCGAGGGCCGGTGTGAGGGTCTCGACCTGCCCCAGGCGGGCGGCCGCGTCCAGCCGCACGCGGGCCAACAGTCGGCGCAGCCGCGCTTGCGCGTCGCCCTTGGCGATCTCGTAGGGATCCCCGTCGGTCAGGGCGCCGGTGGGCGACAGGATGCGGGGCGTCCCGACGCCGAGGGCGCGGACGGTGCCGTGGGTCCAGTCGATGGTGCCGTCGTCGGTCGTCTCTTCCACCGGCGCGGCCCCCACGAGGGCCAGCGCCAGCGCGGCGGCGGCCCAGCGAACGCCCGCCACCCTACTCCCACTCGATGGTGGCCGGCGGCTTGCTCGACACGTCGTAGACGACGCGGTTGACGCCGACGACCTCGTTGATGATGCGGGTCGACATCCGACCGAGGACCTCATGCGGCATGGGATACCAGTCGGCGGTCATGCCGTCCAGGCTGGACACCGCTCGGATGGCCAGGACGTCCTCGTAGGTGCGGTCGTCGCCCATCACGCCCACCGAGCGCACCGGCAGCAGCACCGCGAAGCCCTGCCAGATGGCGCGGTGCAGGCCGGCGGCGGCGATCTCCTCCTGCACGATGAGATCGGCGCTGCGCAGGACGGCGAGGCGCTCGGCGGTGACCTCCCCCAGCACGCGGATGGCCAGCCCGGGCCCGGGGAACGGGTGGCGCCAGACCATCTGCTCCGGCAGGCCCATCTCGAGGCCGGCGGCGCGCACCTCGTCCTTGAACAGCTCGCGCAGGGGCTCGCAGACGGCCAACTTCATGTGCTCGGGCAGGCCGCCGACGTTGTGGTGGCTCTTGATCACCGCCGCTGGGCCGCGGACGCTGACGCTCTCGATGACGTCGGGGTACAGCGTGCCCTGGGCCAGGAAGCGCACGTCCTCGAGCGTCGCGGCGACGTCGTCGAACACCTCCACGAACACGCGCCCGATGATCTTGCGCTTGGTCTCGGGGTCGGTGACGCCGGCGAGCGCGTCGAGGAAGCGATCCGTGGCGTCGATGTGGCGTAGGTCGTAGCCGCGGTCGCCGAACAGCTTCACGACCTGCGCCGCCTCGCCGGCGCGCAGGAGGCCGTTGTCGACGAAGACGCAGGTGAGCCGATCGCCGATCGCGCGGTGAATCAACGCCGCGGCCACCGCCGAGTCGACCCCGCCCGAGAGGCCGCACACCACGCGCGCGTCCCCCACCTGGGCCCGGATGCGCCCGATGGCGTCGTCGACGAAGCTGGCCGGGGTCCAGTCGCCGGTCAGGCCGGCGACGTCGTAGAGGAAGTTCTTCAGCATCCGCGTGCCGCGCGGCGTGTGGACCACCTCCGGGTGGAACTGGACGCCGTACAGTCGACGGCGGCGGTCCGCGACGGCCGCCACCAGACCGTCGTCCGACCGCGCGAGGATGTCGAAGCCGGGCGCCGGCCGGGTGACGTGGTCGCCGTGGGACATCCACACCTGCGCGCGCTGCTCGTCGAGGTTGGCCAGCAGATCCGCGTCGTCGTCGACCCGAATCCAGGCCCGCCCGTACTCGCGGTTGGGCGAGGGCGCGACCTCGCCGCCCAGCGTGCGGGTGAGCACCTGCAGGCCATAGCAGATGCCCAGCACCGGCACGCCCAGCTCGAGCAGGCGGTCGCTCAGCGCCGGCGCGTCCTCCTGGGTGACGCTGGCCGGCCCGCCCGACAGGATGATCGCCGCGGGTCGTCGCGCGGCCAGCTCGGCGGGCGGCGCGTCGAAGGGCACGATCTCGCAGTAGACGTCCAGCTCGCGCACGCGACGCGCGATCAGCTGCGTGTACTGGCTGCCGTAGTCGAGGATCAGGACGGTCTGGTGTCCGGCCATCGGGCGTCCTCCGCGGCGTCGGTGGGGCGGCGCGCCCTCAGTCGACGTGGTAGTTGGGGGCTTCCTGGGTCACGACGACGTCGTGCACGTGCGACTCCCGGAGGCCGGCGCTGGTGATGCGCAGGAAGCGTCCGCCGGTGCGCAGGGCCTCGATGTCCGCGCTGCCGGTGTAGCCCATGCCGGCGCGCAGGCCGCCGACCAGCTGATAGATCGTGTCGGCCAGCGGCCCGCGATACGGCACGCGGCCCTCGATGCCCTCGGGCACGAGCTTGCGGTCGTCCTGGTCGGCCTGGAAGTAGCGATCCTTGCTGCCCTGCTTCATGGCGCCCAGGCTGCCCATCCCGCGGTAGGCCTTGTAGGAGCGCCCCTGGTACAGCACGACCGTGCCGGGGGCCTCGGCGGTGCCCGCCAGCAGGCTGCCCACCATCACCACCTGGGCGCCGGCGGCGATGGCCTTGACCACGTCGCCGCTGAACTTGATGCCGCCGTCGGCGATGATCGGCACGCCCTTGCGCGCGGCGGCCGCGGCGCAATCCAGGATCGCGGTGATCTGAGGGACGCCCACGCCGGCGACGACCCGCGTGGTGCAGATCGATCCGGGGCCGATGCCCACCTTCACGCAGTCGGCGCCCGCCTCGATCAGCGCCTCGGTGGCCGCCGCCGTGGCGACGTTGCCCGCCACGATGTCGAGCTCGGGGAAGGTGGACTTCAGCTCGCGGACGGCGTCGAGCACCCCCCGGCTGTGACCGTGCGCGGTGTCGACGGCGATGACGTCCACGCCCGCCGACACCAGGGCGCCGACGCGCTCGGTGCGATCAGCCCCGACGCCCACCGCGGCCCCGACGCGCAGCCGCCCCTGCGGGTCGATGACCGCCTGCGGGTGGGCCCCGGCCTGCTCGATGTCGCGCAGGGTCATCAGCCCCTTCAGCCGCCCGTCCGGGTCGACCACCAGCAGCTTCTCGATGCGGTGCTCGTGCAGCAGCTTCTTGCACGCGCCCAGGTCGGTCGCCTCGCCCACCGTGACCAGGTGGGTGGTCATCAGCGCGCGCACCGGGCGATCGAGGCGCGTCTCGAAGCGGATGTCGCGGTGGGTGAGGATGCCCACCGGCCGGTCGCCATCGACCACCGGCAGGCCGCTGATGCCGTGGTGCTTCATCAGCGCCACCGCGCGGCCGAGCGGCTGGTCCGGCGAGACGGTGACCGGATCGGTCACGATGCCGCTCTGGGCCTTCTTCACCCGCAGCACCTCGCGCGCCTGCGCCTCGACGGTCAGGTTCTTGTGCACGAAGCCGAGGCCCCCGGCGCGGGCCATCGCGATGGCGGTGTCGGCCTCGGTGACCGTGTCCATCGCGGCGGACACCAGGGGCACGCCGAGCCTGATGCGTTGCGTGAGGTTCGTCTCGGTATCGACCTGATTCGGAAGCACTTCCGACAGCGCGGGCTCGAGCAGCACGTCATCGAAGGTGAGGGCCTCGCGGATGCGGAGCGGCGCGGGATCGGTCGGCTGCACGGCGGCCTCCTCGGGGGCGCGGGAGGCGCGAGCATAGTGGGGGGTGGGGCGGGGCTCAAGGGGGCACGGACGCGGTGATCGCCGGGCCCTCGCCTGCTAGCCTGCGCCGATGCCCTGCTGGTTGTTGCTGGTCGTGCTCGGCGCGCCCGCCCCGGGTGTGCTCGAGGTGCGGTCGCCGGATTACGGCGCCACGGTGTCGATCGACCGGCGGCCGGTGGGCAAGGTGCCGCTGCCCCCATGGCCGCTGCCGGCCGGACTGCACCGCGTCGAGGTGCGGGCGGTGGGGCGCCCGGCGTGGCGCCGTACGGTGCTCGTCGCGCCCGGCGCGCGGGTGGTGCTGACCGTCGAGCTGCCCCCCGCCCCTCCGGCCCCGCCGCCGATGGCGGTGGCCGTCGACGCGCCGCCCGCGCCCACCCTGCGGGGCGCGGTGGGGCTGCGCTGGGCGCACGACGGCGCGCGGGGCGATCTCGACCTGGCGCAGCGGTGGCGGCTGACGGTCGCGCCGGCGCCGCGTTGGGCGGCGGCGGTGGCGGTGGGCGCGCGCAGCGACGTGGCGGGGGACGCGCCGGCGCTGCAGGGGGCCCCCTGGCGGGCGACCGACGGTCGGGTGCGGGTGCTCGAGGCCACGCTGGAGCGCCGCTTCGCGGCGGGCGCGGTGCTCGGGGGGCGGCAGCTCGGGCGCGGCCCCGGTGGGCGTGCCTATCGGTTCGACGGGCTGCGGGGGCGGTCGACCCTGGGACCCACGGTGGAGGCCCACCTGGGGCGGCGAGCCGAGCCGCTGGGCGCGACGCCGGACGCGCCCCGCCTGGGGGGCGCGCGCGCCGCGATCGACCGCGACGCCTGGCGGCTGGAGGGCGCCTATCTGTTCCACGGGGCGCATCACCTGGACGCCGAGGCGCGCTGGCGACCCCGTCCGCTGCAGATCAGCCTGGGCGCCTGGCTGGCGGACGCGGCCCTCGTCGAGGGACGGGGCGCGCTGGCCGGTCGTTGGGGTGCCCTGAGCGCGCGGGCCGAGGGGCGGCTGCATCGCGCGCCCCCGACCCCCTTCGACCTGCTCGCGGCCATCGGTCTGTTGCCCGACGAGGACGCCGCGCGCTGGCGCGAAGGGCGGCTGGGGGTGGGCTTTGCGCCCGACGCGTGGACGGCGACCGCGGACGCCGGGCTGCGGGCGCGCGCCGACGGCTGGCGCCGCTGGGACGCGGCGGCCCGGGTGGCGCGGCGCCTGGGGGCCAGCGAGGTGGGCGCCCGCGGGCGGGGCCTGTGGGGCGAGGGTCGGCCGCCGGACGGGCCGGCGCTGCGCTCCGCGGTGCACGGCGCGGCGGAGGGGGCGTGGGCCGACGGACGCTGGCGGCTGGCGCTCAGCGGCGGCGTGGCCCGGATCGATCCGGTGGGCGCCGCGGCGCGGACGCTGCCCGAGGGGTCGTTGCGGCTCGAGGTGGGCCTGGTGGACGACCTGGCGCTGCGCTTCGACGCGGGGGTCGCCGCGGCGCACCCGAGCTGGATCGAGGGCGGTGGTCCCCTGCTGCAGGGCGGGCTGGCCGTGGTGCTGCGATGAGGCTGATCGCCTGCGCGCTGCTGATCCTCACCGGCTGCCGCGGCCCGGCGCCCGCGCCGCCCCCGGCGCGACCGGCCGATCACGATCTGCCCTTCCCCGTCGACCACGCCCCGGGCGACGACTGCGCCCGCTGCCACGGTCCGGACGCCTGCGTCCGGTGCCACCTCGAGCGGGCCCCCCGAGATCACGGCCCGGCCTTCGCCGGCGTCGCGCACGGCGTCGCGGCCCGCGTCGACGCGGCCCGCTGCGGCGCCTGCCACACCGCCGACGCCTGCGCCTTGTGCCACCGCTGAGGGAGCGGCGCGGGCGCGATTGCCGCGCGGGCGACCGCTGTGCCAGCATGGCGCCATGCGCACCCGTCACGCACTCCGCCTCGCGGCCGCGGCGATGCTGGTCGCCGGCGCCGCCGACGCCCGAACGCTGTTGCTCAACGACAGCTTCGCCGAGGGCGACGAGATCGCCTTCTATCCCCGCATGCAAGGCGGCGAGCACTTCACCGTGGTGCTCGACGTGCCCGACGACCACCCGCAGTACCAGATCTGCCGCCTGCTGATGTTCTTTGGCCCGGCGGGGGACAACGTGGTGACGGTGCGCATCGGCGAGGCCGACGCGGCGGGCGACGAGGCCGAGCTCATCTGGCAGTCCGATCTGGACGCCTTCCAGGTGTTCGGCAGCCGCAACCAGCTCGCCGCCATCGACCTGCGGGCCTACGGCGTCGTGGCGGACGCGCGGCGCATCCGCGTGCTGGTGCGCCACGTCGAGGGCGCCGATGGACCGCCCACCATCGCCGCGGACACCGACGGCATCCAGCCGCAGCGCAACGGGATCACGGTCTTCCAGCGCAACGGCACCTGGTTCCGGGGCTTCACCGAGACGCTCGAGCCGGAGGGCCTGCATCCGCGCCCGCCCGGCGACTGGATTCTGCGGGCCGACATCGTCCGGCCGGGTGAGATGTGCCCGGGCGTGGCCGATCCGCCGCCGGACGTGGGCCCCTTCGACGCCGGCCCGTTGCCCCCCGACCGGGGCGTGCCCGACGCCGGCCCGCCACCGGTGGACGCGGCCCCGCCGCCCCTCGACGCCGCACCGGTCATGGACGCCGCGCTCCGCGTCGACGCCGCGCCGCCGCCCCCCGACGCCGCGCCGCGGGTCGACGCGGCGCCCCCGGCGCCGGACGCGCGCCCCGCCGTCGACCAGGGCTTCGGCCCCCTCGAGGTGCGCTCCATCCACCCCGACCGCGGCCCGCCCGGCGCCAACGTCGAGGTCGTCATCAACGGGCGCGGGTTCCCGGTCGGCGGCCTCGAGCGCGTCCGCCTGGGCTCGACCCGGCTGCTCGAGGCGGAGGCGCTCTCCGACAGCACCATCGTCGCCATCGTGCCGGCGGGCATCGCGCCGGGCCCGCACGATCTGACCGTGGAGCGCACCGACGGCCAGACCGCGATCCTGCCCGCGGCCTACACGGTGATCGGCCCGGGCGCCCTCGCGCTGGACGCGGTGACGCCGGACACGGTCGCCGAGGGCAGCTCGACGCGCCTCGCCCTCACCGGGCAGGGCTTCGTCGAGGGCGTCGCGTTCACCATCGGCGGCGCGCCCGTGGTCGACGTCGTGATCGAGAGCCCCACCCTGGCGCGCGGGACCTTCGCCACCACGCTGACGGCGGGCAGCTACGACGTCGTCGCGTCGCTGGGCGATCAGTCGTCGCGGCTGGTGGCCGCCTTCAGCGTGCGCCGGCCCAGCAGCAAGAGCAGCGATGGCTGCCGCGCCGCGCCCGGTTCGGGCGGGGGCCGCTGGCCTCTGTGGCTGGGCGTGTGGGCGTGCGCGCTGTGCGTGCGTCGGCGGCGGCGCTGAGCGCGCGGGGCGCCGCGCTGGCGCTGGCGCTCGCGCTGGCGCTGGGCTGCGACGGCGCGCCGACCCGGCAGGCCCCCCCGGATGTCGGGCCCCGACCCGACGCCGGCGCCGCGGACGCGTCGCCGCCGGACGCCGCCCTCGCCCGCCTGCTGCACGTCGCGCCCGGCGCCTCGCCCGACGCCGCCGACGGCCGGCGCGATCACCCCTTCCCGACCCTGCAGGCGGCCTACGAGGCGGCCCGCCCCGGCGACACGGTGCTGCTGCTGCCGGGCGATCATGGCCCGGCCATCGCGCCCCCCGACGGCGTCGCGCTGTGGGGCAGCGGGGCCATCAACACCACCCTGCAGGGCCCCCTGGTGCTGCGCCGCGCCGGGGCCGACGTGCGGTCGCTGACCGTGCTGGGCGGCGAGCCGGCGGTGACCGTCCGCGCGTCGGCGTCGCTCGGCGCGGTCGACGTGCGGGCGGGCGTCGGCGAAGGCCTGCGCGTCGAGGGGGACGCGGTGCTCGAGGACGTGCGCGTGGTCGATACGCGCGCGCCCGACGGCGCCGAGCCGCCGGCCTTCGGACCGGAGGGGCCGTCGGCGGGGGCCGCGGTGCAGGTGGCGTCCGGTGGGCGGCTCACCTGGCGGGGGGGCGGCGTGGCGGGGGCGTGGTGGATGGGCGTCCGCTCGGCCGGGGGCGCCCTCACGCTGGACGACGTCGCGGTGACCGATCCGGGCGGGCCTGGCGTGTTCGTCGAAGGAGGCACGTTGGTCGCCCGTGCGCTGGTGGTCGAGCGCGCGGTGGGGGCGGGCGTGCGCCTGCTCGACGCCGAAGGCGATCTCACCGACCTGCGGATCGTCGACGTCGCCTACGCGAGCGATCAGGGCACGGGCACCGGCGTGGGCTTCGTCGGGGGCGCCGGCCGGGTGACGCGGCTCACCGTGGTCGGGGGCGAGCGCGGCCTGCGGGTGGCCGGCGGCGCGGTCGTCGAGGGCACCGGCGTCGACGTGCGGGATGGCACGGGCTCGGGCGTCGGCGTCGCGGGCGCCGAGGCACGCCTGACCGACGTGCGGATCGAGCGCATGGCCAACGGCGGGCTGCAGGTGGGGCAAGGGGGCGCGTTGGCCGTCGAGCGGGTCGTGGTGATCGACGTTCGGCGCTACGGGCTGCTGGCCTCGCAGGCCAGCGTCGAGGTGACGGGGCTGCGGATCGAGGGCTCCGCCGCGCGGGGTGTGACGTTGCTGGGCGCGAACGCCCGGCTCGACGACGTCGAGATCGTCGACGCGGCCGACGTGGCGGTCCAGATCACGGATCCGCCCGCCGAGGGCGGGGTCCACGTCGGCGCGCTGACCGTGCGGGGCGCGCGCGGGGCCGGCGTGGCCGTCTTCGGCCGCGGCGGCGCGCCGGTGGAGATCGAGGACGCCGAGATCGAAGGCACGCGGCCCGGCGACGGCGATCTCGCCGACGGCGTGCAGCTGTTCGACGCCAAGGCCCACCTGCGGCGGGTGACGGTGCGCCGCAACGACGGGGCGGGGATCCTCGTCGAGCGAGGGGACGCCGTGCTCGAGGCGGTGGAGGCCGAAGCGAACGGGGGGCCGGGCCTCGTCGTGGTCGAGCCGACCGGCCCCGTCCTGTCGACCGGCCTCGTGGCGCGGGGCAACGGCGGCCAGAACGTGCTCGTGCTCGGCGGCCTCGTGGAGCTCCAGGGCGGCGCGCTCGCCGAGGCCCTGCCCGATCCGGCGGAGGGTGCGGGCGACGGCCTCGTGGCGGCGCAGTCCGCGACGGTGGTGCTGCGCGGGGTCACCGTGCGCGGCAACGGACGCCACGGCGCGGCGGCGCTCGCCCGCAGCGCGCTGCGCATCGAGGGCAACCACTTCGAGCGCAACCACGGGTTCGGCGTGCAGGTGGGCTGCGACGGATCGTCGCTGGCCGACGAGGGCGGCAACACCTACGCGGGCAACGCCGACGGCGAGCGGGGGGGCTGCCCGTGAGGGGGCCTGCCGACGGATTCGCACGATAACGGCGCACGGATCGATGCGGGCGCCGTTATCGTGCGAATCCGCCCGGGCGCGTCAGCCCCGCCCCCCCGGCTCGCCGATGTCGCGCACGAGTCGGCGCAGCCCCGCGTCGGGGAAGCCGCTGAGCAGCAGGCCGCCGTCCTCGCCGACGTGCAGCTCGGCCACCCCCGCGCCGGCGGGCTGCCCCGGGGGCAGCGCCCGGCCCAGCACCCACAGCCGTTGATTGCGCGACGCCCGCCAGGGGCGCGCCCCTGGCCGCCGGACCTCGTAGGGGCCGTCGACCAGCGCGTCGAGCGCCGCGAGGAGCGCGCCCGCCCCCGCCGGGGCCGTCGGGCCGCGCAGCGCCTCGAGCCGATAGCCCGTGAAGGCCATCAGGTGCAGCGCCGGGTGGCGGGAGCGCAGGGCGGCGGCGACCTCGGCCAGGGCCGCCGCCTGCTGGAAGGGCTCGCCCCCCGAGAACGTGACGCCGACGTGCTGGGGGCCGAGGGCCGCCGACAGGCGCTCGGTCGCCGCGGTGAGCGACCACCCCTCGGCGGCGGCCGCGTGGGTCGAAGGGTTGAAGCAGCCGGGACAGGCCAGATCGCAGCCCTGCACCCAGAGCACCGCCCGCAGGCCGGGGCCGTTCACGCGCGAGCCCGCCACGAACCCCGCCACCCCCAGCCTCATCGCCTCACCTCGAGATCCCGTCGCCGGGAAAAATGAAAAAAGTGGGCGGGTCGGCGCAACAACCGCCCGCGCTGTCCGATAGAGGCCCGCCGCGCTGGGGCGGTGAGGCGGAGGCAGACATGCGACACGAGGTGGACCGGATGGTGGGTGAGAGCGCCGCGATGCGCGCGCTGCGCGGGCGCTTGCGGCGCTACGGCGTGGGCGCGGCGCCGGTGCTGGTTCAGGGCGAGACGGGCGTCGGCAAGGAGCTGGCGGCCCGCACGGTGCACCGGGCGTCGGGGCGCCCGGGTCCCTTCGTGGCCATGAACTGCGGCGCCATCCCGCGTCCCCTGCTCGAGGCCGAGCTGTTCGGCAGCGTGCCGGGGGCCTTCACCGGCGCGCGCAAGCGGGTGGGTCACGTGGCGCAGGCCGAGGGGGGGACGCTCTTCCTCGACGAGGTGGGCGAGCTCTCGCTCGAGGCACAGGTGGTGCTGCTGCGGGTGCTCGAGTCGGGCGTCGTCCGCCCGGTGGGCTCCGACGAGCTGCGCTCGGTCGACTTCCGCCTGGTGAGCGCGACGCACCAGCCCCTGCGCCGGCTGGTGAGCGCCGGTCGCTTCCGCGCCGACCTGTACCACCGCCTGGCGACCCTGACCGTCGAGGTGCCGCCCCTGCGCGAGCGCAGCGACGACCTGCCCCTGCTGGCGCGCGCGCTCATCGGCGCCGCGGCCGACCGCCTGACCGACGCCGCGTGGGCGCGGCTGCGGGCGCACCGCTGGCCGGGCAACGTGCGCGAGCTGCGCAACGTGCTCGTCCGGGCGCTGGCCGACACGGACGGCCCCGTCGACGCCGGGGATCTGCAGCTCGACGCGGTGGTGGTCGGCGCGCGGGACAGCGCGTGGGACGGCCTGACCCTGAAGCAGCACCTCGTCGCCTACGTGCGGGCCGCCTTCGAGCGCCACGGCCAGAACGTGCGGGCCACGGCGCGCGCGCTGCAGGTGAGCCACACCACCGTGTATCGCTACCTCACGGCCGAGGACTGCTGATGACGCCGCCCTCCACCGCCGCGGCCTCAGGGCCGGATCTCGCGCAGGAAGACGGCGGCCGCCGCGTGATCGCCCCGGCCCGGCTTCGGTACGCCGTCACCATCGGCGTCCTCGCCCTCGCCCAGCTCGCCGGTCAGCCAGGTCTCGGCGGCGCGCAGGCCGTCGCGGATCCAGCGGTCGTGGAAGCGCGCGCGGCGCGCGCCGATGAGGGGCGCGATGCCCGCCGCCTCGGCGGCGCCCAGGGCGTCGACCACCCGGGCCGCCAGCGCGGGCCCGTAGACGTAGACCGGATCACCCAGCGTCGTCTGCCAGGCGCCGACCGCGTCGTCCCACCAGATCGCCTCCAGCCGCGCCCAGAGGATCTCGGCGGCCTGCCGCGCGGGGTTGTTGCCGGCCTGGGCCTCGAGCGCCAGGGCCTCGAGGGCCGCGAGCTGCGTCGACAGCAGCGGCATCGCGAGGTCCGCGGGCTCGCCCAGCGCGCCGCCGGGCAGGAAGTCGCCGTCCGGGCCGCGCAGCTGCTCGGTCAGGTAGACCGTCGCGAGGGGCAGCAGGGCGTCGGCGTCCAGGTTCGTCGGGCCGTCCATCGCCGCGCGGCGCAAGGCGACCATCGCGTCGGCGTGGGCCGCGGTGTCGACGCGGGCGGCGCGGCCCGAGCGCGGCGACCACGAGGCGGCGAAGGCGCCCGCGTCGGCGTCCCACGCGCGGTCGGCCAGCGCCGCCGCGGTGGCGCGGAGGACGCGCTCGGCCAGCAGCGGGCCGGAAGGCCAGGCGTCGCTGCCGGCGAGCGGGCCCTCGGTGAACAGGGCCCGCCGGGTCTGGCTCAACCGGAACAGCTCGACCGCCGCGCGCAGCAGCCAGGCCTGCGGGCCGGTCTCGAAGAGGGCGCTGTCGAGGCGCAGCTGGTCGACGCGGCGGGGCAGCCCCATGGGATCCGGCCCCTCGACGACCGCGACGCGCGCCGCGACGTAGCCGCCTTCGGTCAAGGCCCCCAGCGCCTCGGTGGTCGGATCCACCGCCAGAGCCTCCACCGCGTAGGACAAGGCCGCCGCAGCCAGATCGAGGGCGAGCAGCGCCAGCGCGCCCTCGCGCCCGCTCGGACCCGGCGCGGTGGCGAGGGCGTCGCCCGGCGCGCCGTCGGCGAGCCAGGCCTCGATCTGCTGCACCTGCGCCGCCGGCGCCGGATCGACGGGGTGCTCGGTCAGGCCCGCCAGCAGGCCCGCCAGGGGGCCGGGCGCCAGCAGCCCGGCCCGCTGCAGATCAGCGCGGGTGCCCAGCTCGGGCCGGACCCCGCCGTCGCGGTGGCAGCCGCCGCAGCGCAGCGCGAGCACCGGCGCGACGGCGGTGGACCACTGATCGTCGCCGGTGGGGTGCTGCACCAGCGTGCCGGTGCGCGCGCGGGCGGCCAGCGCGCGCAGCCCGCCCGCGAGCGTGTCCGGGGTGGTCACCCGGTCGACGGCGCGCGCGCCCTGCCAGCGGATCCGCCCGTAGTCGTCGTCCCAGGCCGGACGGCCGTCGGCGGTGTCGTCGCCCAGGGGCGCCGCCAGCAGGCTGCTTCGGGCCGCCAGGTAGAACAGGGCGGTCGGGTAGAAGCGCGCCGGCAGGCCGCCCGCGGCGCGCTCCGTCAGCGCGGCCACGCGGGCGTCCCAGGCGTCGTCGACGGCGCTGCCGTCCCCGTCGAGATCGCCCGGACCCGCGCCCGCGGCGGCGTCGGCCACGGGCCCGGGCGCGTGGAGGGCGTGGGGCCCCCCGCCCGCCTGCAGGGTGTAGCCGTCGATGGTCGTGCGCCCCGCCGACCACGCCGCCCAGTCGTCGCCCAGGGTCGAGGCCTCCGGGCGCCCGGCGAGGACCCCCGCCCCGTCCATCAACGCGCCCGCCAGCCACAGGCCGCCGGCCACCGGGAACAGGGTCGCGTCGGCGCCGACCTGCGGCGCGCGGGCGGTGCGCGGGCCCACTCGGTAGGTCTCGGTCCGGACCGCCTCGAGGTTGCCGCCGGCGTCCACCGCCCGGAAGCGCAGCGTGGTGTCGCCGTCGAGGAGGATCGGGTCGACGTACAGCGGGGACGCCTCCGTCGGCGTGCCGCCGTCGGTCGTGTAGTGCAGCCGCGCCGCGGCGTCGTCGACCAGCAGGCGGACCGTCACGGGGCCGAGGTAGCGCCCGCCGGTCGGCCAGGCCCGCGACACCGGGGCCAGGGTGTCGATGTCGTAGCGGGCGGCCACGGGCTCCGACAGGTTGCCGGCCGTGTCGCGGGCGACGAAGCGCAGCAGCGTCGACGATAGCACCTCGAAGTCCACCGGCAGGGCGCGCTCCTCGGTGCCCGGGTTGCCCGGCAAGGGCGAGCTGCCGTCGACGGTGTAGAACAGCGTCGCGGGCTCGTCGGCGGTCACCTCGACCGTCACCGGACCTTCGAACGCGCCCGGCGGCGGCGAGACCGTCAGGGTGGGCCCCTGCCGGTCGAAGCGGATCTCTGCGTGATGAGGCGCCTCGACGTTGCCGGCGAGGTCGATCGTGAACCAGCGGAGGGTGGTGTCCTGCGTCAACGTCAGCGTGGCGTTGAGACCGCCGGTGGTGGTGTTGGGGGCGCCCCGCGCCGGCTCCGAGCCGTCGGTGGAGTAGTAGAAGGTCACCGGCTCGTCGGCTTCGAAGCGCACCCGCAGCTGCGAGACGCTGGTCACCAACGGAGTGGGGCCGAGGACGGCGTCGCCCCCCGCCGAGAAGAGGGCGCGCGCGAGGCTCGCGGGCGGCGTCGTATCGGCCGGGGGCGGGACCGTCTCGCCGTCGCAGCCCGCGAAGGCGAAGAGGACGGCCAGGGCGAAGCTGCTCGGTCGACGCACGATAACCTCCGCTGTACCGGCCCGCGGGCTACCGTAGAGCCGCCCCCCGCGGGCGTCAAATACGCAACATCCCGCCGTCGCTGCGGGGTTCTCCGCGCGTCGGCCTTGTCTCGAAGCCGCGCTGTGTGCAGAGTGCCGCGCCATGCAGCGCACCGACGTTCGTAACATCGCCATCATCGCCCACGTCGACCACGGGAAGACCACCCTCGTCGACTGCCTCCTCCACCAGTCGGGCACCATCGCGGCCCACAAGAAGGTGCAGGAGCGGGCGATGGACCGCCTCGATCTCGAGAGAGAGCGAGGCATCACCATCCTGTCGAAGAACACGGCCGTCCGGTGGAAGGACTGCACGATCAACATCGTGGACACGCCCGGCCACTCCGACTTCGGCGGCGAGGTCGAGCGCGTGCTCGGCATGGTCGACTGCGTCCTGCTGGTCGTGGACGCCTTCGAGGGGCCGATGCCCCAGACGCGCTTCGTGCTGCGCAAGGCGCTGGGGCACGGGCTGCGCCCGATGGTGGTGATCAACAAGGTCGATCGGCCCGACGCGCGCCCGAACGAGGTGCTCGACCAGGTCTTCGATCTCTTCGTCAGCCTCGACGCGGACGACGCCCAGCTGGACTTCCCGGTCATCTACGCCTCGGCGCGCGACGGCTGGGCCTGCCTCGAGTCGGACGGGCCGCGCCACGACATGAACCCGCTGCTCGACGCGATCGTCGAGCGCGTCCCCCCGCCGACCGTCGCCGAGGGGCCGCTGCAGATGCAGGTGGCCACCATCGGCTACGACGACTTCGTCGGGCGGATCGCGGTGGGCCGCATCAACCGGGGCGAGGTGCGGCGGGGCCAGCTGATCGTCTGCCTCGACATCGAGGGCAAGATTCGGCGGGCCAAGGTGTCGCGGCTCAACGGCTACGAGGGCCTGCAGCAGGTCGAGATCGAGGTCGGGCGGGCCGGCGACATCGTGGGCATCGCGGGCGTGACGGACGCCCTGCCCGGCGAGACGCTGTGCGACGTCGAGGCGCCCGAGGGCCTGCCGCCCATCGCGGTCGACGAGCCCACCATCGCGATGGAGTTCATCGCCAACGACGGCCCGTTCTCGGGCCGCGACGGCAAGTGGGTGACCAGCCGCAAGCTCCGCGAGCGGCTGGAGCGCGAGCTGCAGTCCAACGTGGCGCTGCGGGTCGAGGACACCGAGAAGCCCGAGGTCATGCGGGTCAGCGGCCGCGGCGAGCTGCACCTGGGCATCCTGATCGAGACGATGCGCCGGGAAGGCTACGAGGTGATGGTGTCGATGCCGCGGGTGATCGTGCACGAGACGCCCGAAGGCAAAGAGGAGCCCTACGAGGACGTCACGGTCGACTGCCAGGAGAGCTTCTCGGGCGCGGTGATCCAGGATCTGACCCAGCGGGGCGGCGAGCTGCTCGAGCTGCGACAGACCGAAGACCAGGTGCGCATGGAGTTCAAGGTGCCCAGCCGCGGGCTGATCGGCTACCGCAGCCGGTTCCTGACCCAGACCCGCGGCACCGGCACCCTGTACAAGTCGTTCTCGGGCTATGGGCCGGCCAAGGGCAAGTTCCAGCGCCGCGCGAACGGCGTGCTGGTGGCGCTCGAGACGGGCCAGGTGACGAGCTACGCGCTCGAGACCCTGCAGGACCGTGGGGTGCTGTTCGTCGAGCCGGGCGACTCGGTCTACGCCGGCCAGGTGGTGGGCGAGAACGCGCGCGTGCAGGACATGGTGGTCAACCCCTGCAAGGCCAAGAAGCTGGACAACATGCGCCAGGCCTTCAAGGACGTGGACACGCGGCTGACGACGGTGCGGCGCTTCGCGCTCGAGGAGGCCCTCGAGTACATCAACGCCGACGAGCTGGTGGAGGTGACGCCGAAGGCGGTGCGCATCCGCAAGCGGACGCTCGATCACAGCGAGCGTCGCAAGCAGGAGAAGCAGGCGGCGGCCGAGTAGGGGCGGGGCTGGCCTCGTTCGGGGCGTGCGCCGCGCAGCGCCCCGAACGCGCAGCAGGCTGCTCGCCGCGCCCCGCTCAGCCGCCCAGCACCATCCGCCGCTGGCGCGCGGTCTCGACGAAGGCGTCGCGCACGGCCGGAAACGCCAGCGCGGGGGCGAGGGCGTCGGCGTCGAAGAAGTACACCTCGGCGTCGGTCACCGCCACCGCGCGGGCGCGGCCGGGCAGCGCGCCCGTCGCCGACAGCACCCCCACCGCCTCCCCCGCGCCGAGCCGCCCCACGCGCTCGGCGTCCACCCACACCTCGACCTGCCCGTCGGCCACCAGGAACAGCCCCTCGGGCGCGACGCTCGGCTCGAGGAAGCGCTCGCCGGGCGCAAGCTGCTGGGGGCTCGAGGACGCGGCGAGGCGATCGCGGTGGGCCGGGGGCAAGGTGCGGAACAGCGGGCAGGTGGCCAGCAGCTGGGCCACCAGGCGATTCTCCGCCGCGGCGCGCAGCGCGCGGTCGAAGCCCGGGTAGCGGGTGCGTAGCCGGGTCAGCTCGTCCACGGGCAGCAGGGCGGTCTCGGTGGGCCCCATCGCCCGCGTCGACTCGCGCCAGGCCCCCCCGCGGACCAGCTCGACGATGCCCACCAGATCGCCGGGGCCGCAGGCCGTGAGCGGCTCCCGACCCCCCTCGGTGCGGCGCTCCCGGCGCACGCGGCCGCGCAGGACCAGCCGCGGCCCCTCGAAGAAGCTGCCCGCCGGCACCACGACATCGCCGGTGGCGTGGTGGCTGGGGGTCAACGAGGCCAGGAGCGCGATGGCGACCCGCCGAGGCAGCGCCGCCAGCAGGGGTGGAAGGGGCTCATCGTCCTCGCTCGGCTCCGGGCCGAGGGGCCGCGCGGGCAGCGTGCGCGCGTCCTCGTCGGGCAGATCCTCGACCCACTCGATGTCCGCGGTGGTGAGGTCGCGCGCCTCGTCGAGGGGGCGATCAGCGGTGGTGCGGGCGTCGAGGGGCGCGGCGGTGCGCGCGTCGTCCGGCCCGGAGAGCAGCTCGATGTCGAGCGCGTCGACGTCGGACACGGCCACCAGGCTCATCGCGTCGAACACCGGCTCCCCGGCGGGGGGCCAGGTGCCCTCGTCGGACACCTCCGTCGCCTGGAAGTCGTCGGGATCGTGCACCGCCAGCAGCGCCGAGGCGGGCACGATGGGCCCGTCGAAGAGATCCGGCGAGGACCCCGCCGCCGCTGAAGGCCCCCCGGAGCCGTCCCCCACCGACGCTCGGGAGCGCAGCCGCTCCGCGACGGCCGCGAGATCGACGTCGTCGAACCCCGGCCCCGGGGTCGGCTCGTCGAAGGGATCGGGCGCGGGGGTCGGCGAGGGCGTCAACGCCGCGCTGATCGGCTGCGCAGCCCGCGCGTCCCCGGTCCGCGGTTCCGCAGCCTGACTCAGCCGCTCCCGCAGCTTGCGCGCCGCCCTGAGGCGCGGATCGAGCCGCAGCGCGTGGTGCAGGTCGGTCGCCGCCGCCGCGACGTGGCCCTCGGCGGCGAGGCGCTCCGCCCGGTCGGTCAGCCAGCGCGCGGCGTCGCGCGGCTTGTCGAGCGCCAGGCTCAGCCGGGCGAGCTGCTCGAGGTGGCCCACGTGCCCGGGCTCGAGCGCGAGCAGGCGCTTGAAGTTGCGCAGCGACTGCCGCGCGGTGCGGCGTTCGTCGGCGTTCATGCCACCTCCCCGACCCGCCCCATGGTTGGGCGTCCCATCATGCCGGGCGCGGGCGCCGCGTACCACCCCGGCGCGTCGTCCGCAGGACGCTTGGGGCCACGCTTTGCTTCCCGTCCTTGGCCCCCGGCGCCCGGTTCTGCTAGATCGTCTGCCGACCTTGGGGGCGACACCATGCTCGAAGAGAAGAAGTTCCGGTGTTGGAGCTGCGGCCACGAGCTCGACATGGCCGTGAAGGTGCAGCGACGCGACAGCTGCCCGTCGTGCGACGCCGATCTGCACGTGTGCAAGAACTGTCGCTTCTGGGATCCCGGCTACCACAACGAGTGCCGCGAGAACATCGCGCACTTCATCCGTGACCGGGAGAAGGCCAACTTCTGCATGTCCTTCGAGTTCAAGTCGGAGAACGACGTGGATCGCAACGCCGCCGACGACGCGCGCGCCCGCCTCGAGGCGATGTTCAAGAACCTGAAGTAGTCCCGGCCCGGCCGGCCCCCCCCGCCCGCCTCGCGGCGCGGCGCGGGGCCGCCTCACTCCCCCAGCGTGACGTGCACTCGCAGGCCGCCGTCGAGGTGCAGCCGCCCGTCGGACACGCGCGGCGCGGTCGCGAACCGCGGCACGATGCGCAGCCCCTGCAGCCGGGGCGCCAGATCGTTGAGGCTGGCGGCGTCGATCTCGATGGGATCGAGCCCCAGGCCGAGGCCGCCGGCGAGGGCGTCTTGCACCATCGGCCAGACGGCGATCTCGACCAGCTGCGCCAGCGCGTCGGCGCTCAGCAGCGGGCGCGCGCTGCCCTGCTGGATCAGCACCGCCTCGATCGTCGGTGCCTCGGCGATGACCAGCTCGATGTTGGCCTCGACGACCTCGATGAACACCCCGACGCGCAGGCTGAGGGCGTAGACGTCGGGCGCCATCGCCAGCGGGCTGGTGGTGGTCATGCGCAGGTCGCCGACCTGCACCTCGAGGGGGAACTCGGCGCGCGGGGGTGAGGGGGCGATGACCGGGGGCAGCCGCCCGTCGAGCTGGACATCGCCCAGCACGCCGGCCAGCTGGTCGGGCAGCGGCGGGCGAATCTGGAGCAGGCCGGCCCGCCACACCTCGTGCAGCAGCGCGTTGAGCAGCGTGAGGCGCGCCCGCACCGTGAGCCCCTCGCCGGGGCCCACCAACGACTCCAGCGGCTCGAAGGTCGGCACGCCGGGATCGTCATGGGGCGCGGTCACCGGCCCCGGGTGGCGGATCTCGGCGCCCAGGGTCAGGGTCATCGCGTTGTGCCGCCGCACCTCCAGATCGGTGGGCTCGAGCTGCATCTCGAGCCGCACCGGCGGGATGCCCTCCACGCCCGTGTCCAGATCCAGCGGGATGCTGCCCAGCGCCCCGAGCAGCGCGTCGAAGCCCGACTCGACCAGGCCGGGCAGCTGCTCGCGCACCAGGCCGTCGACCAGGTCCACCGCCAGATCCTGGGCCACCCGGCCGAGCTGGCTGCCCAGCGTGCTGACCAGCGCCGAGGCGGTCGGGCTGGCGTAGTCGCCGGTGATGCGCTCGAGGGTCACGCCGATGGCGTCGACCTCGACGGTGAGCGTGGGATCGAGGGAGAGGCGCAGCCGCGCGAAGGCGGCCAGCGAGGCCTCGAGCGCGCCGTCGAGCGAGATGGGCGCGCCCTCGAGGGTCAGCCCACCGCGGGTCTCGACGCGGGCCTGGGGGAGTTGGACGAAGAGCTCGATACCGTCGCGGGTGAAGACCAGGTCGACCTCCGGCGCGCCCAGATCCACGGCCGTGACCTCGAGGCGCAGGGCCGCCGAGTCGGCGATGACCGGATCGCCCAGCAGGCTGCCCGCGTCGGCGAGCAGCAGCAGGCTCTCGACCACCTGGGCCAGCTCGTCGAGGACCACCTCGCCGGCGCCCTCGGGCAGCTCGGGCGGCGCGTCGTCGTCGAGCAGCACCTGCTCGAGGCGGGCCACGACCGCGCCCTCGACGCGCACGCCGTCGGCCTCGACCCGGGTGAACGCGGGGGCCCACAGCACGTCGCGCACGTCCTTCACCGCGGGGCGCTGCACGCCGTCGTCGGCCACCACCTCGACGCGGTTGATGCCGAAGCGGGCCGGGACGTCGAGGGCGAAGACGCCCGCCGGGCCGACCTCGACGCGCTCCCCGTTCACCCACACCGTGACGACGCCGCCGCTGTCGGTGGCGGTGCCGCGCACGGCGATGGTGCCCGACCCGTCCGCGCCGAGGACGGCCCCCCGCGCGGGCTCGCTGAGCACCAGCTTGGGCGGCCCCGCGTCGACATAGAACGCGGTGCGCCCGCATTGGCCGTCCGGGCGGCATCCCAGCACCGCCCCCTGCCCCTCGGCCAGCAGGGTGAGCGTGCCCTCGTCGTCGACGGTCGCCGCGCCGGCCGGCGCGACGGTCCAGGTGATGGGGCCCACCTCGGCCGGCTGCCCCCCGCGGTCGAAGCCCAGCGCCACGGCCCGCGGCCTGTCCTCGAGCGTGTAGATCGCCCGCCGCGGATCGAGCTCGACCTCGATCCAGCCGAGCGGCGGCGGCCCCGGGGGCCCCTGATCGGCCTCGGGCGCCCGCGCGTCGATCCGCGGCGGGCGGGCGTCCGGGCGCGCGTCCACGGCGGCGTCGCCGATGGGCCGCGCGTCCGCGCCGGGCCCCACGTCGAAGACGCCCGCGTCGCGGCCGGAGGCCACGTCGGTGGCGTCGCTGCACGCGCAGAGCGAGACGGCCACGAGCGCCGCCAGACCGCCGCGCCGCGGCCCGTGATGATGACTGCGCGCGCTCATTCGCCGAAGACCCCGTCGACCAGCAGGTGGGTGGCGGTGCCGTCGAGCGACGGGCGTCGCAGCCCGATGCGCGTGCCGCGCGGCACCCCGTACTGCACCAGCGCCTCGGGCAGGGCGAAGTCCGGCACCGGCAGCGTCGGCAGCACGTTGTTGAGCGAGGTGTCGATCAGCGCCTGCACGATCGTGCGCAGGTCGCGCTCGACCGCGGCCCGGCCCTGCGCCGAGATGCTCGCGCCGCCGATGGCGACCCGCAGCGTCTCGACCTCGATGCCCTGCTGACCGCCGAACACCAGGGTGTCGCCGCCGACGAGCTCGACCCCCGCGGTGGCGGTCGCCACCAGGATCAGCTGCAGCGGATCGTCGAAGACGCCGGGGATCTGGAAGCTGCCCACCGCGGGCCCGAGGTGCAGCCGCACCACGGCGCCGTCGCCGAGCCCCTCGACGGCCGGCGGCGTGAGCACCTGCAGGCTGAGGGAGGCGCCGGCCGGCAGCTCCCCCAGCAGCCCGGCGGCGTCGTCGAAGTGGAAGAAGCCGGCGCGCCACAGGCGGTGCAGGAGCTGGTTGATCAGGCCGACGTGGACCGCCGCGCCGACGGTGCCCTCCGGCTCGAGCTCCAGCCACACGGGCCCCGCGGTGAGGGGCACCCCCGCCGAGGGCGCCCCCTGCCCCGTCGGCCCGTTGGCCAGCGTCGAGATGCCCATCGCCAGCCGCCGCGGCGTCGAGCTGAGGGTCGAGAAGCCCAGCCCCAGCGAGAGCTCGAAGGGCGGCCGCCCGGCCAACGCGGGCACCTCGAAGGCCAGCCCCAGCGCCGCCAGATCCAGCCCGCTGAGCACGTCCGACAGCAGGCTGTCGATCTCGCCCTCGAGGAAGTCGGTCAGGGCGCCGACGACCTCGCGGCGGATCGTGCCCTCGAAGGCCGAGAACACGAGGTCGAGCAGGGCGCCGGTCAGGAAGCCGCTGAAGTCGCTGCTCAGGTTGCCCACCTGCACCGAGTTGGTGGTGCGCAGGCGCACGTTCGGTCGCCCGTTGCGCAGCTCGACGGCGAAGGTGAGATCGATCGAGATGAAGCTGGCGGTGATGGTGCCCGAGTTGCCCACCGTGCCCAGCATCTTCACGTCGAGCTCCATCCGCTCGAGGCGCGCCCGCACGCGCAGGCCGCCGTCGACCAGCGTGGCCGACATCGTGTTGGGGCCGCGCACGCGCAGGCCGCGGTACTCCGCGCCGAGCCGGAAGACGCAGACCCCGAGGACGCGCTGCCGGCACTCGTTGGGCACCACCGGGTTCTGGGCGCGCAGGGTCTGGTCGATGGTGGTGACGAGGCCGGGCGAGTCGACCACCCGCCGCAGCAGATCGGTCAGGCTGGTCAGCGGCCGGTCGGGCGCGCCGTCGTCGACGGCGCCCTGCAGCAGCTGCAGCTGGATGGCGTCGGCGAGGGGCGTGGCCTCGCCCAGGTAGCTGTCGGCGGCGAAGTACGCGCAGAAGGTGCTGTTCACGTTGCCGACGGCGTCCCGGGCGGTGACGTCGTGCACGTTGACCCCCCAGCGCGGCTGCACCGGCAGCGAGAAGCTGCCGTCCGCGCCCACCGGCACCTCGCGGCCGTCGACGCTGAGCGCCGCCAGGCCCGCCTGATCGGCCACCCGCCCCTCGAAGCGCAGCTCGCCGCCGCGGCGCACCATGGCGCCCAGCGCCGGCTGAAGGCACGAGATGGCCGGCCCGCCGGCGTCCACCAGCACCTCCGCCGACGCGGTCAGCGGCCGATCCTCGAAGGTCGGCCCCTCGACGGTGACGGTGAGCGTGTAGCGCCCCTCGGCGTCCGGTCGGAAGCGGCCCTCGCCGAAGTCGGGCAGCGCCGGATCCGCGCGCCAGACCAGGGGCGCGTCGTCGACCGGGTTGCCGAAGATGTCGGTCACCCGCGCCGGGTAGGCGATCACGGCGCCGACGTCGTGCACGGGGGTGGCGGGCTGCACCGACGCGGCCAGCGCCGCCGGCAGGCCGGGCAGCACGTCCAGCCGCGCGACGTCCTCGACCTTGGCGCCGGGCAGGGCGCAGGTGATCTGGTAGCGGCCCGCCGTCGTCGCCCGCACGCTCGAGCCCTCGACCTCGACGCCGCCGCCCGCGGGCGCCGCCTGCACCGTCGCCGCCGAGGCGTCGACCGGGTTGCCCTCCGCGTCCCAGGCGAGGCAGGTGACGTCGACCGGCTCGCCGGCGACGGCGACCTCGCGGTCGGGGACGGCCACCACCGTCTGCGGGGGCCCCGCCAGCACGTCCCACCGCGCGGGCGAGTCGTCACGCAGCCCCAGCCCAGGGGCCACGCACGTGATGCGGTACACGCCCGCGCGCGCGCCGACCACCGACTGGGTGTCGCCGTCGCTCACCCGCCAGCCCTCGGCCGGGCGCACCTCGTAGCGCGTGATCACGTCGGCCACCGGGACGCCCTCGGCGTCGAGGGCCTCGCAGGTGACGCGGTTGGCGACCCCCGCCACCGTCGTCGGGCTGCCCACGCGCGTGTCCACCGCCAGCACGACGGGCGGCGCGGGCACGGCGTCGGTGCCGTCGCCGGGGGCGGCGTCGGGGATGTCGACCGGGGCGCCGTCGAAGGTGCGCCCGGCGTCGGCTGGCCCCCGGTCCGGCGGCGGCGGCGGCGCGGCGTCCACCAGCACGCCGAGATCCAGCGCCGGAATCGCGGCGTCGGGCTCGGGATCGGAGGGGCGCTTCTGTTGATCGTCGGCGCAGCCGATCGCGATCCACGTGGTCAGGAGCACGGCGAGCGGACGACGGATGGCTGTGATTCGCATGCGGGCCGAGCATAGCCCAAGCGCGCCGCCCGCCTCCACGCTTCACCGCGCGCGTCGCGCCGCTCATCGGTAGACGCGCGCGCGCGGAGTCCGTAGAGTGCGCCGACCTTTCACCGGAGCAAGCCCGTGTCCGACATCGAGCTCGAACCCCGCCGCGTCGTCCCCTTCGTCGATCCCGAGTCGGGCGAAGAGATCCCCATGGAGGTCTTCCTCGAGGTCGAGCAGGACCTCAAGGTGTTCGCCCTGCTGACGCCGGTGGCGTGGTCGGTCGAGGTCGTCCGCGCGACCGACGACACGATCGAGCCGGTCGAGCCGAGCGAGCTCGCCGGCCTGCGCAAGCACGTCGCCGACGGCATGGCCCCCCACGGCCTCACGGTGCACCTGCGGGCCGAGCAGTTCTTCCTCGAGGGCGATCCCGCCGAGGACTTCTTCGACGACTGCGACTGCATCGACGTGCAGACCGACGACGGCGAGGAGGAGTACGCGGTGCTGCTGACGCTCGAGACCGGCGACGAGACCTTCATGGTCATCATGCCGACCGAGCCGGAGCTGTTCCCCGTCGAGATCGTCGACGACAAGGGGCGCCCGCTGAGCGACACCGAGCTCGAGGGCCTCGAGGACACCTTCCGGCGGGCGCTCGAGCCCTTCGAGGACGACGAGGAGGACTGATGCGCGAGGTCGTCGTCACCGCGGCCGTCCGCACACCCATCGGCCGCATCCAGGGCGCGCTGTCCGCTGTGCGGCCGGACGACCTGGCCGCGGGGGTGATCGCCGAGGCGGTGCGCCGCGCGGCCGTCGACCCGGCCACGGTGGACGAGGTCGTGCTCGGCTGCGCCAACCAGGCCGGCGAGGACAACCGCAACGTCGCGCGCATGGCGCTGCTGCTCGCCGGGCTGCCGCAGTCGGTGCCCGGCATCACCGTGAACCGGCTCTGCGCGTCGGGGCTGAGCGCGGTGAACATGGCGGCCCGCGCCATCCTCGTCGGGGACGCCGACGTGATGGTGGCCGGCGGCGTCGAGAGCATGAGCCGCGCGCCCTGGGTGATGCCCAAGGCCCAGAGCGCCTTCCCGGTGGGCAACGTCACCGTCTACGACAGCTCGCTCGGCTGGCGCTTCCCCAACCCCGCGCTCGAGGCGCTGTTCCCGCTCGAGGCGATGGGGCAGACCGCCGAGAACCTGGTCGAGCGGTACGACATCAGCCGGGCCGATCAGGACGCGTTCGCGCTGGCCAGCCACCAGAAGGCCCTCGCGGCCATCGAGGGGGGCCTCTTCGCCGACGAGCTGCTGCCGGTCTCGGTGCCGCGCCGCAAGCAGCCCCCGCTCATCGTCGACACCGACGAGGGGCCGCGCGCCGACACCAGCCTCGAGAAGCTGGCGAAGCTGCGGGCGGCCTTCAAGTCAGGGGGCTCGGTCACCGCGGGCAACAGCAGCACGCTCAACGACGGCGCGGCCGCGCTGGTCTTGATGTCGCGCGAGCGCGCGGAGGCCGGCGGCCACCCGATCCTGGCGACGTGGAAGGCGGCGGCCGCCGCCGGCGTGGATCCGCGCACGATGGGCATCGGCCCGGTGCCCGCCACCCAGCGCTGCCTGGCGCGCGCCGGCGTGGCGCTCGACGACGTCGGCACCGTGGAGCTGAACGAGGCCTTCGCGGCCCAGTCGCTGGCGGTGATGCGCGCGCTGAAGATGGACGCCGACCGCGTCAACGTGCGCGGCGGCGCCATCGCCCTGGGCCACCCCCTGGGCTGCAGCGGCGCCCGCATCCTCACGACGCTCATCTACGCGATGCGCGCGCGCGGCGGCGGCCTGGGGCTGGCGACGCTGTGCGTCGGGGTGGGTCAGGGCGTGGCGACCTTGATCGAGGCCGCCTGATCCGCCGCCCTCAGGGCGCCTCCTTCTTGGGCGCCTCGGGCGCCGCCCCCTCCCCCTTGTCTTCGTCCTTCGGCGGCTCCGCCTTCGGCACGGTCGTCGGCTTGCCCGTCTCGAGCACGCCCGCCGGGTCGTGGCGCAGGCAGACCGCGCGGTTCTGCCCGTAGCGCTGCTCGAAGGGCACGTACAGCATGCACGAGCCCTCCATGCACACCTTCTCGCAGGCCCCGTAGCCCTGGCTGTGCGCCACCTTGCGCGTCATGCCGGTGACCGGATCAGCCACGCGGTTGTAGGCCTTGCCGTCGTCCCAGTTCTTCTCGTCGACGCTGTGCAGGCTGGTCATCACCGCGGCGGGCGTGCCCTTCTTCCACATGCCCTTCTTCTCGGCGATGGCCTTCTTCTGCGCGGCCAGCGCGGCGGGCTTGGGCGGCGTGTCCAGCTCGAACAGGTGCCCGAGGCCCTCGCCGGCCATCGCGACGATCAGGTCGTCGCAGCGCACCAGCATCCGGCCGTAGTGATCGGTCTGGCCCGAGGTCACGCAGGTCCACGAGCGGCTGCGCGCGAAGCCGGTCGCGCGCTTGGCGATGCCGTACAGCTCCTGCGCGTTCCAGTCGCCCCAGGAGTGCACCGGCCCGTAGCTCTCCAGCGTGTTGTAGCCCATCAGCCGGGCCTTGCCGCTGCGGTGGCGGCCGGAGAGGATGCGGAAGCTGTCGCCGTCGCTCCAGTGCACCTCGGTGCGCACCCCGTCGAGCTGAACGGTGGCCGGCGCGGTCTTTGGCCCGAACAGGCCCAGGACGGCGGCGAAGGCGACTCCGATGAACGCGCTCATGTCTGCTCCTCGGCGGGCGGGGCGACGGGGCGCCCCGCGGCTGTGTACGATGCGCACACGGTACGCGAGCAGGCCGGCCGACGAAACGGGGGCGGCACCATTCAGAGGTGGCCGCGCCGAGGAGGGCCCCGATCCTCATCCACACGCCACCGCCCTGGCGCCTGCCCGAGGCGTCGGTCACGCCGCGCGCGCGCTGGCTGGACCGCCGCGCCGTGGTGCGCCGCCTGGGGCTCGGCCTGATCGGCGCCGGCCTCGCGGCCTGTGCGGACGACGCCCCCCCGCGGCCCGCCGATCCCCTCGCGACCACGCCGGAGGCGCCGCCCCGACCACCGGCGCCTCGCGATCCGCGCTTCACCGCCGACCGCCCCCTGACCCCGGAGCGCGTCGCCGCCCGCTACAACAACTTCTACGAGTTCGGCACCGACAAGGACGCGGTCTGGACGCGGGTGGGCGCCTTCGCCACCGCGCCCTGGCGCCTGACGCTGGCCGGCCACTGCCGCAACCCCGGCCCGATCGACGTCGACGATCTGCTTCGCCGACTCGCCAGGTCGCGCCAGGAGCGGGTGTACCGCTTCCGCTGCGTCGAGGCCTGGTCGATGGTCGTCCCCTGGACCGGCGTGCCCTTCGCCGAGCTCGTGCGCCTGGCCGATCCCAAAGTCGAGGCGACCCATGTGCGCCTGGTGACCGCGATGGACGCCGCCGCGATGCCCGGCGTCGCCGCGCAGCCCTGGATGCCCTGGCCCTACTTCGAGTCCCTGCGCCTCGACGAGGCGGTGCACCCGCTGGCCCTGCTCGCGACCGGCATCTACGGCCACCCGCTGCCCCGCCAGCACGGCGCGCCCCTGCGCCTCGTCGTGCCCTGGAAGTACGGCTTCAAGAGCATCAAGAGCCTCGTGCGGGTCGAGTTCGTGGCCGGCCAGCCGCGCACCTTCTGGAACAGCCTCGCGCCCAACGAGTACGACGTGCTCGGCAACGTCGACCCCGCCGTCCCGCACCCGCGCTGGTCGCAGTCGACCGAGCGCGACATCGCGACCGACGAGCGCTTCCCCACCCGGCCCTACAACGGCTACGGCGATCAGGTGGCCGGCCTCTACGTCGGCTGAGCGGCCGCCCGGTCGGGGCGGGTGTGATTCAGACCCGTCGGTCCACCGCACGCCCCGCCAGATCGGCCAGGCTCTCGGCTCTCAGCGATCCGCTGTCAGCTCCGCCGCGATGATGGGGACCGTCTGCCCGGAAACCCCGCGCGTCGACCTTGCGCCGCGGTGGACGCTCGGCACGACGCACGGGCCCGGCTGAAAGCTGAAAGCCGAGAGCCGACAGCCGGTGGGAGCGGCCACCAACGGCTCGTGAGCAGACCCGGTGCGGGCCTTCCCGGCGCCCCGGGGCTGTGCGATGCTCCCCGGCCATGAGCCTGCCCGATCTCGACGACGACGCCCCCGCCTTCCGCACCCGCTCCACGTGGCCCATCGTGGCGGTGATGGTCGTGTTGGCCGGCGTGGGCGGCTACTTCGCCTGGCGCTTCACCACCGCGCCGGAGCCCCGGCGCGTGCTGGTCGCCATCGACTTCGACGGCCACTGGTTCGCCGGCTCGCGCCCGGCGGCGCTGCTGGCCGACGAGCTGAACGCGCGCCTCGAGACGCTGGGCTTTCAGCCCGTGCGGGCGGGCGATCCCGAGGTCACCGAGGCCCTGCAGACCAGCAGCACGTTGCCCGAGGCGGCGCGCAAGCTGAAGGCCGCCTTCATCGTCACCGGCACGCTGACGCCGACGGTCATCGAGCACCCCGTGGGGGGCGGTTACTTCGAGGTGCGCGCCGCGGGCGCGGTGGAGGTGCAGCACATCGAGGACGAGGCGCCGGTGAGCGTGCCGATCCGCGGGTGGTCGGGCGCCCGGGAGCGGGACCGCGCGCTCGACATCCTGGCCTCGGAGTCCATCGCGCTGCAGGCCATCGGCGCCGCCCTGCCCCCGCTGCTCGAGCACCCGACCATCGCCGCGCTGCTCGAGGGCGACGCCCGCACCATCGTCGACCTGCAGCCCGCCGCGAAGTTCGTCGCCGCGCGCACCCGGCAGCTGAGCCAGGCGAAGGACGCCTACGCCGCCTACGCCGGGCGTCGACAGGACGCCGAGAAGGGGCCGGTCGAGATCACGTACCATGGCACCACCGCCGCCGAGGACGGCCTGCTGGGCACGGGCCCGCGGGGCTACCTGGTCAAGACCGAGAACACACAGCCTTATGTGTCGCCGCGCACGCTGAAGCTGCGGCTGCTCGAGGATCTCGAGACGGTCGAGTGGCGCACGCCCGAGGGCGAGCGCACGGTGCTGTGGTCGGGCTACAACGTGTTCAGCTATCCGGGCGTCTCCAAGGACGGCAGCGTCGTGGCGCTGGTCGAGGATCTCTTCGGCTGGGCCAAGGCGCTCACCCGCATCGGCCCGGACGGCGAGCCGAGGCGGCTGATCCTCGACGAAGCGCAGCGCTTCTCGTCGCCCGAGCCCTCGGCGGAGGGCACCTTCGTCGCCGCCTACGCCCGCACCTGCCGGCGCTGCCCGGACGCGCTCTTGGTGGTGGACGCCGAGGGCAAGACGCGCCTGCGCGCCGAGAACGAGGGTGGCCGCTTCGATGGGTTCACCTGGCTGGACGACCGCCGGCTGGCCGTGCTGCACACGCCCGTGGCGCCGCCGCCCGAGGCCGAGCAGGGCGCCGAGGCGCCGGAGGAGGCCGCGGCCCCCCCCGACGCGCGCGTGTTCCCCGCCGTTCGCCAGACGCTGTGGATCATCGACGTGAGCGCCGAGCCCCCGCGTCCCGTGGCGCTGCGCCCCAGCGACGAGGGCGAGCACCTGAGCTGGATGAGCGCCGACCGACGAGGCGAGCGCCTCGCGTTCCGCCTGAAGCACCCGGAGGGCAGCGGCCTCGCGGTGCTGACGCTGGCCGACGGCGCGCTGACCCGTCTGATCATCCCCGGCAAGGTGAGCAGCCCGAGGTTCTCGCCCGCCGGCGCCTGGCTGACGTTCAACTTCCGCCCCACCGGCAAGGGCGCCGACGAGGAGATCGCCGTGATGCCCACCGCCGGCGGCCCGGTGAAGGTGCTGACCGACAACGACACCCGCGACCGCTACCCGACCTTCGACCACACCGGCAAGCGCATCTACTTCGAGTCCCTGGGCAAGGATCCCAACCACCCCAAGCGGCACGTCGCGCTGATCGCCTCGATCCCGTTCGAACCATGACCGACCCCAGCCACGATCCCCTCGACGCCACCGACGACGACCTGCACCTCGCCGGCCTCGACGCCGACGCCGCGGCGCACCGTCTGCGCCTGCGCACCCGGTGGGCCTCGCTGGGGGTGGCCCTCACCTCGCTGCTGCCCTACGAGATCGTCGACGGCAAGCCGCAGTTCGTCTGGTCGCTGCTGGGCGAGCTCTCGGCCGCGGGCGTCCTGGCCTGCTTCGCGCCCCTGGTCGCCGGCCTGACGGTGTTCGTCGCCGGCCTGCGTCTGCGCCGCCCCTCGTCCCTGGCCGCGCTCACCCTGGGCGCCCTGGCCGCCTCCTACCTGGTCGTGCGGCTGGGCGCCGACGCCGCGGCGTGGGAGCTGCTGCCCCTGCCCGAGAGCATCGGGCGCCGCCATGGCTGGGCGCTGCTCGCGCTGGCGCTGGTGGGCGCCGGCGCCCCGATGGCCTTCCGGCCCCACGCGCGCCGCGTGGCGAACGGCCTGTTGCTGGGGGCGCTCGGGCTGGCGATCGCCTTCTACGTCTGGCCCGCGCGCGGCGAGGCCCCCATCTCGACGGTGGTGCGGACGCTGTCGCGCCTGGACGTGGTGACGGACTGGCGGTTCAAGCTCGGCTTCATCGTCGTCGCGCTGCTGGCGCTGTGGCCGGGCATCATCGCGCTGCTGGGGGTTCGCTTCGTGCGCTGGCCGCCGAAGGACGACCACCCGGTGCTGGCCATCGCGGCCCTCTACGGGCTGCCCCTGATGCTGGCCATGTTCGTCTTCCGCGCCATCCCCGGGGCCCCCGAGGGCTGGTCGGTGTTCAACGTGCTGGGCGGCATCCTGGTGCTGGCGGCCACCGTCGCGCTGCTGGCCTCGGGCATCGAGGTGGCGGCCGAGGCCACGCTCGCGCCGGATCCCGAGGCGGAGCCGCCGCCCGAGGGCATGGCCCCGCGCCGCGCGCTGGCCATCGCGGGGGTCGCGGCGCTGGTGTGCGGCCTGGGGCAGTGGGCGTTGGCTCGGCCGCCGACGAAGGGGGTGGAGTGGACGCTGGTGGCGGCGTCGCCCGCGGCGGACGCCGTGTTCGAGCAGCTGCTGCCGGCCTGGAATCGGGCGCGCCTCGCCTGGGACCGCCAGGCCCGCGAGGCCAGCGGGGCCCGCGCGCTGCAGGAGGTCGAGGCGGCGGCGAAGGCGCTGCGCGAGGGCGCCGACGCGGTGGATCCGACGCTGGGCGCGGCCGTCGCGCGGCTGACCACCGAGGCCCGCGACCTGCACGTCGCCGGGCGTCGCTGGTACCAGCTCGTCGCCGACCTCAACGAGACCGTGCGGGCGCTCGGCCTGCCCTACTACCTGGATCCGACGGTGTACGTCTTCAAGCACGGCGAGGGCCTGCGCCGGCACTTCCGCATGCGCACCTACCGCGTCGAGCGCGTCGGGCGCTTCCGCGCGGGGGGCGACGACTTCGCCACGCTGCACGTCCGCCGCCTGGATCGTCGCGGTCCGGACGGCCGCCGCCTGCTCGGCTTCTCGCGCGACCTGCAGCGCTTCGCCATCGTGCAGGTCGACGAGCTCGAGGACTTCGAGGGCTCGCTCTTCACCGGCGCGGCGCACGACCCGCCCCGCTGTGACGAGCCCGAGCGCTACGCCGCGCAGAGCGGGCTCGAGCGCTGCGGGGAGCTGCTGGCGAAGGTGGTCGAAGAGGCCGAGACGGGCCTCGGTGAGGCGCTGGCGCTGCTGACCGAGCGCCACGAGCTGCAGCACCAGATCGACGGGCCGCACCTGGCGATGTCCGGCGCCGTGCTCGACCGCCTGGCCGGGCGCTCCGAGGGGCTGCAGAACCGGGTCAACCGGGAGCTGTCGGCCTACGTCGCGCAGATGACCGCGCCGCACGCCGCGCCCCGCCTGGGGCTGATCCACCTGGTGCGCTTCGTCCTGAACGGTGATCCGCGCCACCACCTGTACCACGTGGCGGTCATCGCCTTCGAGGCGCTGGTCGACCGGGGCCTGACCGACAGCGACGGCGTCGCCGACCTCGACGCCGTCGTCGCGGCCTTCGTCGAGCTGGCGACGCTGGACGACGCCGCCCTGCGCGTCCGCGCGGCCGAAGCGTGGGGCGATCTGTACGGGGGCGGCCTGCCCGACGTGGAGATCCTCGAGGTCAGCCGGCCGCCCGAAGGCGCGTGACGCGGCTCACTCGCGCCAGAGCATCTTCCAGGGGTGCCGCTTGATGTCGCGCAGCATCTCCTTGAGGTCGTCGTACAGCTCCTGATCCACCAGCAGCTGGCCCACGGTGCCGCGGCCCGATCCCAGATCCGCCAGCAGGGCGCTCACGTCGCGCGTGATGGCGCGGGCGCCGCCGGTGACGTGGGGCAGGTCGGCCAGGGCCTCGTCGATCGCCGGGCCGTTGCGCGCCAGCAGCGCTTGAACGTCGTTCAGTGATGCGTCGGCGCGGGCCAACGTGGCCTCGAGGGAGCGGGTCAGCGGATCGGCGCGGCGCGCGATCACGCCGCTGGTGCGCTTCACGTCGTCGACGATGGCCGCGAGCTGCGCGCCGTCGCCGACCGCCGTCCGCACCGCGCCCATCACCGCGCGCAGGTCGTCCGACGTGGCGGCCAGGTTCTCGGTGATGCGGTCCAGCCGCGCGCGGTTGTCGGCGACGTAGCTGTCCAGGTTCTTGGTCAGCCGGGTGAGGCTCTGCACCAGCCCGCCGATGTCCAGGTCGCCGTCGGCGCCCAGCGCGGCCTCGACCTGCGACAGGATGCCGTCGACGCGGGTGAACAGCACGTCGATGCGCGCGGGATCCCGGCCCCGGATGGTGGCGCCGTCCTCCCAGGCCGGGGCCGCCGCGGTGCCGGGCACGATCTCGAGGTACTTCTCACCCAGCACGCCCTGCGTCGTGATGATGAACTGGCTGTCCTGCCGCACCGACTCGGCCATCTTGGCGTCGACGTGGATGGTCAGCCGGACGTTGATCGGGGCGTCCTCGCCCGCGCGCGGGGCGCTGCGGCGCGCCTCGCGCCCGGCGAGGAACTCCACGGTCTCCACCCGCCCGGCGCGGACGCCGGCGATCTTGACCGGCGCGCCGGTGAGGATCGAGCCGCTGTCGGCGAACTCGAGGTGCAGCGTCACCTGCGGCCCCACCGAGAAGCTGCCCAGCAGCACCACGAAGCCGACCAGCAGCGTCACCGCCACCAGGATCAGGGCGCCGACCTTCGTCTTGAGGGCGATGTCGGACATGGACGAGGGCGGCGCTCCTTCTCAGATGTCCATGGGCCCGTCGGGCAGACCGTTGACGAACTGTCGCACGACCGGGTCGGCGCTGTCCCGAAAGGCCTGGGGCGGTCCGTCGAGCAGCACGCGCCCCTGATACAACATGACCACCCGGTCCGCGACGCCGAAGATGCTGGCCAGGTCGTGCGAGACGACGATGCTGGTCACGCTCGTCTCGTCGGCCAGGCGCCGGATGAGGCGATCGACGTGCCGCGCGCTGATCGGGTCGAGGCCCGTCGTGGGCTCGTCGAAGACCACGTACTCGGGCTCCATGGTCAGCGCGCGCGCGATGGCCACGCGCTTGCGCAGACCGTCGCCGATGTCGGCCGGCCGCCGGTCGGCGTAGCGCTCCATGTGCACCAGCTGCAGCTTCGACCGCGCCGCCTCGAGGCTGGCCGCGTGCGACAGCCCCTGGTGCTTGCGCAGGGGCAGCGCGACGTTCTCGAGCAGGGTCATGCTGTCGAACAGCGTGCTGTGCTGCAGCACCATGGTGCAGCGCTTGCGCAGGGGGAAGAAGTCGCGCTCGCTGAAGCCGGCGACGTCCTGGCCCTCGAACAGGATCTGCCCCGCGTCGGGCGCGAGCAGGCCCAGCAGGTGCTTGACGAGCACGCTCTTGCCCGCGCCGCTCTTGCCGATGATGAACAGCACCTCGCCCCGCGCCACGTCGATCGACACGCCGTCGAGCACCCGCTTGGGGCCGAACGCCTTGTGCACGTCGATGAAGCGGATCACCTCGGGGACTCCATCAGGTACGCAGCACGAAGGCCGCGCCGCCAATCACGAAATCGAGCACGATCACCGCGAGCGAGGCGTTCACGACCGCGCGCGTCGTCGCCTGCCCGACGCCCTCGCTGCCCCCGCGCGCCGACAGCCCGGCGGCGCCCGCGATGATCGGGATCACCGCGCCGTAGGTCAGCGCCTTCAGCAGGCCCTCGAAGACGTCGCCCGTCCGCACGAGGTCGAAGTTCGCGTAGGTGGCCGGGTTCACCTGGAAGGCGCCGTAGGACACGGCCATGCCGGCGACGAAGCTCGCGGTGACGCCCAGCACCGCCAGCGCCGGCAGCATCAGGATGCAGGCGACGAAGCGCGGCTTGACCAGGTAGTCCACCGGCGGCGCGCCCGACATGCGCAGGGCGTCGACCTGCTCGGTGACCACCATGCTGCCCACCTCGGCGGCGATGCCGGTGCCCACGCGCGTCGCGACCATCAGCCCGGTCACCGTGGGCCCGAACAGCCGCAGCACCAGCGGCATCGTCTGCGCGCCCACCAGCGAAGCGTCGCCGAACAGGCGCAGCGCCTGGAAGCCCGTCTGCAGGTTCATGATGGCGCCCAGGAAGCCGAGCGTGAGCAGCACGAACAACACGCTGCGGTTGCCCACCTCGAACGCCTGACGCCAGACCGCCGCCCGATCCAGCGGGGCGCGCGCCAGGTAGTACACCGTGCGACCCCCGACGGTGAGCGCGAAGCGGGCGTCGCGGATCGCGTGCCCCAGCAGATCGAGCAGCGCCCTCATCGCAGCAGGTGCGTGATGAAGTAGTCGAGCACGAAGATGCCGACCGCCGACGCGACCACGCAGGCGTTGACCGCGCGGCCCACGCCGGGCGCGCCGCCGCGCACGGACAGCCCGAAGCCGCAGCTCACGAGACCCACGGCCACCCCGAACGAGAAAGCCTTGGCGAGTCCGTTGAGGAAGTCCTCCAACTTCACGTACTCGATGAAGCTGTTCCAGAAGACGTAGGGGTCGACGCCGATCAGCACGTCGGCGGTCACCATGCCCCCGATGAGCGCGAAGACGTCCCCCACGACGTTCAGCAGCGTCATCATCACGGTCATCGCGACCAGCCGCGGCATCACCAGGTACTCGATGGGATCGATGGCCAGCACGCGCAGGGCGTCGACCTGCTCGGTGACGGTCATCGTGCCCAGCTCGGCGGTGTTGTGGGCGCCGACGCGCCCGCTGAACATCAGCCCGACCAGCAGGGGCCCGACCTCGCGGAACACGCTGTAGCCGAAGCCCCAGCCCATGACCTCGTAGGCCCGGTACTTCACGACGTACTCGCCCACCTGCAGCACCGCGATGGCCCCCGCGAACCAGGCCGTCACGACGATGATCGGCAGCGAGCGGACGCCCACGGCGTGCAGCGTGCGCCAGGTCTCGCGGCCGTCGCCGCGCAAGCGCACGCCGGCCCGCGCGACGGCCGCGGTGAAGAGCGCCAGCTCGCCCACGACGTCGGCGATGTCGAGGAAGCGCCCGCCCAGACGCGCGGCGAGGCCCCTCACGGCGTGACCTCGGGGTGCAGGAAGGCGCGCACGAGGGGATCGGCGCTGGCCTCGGCCTCCGCGCAGGTGCCCTCGAACACCCGCCGCCCGCGGTCGAGCACCGCCAGGCGATCGCACAGGGGCAGCAGGCTGGGCACGTCGTGGCTGACGATCACCGCCGTCGCCGCGCGCTCCACCTGCATCGCCTTCAGCAGCGCGAAGATGCGGTTGGTCGTCACCGGATCCAGCCCGGCGGTGGGGTCGTCGCAGAGCAGGATGGGCGGATCGTGGATCGTCGCGCGGGCCAGGCACACCCGCTTCTTCATGCCGCCCGACAGCTCCGCCGGCAGGCGATCCTCGATGCCGGGCAGGTGCACCTGCGCCAGCCGCTTCGTGACCCGCGCCGTGATCTCGTCCGCCGACGCCGCGCGGCGCTGCCGAAGGGGGAACGCGATGTTCTCGCCGACGGTCAGGTAGTCGAACAGGGCGTAGTTCTGGAAGATCATGCCGATGCGATCGCGCACGGGCATCAGCGCCGTCTCGTCGAGGGCGCTGACCTCGTCGTCGTCGACGAACACCTGCCCGGCGTCCGGCCGCAGCAGACCGCAAACCAGCTTCAGCACCAGGCTCTTGCCCGCGCCCCCCTGCCCCACCAGGCCCAGCGTCGCGCCGGTGGGTACGGTGAGCGAGACGTCGTCGAGCACGGTGGCGCCCTCGAAGCGCTTGGTCACGCCGCAGAGGCGGATCATGGCCAGCGCACCTCGTAGGCCGGCGCGCGAGGGGGCTCCGGGCGCGTCGCCAGCGCGGCGGCGTCGCCGGCCAAGGCCGCGCGGGCCGGTCCGGCGTAGCGGCTGTCCGGGCGCTCGCGGAGCAGGGCCTCGAGCGCGACCCGCGCGCCGGCGGCGTCGTCCGCGGCCTGCCGCGCGGCGGCCAGCCCCCACCAGCAGTCGTCGCGCACCACGCTCGTGTCGAAGTCCGCGAGGCACCGGTCATAGGCGCGCGCCGCCGCCGCCGGATCGCGCCGGGCCCACAGGTGCAGATCCCCCACCCGCAGGGCCGCGTCGTCCAGGCGGCGGCTGCGGTAGCTGCCCACCAGCAGGCTGGTCTCGTTGCGGATGCCGAGCAGGGCCTCGTACGCGCCGACCGCTCGGTCGAAGGCGCCCTGGCGTCGATAGAGATCCGCCAACACCCACAAGGCGTCGTCCACCAGCGGGCTGGTGGGCGCCTGCTCGACGAGCGCCCTCAGGGTGGCCCGCGCCCCCGCGAGATCCTGCAGCCGCACGAGCTGCACGTGGGCGCGCCACC
>JAUHXL010000365.1 GCA_030426945.1 bacterium
GGTGGCCGATGCCTGCGCCGACGCGATCGGCGGCTTCGTGTACCGCAGCCTGGACGATCCCGAGCTGTGGGGCGCCTATCTGTACGCGTGCGGCGCCACGGTGCGCGGCGCGCGGTGGGTCGACGGCGCCGCGCGCGTGGCCGACGTGGGGGCGCTCGAGGCCACGCCGTCGACCTTCGCGCGCGACGGCGGCGGTCGGGTGCTGGCCATCGTCGACGGCGCCTCGCCGGGGCGGCTGCAGGTGGCCGATCCCGACCGCGCGTTGGGTATGCCCGCGCGCTTGTCCGACACCGGCTGCTTCGTCGATTTGCCCGCCCTGCGCCCGGCGCCCGGCGTCGTGCCTTACGCCATCGCGAGCCCGCTGTGGACCGACGGCGCGCACAAGCGGCGCTGGCTGGCGCTGCCGGCCGGCGAGCGGGTGTCGGTGCGGGACGACGGCCCCTGGGACTTTCCCCAGAACGCCATGTTGATCAAGGACTTCGCGTTCGATGGCGCGGACGGCGTCCGGCGCAGCGTCGAGACGCGGGTGATGGTGCGGCGGCCCTTCGGCTTCAGCTTCCACACCTACCGGTGGGACGCCGACGGGGGCGACGCGACGCTGCTGCGCGGCGACACCGCCGAGGAGATCGAGGTCGAGGTGCGGCGCGAGGGCGCGGTGGAGACGCTGCCATATCTGTTCCCCAGCCGCGCCGACTGTCAGACCTGCCACAACCCGCGGGCGCTGCGGGTGCTGGGCCCCACGTCGGCGCAGATGGTGCGGACCGTCGAGGTCGCGGGCGCGGTGGTCGATCAGGGCGAGGCGCTCTTCGCCCACGGCCTGCTGGATCGGGCGCCCGGCGGCGCGGGCATGCCCGATCCGGCCGACGAGGCCGCGCCCTTGGCCGACCGCGCGCGGGCCTACCTGCACGCGAACTGCGCGCACTGCCACCAGCCCGATGGGTGGACGCCGCCCGATCTGGGGCTGGACCTGCGCTACGCGACGCCGCTGGCCGCCACGGGCGCCTGCGGGGTGCCGCTGAAGTACAGCGCCTTCGGGGTGGCCGGCGATCTGCGGCTGGATCCGGGCGCGCCGGGCAACAGCAACCTGCTGCAGCGGATGCTGATCCGGGGCGTGGGGCAGATGCCCGTGGCGGCGACGGCGCGGGTGGATCCGCTGGGCGTGCAGGTCGTCGGCGCGTGGATCGCGGCGCTGCGCGATTGCCCCTGACGCGCCACAATTCGATCGCCTGACGGCTCTCCGGGCCGCTGCGCGCCGACCCCCGGCGCGCTCGGACGGGAGATGATCCGATGGTGGCCGTGCTGACCGTGCTCGCGCTGTTCGCGCCCGACGCCCTCGAGAACGTGGTGGTTCACGATCCGGCGGGCGCGGGGTTCCTGGTCAAGGTCGAGACCGTGCCCTGCGCGCGGGGACCCCACGCCGTGGTGGACGCGGCCGAGGTGGCGCCGGCGTGCGCGTGCGGGCAAGGCGCGGCGTGCGGGTGCAAGGGGCAGGCGCGGGGTGAGGGCGCGGGCTGCGCGTGCGGCGGTGGGGGCGGGTGTCAGTGTGGCGGGATGGGCGGCGGGCCGGGGGCCGGCCCGGGCAAGGGCATGGGCCAGGGCAAGGGCAAGGGTAAGGGCAAGGGGAAGGGCAACGGTAAGGGGATGGGCATGGGGCCCGGGGGTGGGGGCGGGCCGATGCCGGCGGCCCTGCGTGACACCATCCACGCGCTGGTCTACCAGCACACGAAGGTGAAGCGGACGCTCACCATCCTGCCCGACGGCGGCGAGACGGTGACGATCAGCGAGGCGCCCGAGCAGGTCGAGGCGCTGCGGCGGCACGTGCGGCAGATGCAGGCGCGGCTGGCCGAGGGCAAGCGGGTGCGCGCGTGGGATCCGGTCTACGCGCAGCTCGCAGAGCATTACGGCGACACGACGCTGACCGTCGAGGACGTGCCCGGCGGCGTCAAGGTGACGCACAAGGGCAAGACGCCGGCGGCGGCGCGCCTGGTGCACGCGCATGCTCAGGTGGTCAGCGGGCTGGTCGCCCGGGGGCCCGAGGAGGCGCACCGATGCCACGTCGTGCGCTGATTCTGGGCCTGGTCGCGGGCCTCTGGGCCTGCGACGACGGGGCGCGCGGCATGGACGGCGCCGGGCCCCACGGGGGTGGCCGGCACGACGTGGGCGGCGGCGCCGCCGACGCCGCGCCGGGCGCCGACGCCGCGTCGCTGCCCGACGCCGCGCCGCTGCCCGACGCCGGGGCAGCGCCCGACGGCGCCGCCGGGCCGCTCGAGCCGATGGCGCCGCTGCCCGGGCCGGCCACGGTCAACGGAGAGCGCCTGGCCACGTCCGGCTCCTGCGCGCTGTGCCACCAGAACGCGCCCGGCGCGCAGGCGATGCGCGACGAGGTGGGCGCGGCGGTGGCGCCCTTCGACCTCTGGATGGGCTCGATGATGGCCAACAGCGCGCGTGATCCGCTCTGGCGCGCGGTCGTGTCGGCCGAGGTCGCCGCGACGCCGGCCGCGCGCGAGGCCATCGAAGCGAAGTGCACGCGCTGCCACGCGGCGGCCGGCTGGCACGAGAGCGACGCGCCGAGCATGGCGCTGATCGACGCGACGGACACCGCCGGTCATCTCGCCCGGGACGGTGTCACCTGCACCGTCTGCCACGGCATCGAGCCGGACGGCCTGGGCACCGACGCCAGCTTCACCGGGCATTGGGTGATCGGCGACGAGAAGGTCGCCTACGGCCCGCACGCCCAGCCCCAGGCGCGCCCGATGGAGATGCACACCGGCATCACGCCGCGGCAGGCGGACCACGTCACCGACGCGGCGCTCTGCGGCAGCTGCCACACGCTGATCACCGACGCGCTGACCGCGGACGGCGAGGCGACGGGTCACCAGCTGGTCGAGCAGGCGACCTACCTCGAGTGGCGTAACTCTCGGTATCCCATGGCGAATCTGACCTGCCAGGGCTGCCACATGCCGACGATGAGCGCGCAGGGCGTGCCCCTGCAGACGGCCATCGCGCGCAACCCCGGTGGCCAGGACTTCCCCTTCGTCCAGCCGCGCGCGCCCTACGGCCGGCACGTGCTCGTCGGCGGCAACACGCTCATCCCGCGGGTGCTGGACACCTTCCGCGCGGTGCTGAACCCGCAGGCGACGCCGGCGGCGTTCGCGGCGACGGTGCAGGCGGCGCGCGCGCAGCTGGCGCGGGCGGCCCGGCTCGAGGTGGGGGCGCCGCGCCGTGCCGGCGAGGTCATCGAGCTGCCGGTCACGGTGTTCAATCAGGCGGGCCACAAGCTGCCCAGCGGCATCCCCACCCGGCGGGCGTGGCTGCGGGTGACGGTGCGCGACGCCGCCGGGGCGGTCGTGTTCGACAGCGGCGCCCACGACGACGCCGGGCGCCTGGTCGCCGACGGGGGCGTGCTGCCCAGCGAGCTGGCGGACGGGCCCATTCAGCCTCACCACCAGGTGATCGAGCGGGCCGATCAGGTGCAGATCTACGCCTCGGTGATGTGCGATCCGGCCGGCGTGCCCACCGGTCGGCTGCTGCGCGCGGCGCAGTACTGTCAGGATGATCGGCTGCTGCCCGCCGGGTGGCGCGCCGATCACGCCGATGGGCCGCGCACCGCGCCCGTGGGCACCGAAGACGATCCCGACTTCATCGCGGGGCAGGACACGGTGACGTACCGCGTCGCCGCGCCGGCCGCCGCCGGGCCGTACACGGTGCAGGCCCAGCTCCTGTACCAGACGCTGGGCGCCCGCTTCGCGGCGGATCTGTTCGCCGTCGACACGGCCGAGATCCGTCAGCTGCGGTACTTCCTGCAGACGGTCCCGCCGCTGCCGGAGGTCATCGCCGAGGCCGAGCTGTCGGTGGAGTGAGGCGGGCACGCACGCTCGGCCGAGCGGCCGAGCGTGCGCTCGAGGGCGCGGGTCAGGGCACCCAGACGACGCCCGCGTTCTTGATGCGGCGGCCGTTCAGGTTGGCGTCCTCGACGCCGTCGGCGACGCCCAGGCGGAAGCCGAAGGCGGCCGAGGCGTTCTGCAGACCCTCGTACATCCAGCCGCGCCAGATGTGGCCCCGGCCGGTGGCCAGGTCGAAGGTGGCCAGATCGGTGAGGTTGGCCAGCGCGCTGCCCATGCCGTCGGCGTTGTCGTTGCCGATGACGAACAGCGTGCGGTGGCTGACGGCGATCTGGCGCCGCACGTTGAGGAAGATGGGCGGCAGCGCGCCCGGCGACACGCCCTGATCGACCAGGTACTGCTTGAGGTAGGTGTAGACCAGGTCGATGCCGTTGCCGTTGTTGGTGTCCGGGTCGAACGAGGGCCGGCCCTCGGCGTCACCCGCGGTCAGGTCCAGCACCACCACGCGGTAGCGATCGACGCCCTGCAGGCGGCGGCCGCCGCCGACGAGGGGCACCGAGATCGAGTCCGTCGGCAGCCGCTCGCTCTTGGCGTAGGGCAGGGCGTACAGCTTCGTGCCGTCCGGGTTCGTGGTGAACGCGGTGATCGAGCGGCCGAACTCGTAGATGTCCAGGTCGTCCTGGATGCCGTCGCCGTCGGCGTTGTAGTTCACGCGCGCCGGGGCACCGCCGCTCAGGTCGTACACCGTGATGCTGTTCTGGTTGCCGATGAACAGGTGGTCGGCGCCCATGAAGGGCGCGACGATCATCGCGGGGTCCCCGGAGAACACGATGTCGGCGCCGGTGTACTCGGCCTCGAGGTCGTCCGCGGGATCGAAGGTCAGCGCACCGCCGGCGCCGATGGCGGCGCGGTGCACCACGTTGCGGAAGGCCGTGCGGGGCTCGTTCTTCTCGAGGAACCACAGCGCGCCGTCGCGCACGAAGCCCTGCACGTAGCGCGGGAAGTACTGCTCGTTCCCGATGAAGTAGGGCTCGAGGTAGGGATCCTCGATGGTGTCGGCGTCCACGACGCCGTCGACCAGCGCGTTCAGGTCGGCGACGAAGATGGGCGCCGCGGGCCCGGCGATGTTGCTGTCGAAGCCGTAGAGCAGCTTGGTGTCGCCGTCGACGTGGATGGCGCCGCTGCACACCGAGACGTCGTTGCCGCCGGGGAAGCGGACGAAGTTGCCGTCGTAGAGCTGCGCGCCGGTGCCGGGATCGTAGGCGATGGCCGCGAAGCGGTTGAACAGCCAGATCTCCCCGTCGGGGCCGCGCACGGTGCCGCAGCCGAACTCGAAGTCCACGTCGTCGGCGACGAGGGGCAGGCCCTGGGCGCCGTCGACCGCGGGATCGAAGTCCGCCTCGGTGTAGGTGTCGAGGTTCAGCCGGCGCAGCACGTCGAGGGTGCCGTCGACGGCGGCCGCGTGGGAGCTCGACAGCAGCAGCAGCTTGCCGTCGTCGTCGGCCGGCGGGGTCGGGGCGTTGGCGTACTCGCCGGTCTCCTCGACGGGCGCGTCCGGCGTACGGGGCGGGCCGTCGCCGGCCATGTCGGGGGGCGGCGCGCCGGGCACGTACAGGATGCCGGCGTTCTTCACGCGGTTGGCGCCCAGCACCTGATCGCGCTCGCCGAGGCGCAGGCCGAAGGGATCCGAGAGCCCCTTGAGCTCGTAGGGCAGGCTGCGCCAGCCGCGGAAGACGACGCCGTGGGCGTGCTGCCCGTCCGCGGGGGCGATGTTGAAGATGGCCAGGTCGGTCAGGTTGGCCAGGGCCGAGCCCTGCCCATCGTTGGCGTCGGCGCCGATGAGCACGAGGGCGTTCTCGGTGACGGCCATCTGGCGCACGTTGAGGCCGACGACCGCCGGCAGGGCGCCGGTGCTGCCGCTCTGCAGGGTGTCCAGCATGTGCTTCTTGACCGCGGTGTGGCGCAGGTCGACGCCGTAGCGGCGGTAGGGCAGCCCGGCGCAGAGGGCCTCGTCGTCGACGAAGCAGTCCCACAGGGTGGTGTCCTCGATGGGCTGGTCGCCGGTGAGATCGAGGATCGCCGCGCGGTGGTTGCTGAACTGGTTGCGGCGGACGCTGCCGTCGAACCAGTTGTGGTCGACCTCGATCTGCCCCGGGCGCACCGGCTCGCCGCCGAAGGTGCAGGCGTTGGCCTCGCAGGCCCAGCCCTGGGCGTTGGGGCAGTCGCCCGCGTCTTCACAGGCGAAGGCCGCCTGCGGGTAGGTCACGTGCGGCAACGCGTACAGCTTGGTGCCGTCGGGGCTGAGGGCGAAGGTCTTGATGGCCCAGCCGTACCAGCGGGTCTCGATGCGGTCGGCCAGCGCGTGGGCGGTCAGGTCGATGACGCTGATCGAGGTCTCGTTGCCGACGAAGGCGTGGGGGGCCGCCGTCGGGCCGACGGGGGCGACGATCAGGCCGGGGGCCTCGAGGACGCCGTCGAGATCGGCGGTGGGCTCGGTGGCGATGGTGTCGGCCGGGTCGAAGTCGGCGGTCAGGCCGCCGGCGTCCACGCCCAGCGCGACGAAGTGCAGCTGGTTGTCGGCGGTGACGTCGGGGATGCCCTGCTCGGTGAACAGGAGCCACGCGGTGCCCTCGCCGTCGGTCCACACCGCCGGGTTGAAGCCGGTGCGGCCCGAGCCCATCGCCAGCGGGGCGTTGGGCAGCTCGGCCGCCTGGACGTCGCCGTCGGCCAGGTCGGTGATCTCGGCCTGCCAGATGCGGACGAGGGGCACGCCGTCGAGCTCGAAGCCGAAGATGAACTCGCGGTCGGTGGCCGGGTCGCGCCAGTAGGCGCCGTGGCAGACGCGCCGAGCCGCGTCGCCGCCCGCCTCGCCGGGCGGCCGGAAGAACACCTGGTGGTTGCCGCGGCCCTGCTCGGCGTTGATGTGGTCGTAGGCGATGGCGAAGTGGCCGTTGAGCAGGAAGACCTCGCCCTCGGGGCCGCGGACGATGCCGCAGCCGCCGCCGCCGTACAGCTCGTCGCCGTTCTCGACCAGGCGTCGGCCCTGGGGGCCGTACTTGCTGGGGCGATAGTCGAGCTCGTCGTAGGCGTCGAGGTCGAAGACGCGCACGGTGTCGTGCGTGCCCAGGCGAGCCGGGCCGTTGGACGAGCTGAAGATCACCAGGTGGCCGTCCTCGGGCTCGACGCCGCGGGCGTAGTTGGCCGGCGGGTGGTAGCCGTACTGGTCGTAGACGACGACCTCGAAGTCGACGCCCTGGGGGCCGAGCAGCGCGCGGACGGCGGTGCGGCCGGTGCCGATGGCGGTCAGCAGGCCGCTGTCGGGATCGACGGTGACGACGTCGTCGGGCATGCCGGGCACGATCGACCACTCGAGGCGCAGCGGACGCGGGACGGGCGGGCCGTCCCAGTCGTCGGGCAGCTCTTCGAGCAGCTCGCCGAACTGGAACTCACCGTAGGTCGCCAGGGCGCGCAGGCCGAGCTGGCGCTCGGTGCCCAGGAACATGCGCACGTCGGCGCGGTGGACGCTGCAGGTCTCGTCGTTCCAGTCGCAGTTGGGCAGGATGCGGACCAGGGCGCCGTCGCCGTCCACGCAGGCGTGGCGGTCGA
>JAUHXL010000366.1 GCA_030426945.1 bacterium
GACGACGCGCGCGTGCGGGCGCTGGCCGATCTCGCCGCCGCCCTGCAGGACGCCGGGGACGCCCCCCGCGCGGCCGACCTGGCGGCCCTCGACGCGCGGGTCGACGATCTGTATGGCCATCGCCGCCACTGAGGCCGCGACCCCGCGCCGGGTCCGGCATCCACTCGGGGTGCGCGCGCCCCTCACCGCTCTGCTGCTGTCCGCGCTGGCGACGCCGGCCCTCGCCGCGCCCGCCGGGTGGTGGGCGCAGCGGCGCGTGGTGCGCGAGACCGTCGACCTGCCCGTGCTCGGCGCCGACGACCGCCGGGTGATCTCGCTGCACCGGTGGCACATCGAGGGCGAGGCGCCGCGCCTCCGCATCACCGAGTCCACCTGCGCGGTCCGCTTCGAGGGCGAGTCGATGGTGACCACGAAGGTGCCCGCGGCCGTCGTGCGCGGCGTCCCACCCACCGCGCGCCGGGCCGTGCTGCGCGGCGACCGCCTCGTGGTGCCGCCCCGCGTCGAGATCCGCGGCGCGCGCCTGCCCCGCCCGGACGCGCCGCTGCCCACGCGCCTCGACGACGCCGCCGTGGCCGACACCGACGGCGACGGCCGCCCGGGCGTGACGGTGCGCGTCGAGGGCATCGTGGCCGGCCACATCCAGCTCGTGCAGCGGGTGACCACCTCGCTCGAAGGTCGCGTGGTGAGCGACCGGATCACCGGCCGCCTGCGGCTGACCGACGAGCAGGTGGTCCTGCAGGCCAGCCGCGACACCCTGCGCACGCCGCCCCCCCGCCGGCAGCGGGGCGCCTCGTTCGACACCCGCCGCCTCGACGCCCCGCGCGACTGCGCGTGGATCGAAGCCCACGAGGCCGAGCTCTTCGCCGACTGAGAAGACGCGCGTGAGCTTGCGACCGGCGGCCGCAGGGGATACGAAACGGGCGGACCCGCGGAGGAGATCCGTCATGCGCTGGCTGCCGACCCTGCTCACCCTCGCCGCGGCGCTCGGCTGCAGCTCGGCCCCCCCGGCGCCCGCGCCGGCGGCGCCGGCGGCCGTCGACCGCGCCGACATGCGGGCGCACTTCGCCCGCGCCACCGCCGCCCGCGACGCCCTCCTCGCCGGCGACGTCGAGGCGGCCAAGCAGCACGCGCGCTGGCTGGCCGATCACGGCGCGGACGAGGGCGCCGAGGTGCGCGGGCCGGTGCACTTCGAGCGCATGAAGGCCGCCGCGCAGGCCGTCGCCGCGGCGCACACCCTCGGCGCCGCGTCCACCGCGCTCGCCGACCTCGCGTCGGCCTGCGGCGCCTGCCACCAGGGCGCCGACGCTCGGTTCGAGGCGCCCCAGCCGCTGCTGCCGCCGATGGACGACGCCCTGCGCGCGCACATGGCCCGCCACGCTTGGGCGGTCGAGCAGATGTGGGCCGGTCTGGTGACGCCGTCCGAGGCGGCCTGGGCGCGGGGGGCGCAGAGCCTGGCCGAGGCGCCCCTGCACGCCATCGACTTCGCGCTCGAGGGGGTCGACGCCAAGCTCGTCCCGCGCGCCACCACCCTGCACGGCCTCGCCGCGAGCGCCGCCGCGGCGCCCGCCGCCGAGCGCGGCGCCCACTTCGCCCGCATCATCGCCACCTGCGGCGGCTGCCACCGCTACCGCGAGACGCCCAGCCGCTGACCGGCGCGACGCGCCGCCCTCGGCCCCCCAACCCGCCTACATGTGGGTTTGACCCGACCGCGCGCGCCCGCAATCCTGGCGGGGTCGTTGGAAAGGGCCCCGCTTGCACCGCATCATCGTCCTCTGCGCGACCGCCGCCGCCGCACTGATCGGCTGCATGGAGCCCCCCGAGCTGACGCCCCGCGCGCCGACGCCCGGCGTGCCCCACCTGACCGTGATGACCTACAACGTCAGCGCCTCGCTCGCGCGGGATCCCGAGACGATCGAGGCGGTCGGCCTGGCCGACGCCGACATCGTCTGCCTGCAAGAGGTCAACAGCGTCTGGGCCGAGTCCCTGCGGGCCACCTACGCGGATCGCTACCCGCACATGGCCTTCGAGGGCGAGCACACCGGCGGGCTGGCCATCCTGTCGAAGTGGCCCTTCGCTGATCTCGGCGTCGCCGAGGGCTTCGAGGGCTGGCACCCCGCCTGGCACGTCCTCGTCGAGACCCCGATGGGCCCCGTCCAGGTGCTGCAGGTGCACCTGCGGCCCCCGATCAGCCGCCGCGGAGGGATCGGCTCCTACTTCGAGATCGACGAGATCCACGCGCTCGAGGTCGAGACCTTCGCCGACCGCTGCCTCGAGGACACCCCGACGCTGGTGGTCGGTGACTTCAACGAGCCGGAGGACGGCGGCGCCCTCACCTGGCTGCGCGCGCGCGGCTATCGCAGCATCCTGCCGCAGTTCCGACCCGGTCAGGAGACCTGGCGCTACGCCAAGTCGCTGTACGCACAGACCGTCGACACCCTCGATCACATCGTCTACGACACCCACGCCTTCGTGCCGCTGAACGCCACGGTCAGCTACGTGGGCAACAGCGATCACCTGCCCGTCGTCGCGATGTTCGAGGCCCCTCGCTGATCCGCTGAGTCACAGCTCGTAGGCCAGCCCCACCCCCAGGTGGATCCGCCGCTGGTAGCCGTCGAGCTCCGGGTAGTTCACCTGCGCCTCGGTGCGCACGTGCAGCGCGTCGTGCACCCGCAGATCGACGCCCACGGGCAGGCGCGCCGTCTCGTCGTGGCCCCAGGTGCCCAACTGGGGCGCGGTGTAGATCCACACGCGGTCGCTGCCCACCGCCATCGGCAGTTCGAACGCGACCCAGCCGTAGCCCAGCTCGATGCCCGCCCCGACGTTCGCGTGCTGGCTCTCGAAGGCGCGCACCCGTACGTTCAGGCCCGCCGTCGCGCGGCCCTCGAAGTCGAAGGCGCCGATGAGGGCCAGGTCGAAGATCGACAGGGGCAGCGTGCTCCAGGCCTGCCCGCCCTGCTGCCAGGGATCCTCGCCCACGGGCCGCGGCGAGATCGCGACGTAGCCCGCCCCGACCTCGAGGTTACGGTCGGGTTGCAGGGGAATCAGGGGGCGGAAGCTGCCCGCCGGCGCGCACCCGACGAGGCCCGCGGCGGCGACCACCCACAGCGCGAGGGGACGTCGGCGCATGCGCTCCGGCCGTGCACACCGGGTGCCACGGCAAGGTTCTTGCGGGGCTCTGGGGGGCATGAAGTGGTTCTCCGAGCGCTGGGCCGGTCCGGTGCTGATCGCGGCCTTGATGGGGGTGGTCATTGCGCCCCACGCGGGGCGCGCCGCCCCGGAGGCGGCCTCCGGCGAGGCGAGCGCCTCGCGCAGCCGCACCCCGCCCCGGCCCCAGCCCTCCTACTGGCGCGCCATGGGCGAGACCACCCTCTTCCTGGGCGCGGGCACGGCCTGGTATTGGGCCAACCGCGACGAGAACAGCCGGGACTGGGACTACGACTCGCTGCGCGGGCGCCTCGACGACGGCCACATCCGCTTCGACAACAACCACTACACCATCAACAACCTGGTGCACCCGCTCGACGGCGGCGCCTATTACCTCTTCGCCCGCGCCAACGGCCTGCCCGTCCACGAGGCCTTCGCCATGTCCGCCATGGCGTCGACCTTCTGGGAGTACGTGCTCGAGTACCGCGAGCGCGTCAGCATCAACGACATGGTGTTCACGCCGGGCGGCGGCATGGTGCTCGGCGAGGCCACCTTCCAGCTCGCCGACTACCTGTCGAGCGCGCCGGATCGCGGCACCTGGGCCCACGAGCTGGCTGCGTGGACCCTGGGCTTCCCGGTCCGCGTACACGACGCGCTCGACGGCCGCCGCCCGCCCGACGGCCCCGTCGACAACCTCGGCTTCGCCGCCCGCCGGCGCCACGACTTCCGGGTGGCCTACGAGTCCCTGCGACCCAACCGGGGTCCGCCGAGCCACGGCGTGAACGTCCAGATCCGCCTCGACAGCCTGCGCGGCCATGATCGCCCGGGGAACTTCCGCGTGTTCTTCGCCGACGGCAACCACGTCGAGCTCGGGGTCCGCGCCGGGTTCAACGACAACGGCGCGACCGAGGTCGACGTGCGCAGCGACATCGGCGTGCTCGGCTACTACAGCCAGTCCTTCGACCGCTTCGGCGACGGCGCCTCGGCCGCGGCCCGCCTGGGCATGGGCTTGGAGCACATCCAGCGGTGGCACCCCGAGCCCTCGGATCGCATCAGCACGCTGCACCTGCCCGGCCCGTCCTTCGAGCTGCGCGGCCGCAACGGCGCGCTGCAGGGCCACCTGCAGGTCGACCTGAGCCCCGACTTCGCCGCCCTCGACGGCATCGCCTTCCCGCTCTGGAAGGCCCTCAACCCGGGCGAGACGACCAAGAGCGTCACCGAGGAGTTCTACTACTACTATGCGTTCGGCGGATCGGCCCGGTTCGAGGCCAGCGGCGGCTGGCACGGCGTCGAGCTCGGCGGCCGCGTGCGCTACAGCCACTACGACTCGATCGACGGCCTCGACCGCGAGCAGGAGAGCATCACCACGGATCTGAACCTGGGCGACGACCTCTACGAGTGGGGCGGCTGGGTCGGCTGGGCCGATCGCGAGGCGCTCACCCACGTGAGGCTGGGCCTCGAGGGCATCCGTCGCACCGGCACCGCGGGCGACGTCGCCGTCCGGCAGAACCGCCGCCGGGTCGCCCTGCAGGTCGGCTTCGCGCTGTGAACCGGGCCCCGCCCGCCGCCACCCTCGGGGCGTGCTCGGGGTCGACCGCGCCCCGGACCACCCCACCCCGGCCGCAGGACCGGCGCCGTCGGCCCCCCTACTGCGCCCCCGTCTCCACCGCCCCCGACGCGTCCCGCACCTCCGGCGCCGGCAGCCCCAGCCCCTGCAGCGCCGCCCGCACGACCGCCGGATCGCCCACCGCCACCACCGCGCCCGCGGGCAGCGTCAGCCCCGCCGCCGCCTGCTTCGCGGCCTCGAGATCCACCGCCTCGGTCACCTTCGCCGTCTCGGCGTCGTAACCCGGCGCCAGACCCAGCCCGGCCAGCAGCGCCAGCCGATCGACCGCGTCGTCCACCGCCTCGTAGGCCTGCACGTCGCCGTTGCGCGCGGTCGCCTTCGCCTTCTCCAGCTCCGCCGCGGTGGGCCCCTCGGCCTGCATCTTCGCCAGCTGCGCCCGCAGATCGCTCAGCGCCGGCTGCGTCACCTTGGTCTGCACCGACGCCCCGGCCGCCGCCCGCCCCGGCCCGCGCTCGAAGGGCAGCCGGGCCCGCGCGCCGTAGGTGTAGCCCTTGTCCTCGCGCAGCACCTGGTTCAGCCGCGAGGTGAAGGTGCCCCCCAGCACCGTGTAGACCAGCGCCGCGGTCGGCCGACCGGCGGCGCTCGCGGCGGGGCCCGGCGCGACCACCAGCAGCATCGTCTGCGGGCTGTCGGGCCGCGCCACCAGCACGGGGGTCGTCGGCGTGGTCGGCGGGCTCGGCGTCGTCGGCAGGGGCGGCGGCTCACCGGCGCCCGCCCACCCCAAGAAGGCCTCGGGCAGCAGGGTCTCGAGCTCCGCGGCCGTCACCGCGCCGCCCACCACCACCGTCGCGCGATCCGGCCGCCAGTGCGTCGCGTGGAAGGCCTTCACGTCGGCCAGGGTCAGACCCTCGACGCTCTCGACCGTGCCGCTCACCGGATGCGCGTAGGGGTGCCCCGGCCCGAACAGCGCCGCGTCCGCCGCCACGCTCGCCACCGCCGACGGCTCGAACGCGCGCGTGCGCAGTCCGGCCAGCCAGACCGGGTGCGTGCGCGCCCACTCCTCGGCCTCGAAGCGCGGCCGGCCCACCACGTCGGCCAGCAGCGCCAGGGCCGGCTTCAGGTTCTGCTTCAGCACCACCAGCCGCACGGCGCTCAGATCGCGATCCGCGGTCACCGTCAGGCTGGCGCCCAGGCGATCGACGGCGTGGCTCAGCTCGAGCGCCCCGCGCCGCCCGGCCCCTTGCTCCATCATCTCGGCGGTCAGCGCGGCCACCCCGCCCTTGCCCGCCGGATCGGCGGCCGAGCCGTAGGGCACCACCACCTGCACCGTCACCAGCGGCAGGTCGTCGCGGGCCAGCAGCCACACCGGCGGCGCGCCCTTGGGCTGCAGCACCTCGGCCACCGGGGGCGTGAACGCGGTGGGCGTCGGCAGCGTGGGCTTCGGGCCCAGCGGATCGGCGGCGGGCTCGGGCGCGGGCGCCGAGGTCGGCGGGGTCGATCCGCAGGCCAGCGCCAGCGCCGCCAAGAGCGTCAGCAGCAGCGTCTTCACTTCGCCCCCTCCTCGGCCGCGGCCTTGGGCACCACCCGCAGCGTCGCGCGGCGCGCCGGCGTCAACAGCGGCGCGGCGGCCGCCTTCACGTCCTCGGCGGTCAGCGCGGCGTAGCGCGCCAGATCCTCGGCCACGAAGTCCGGCCGCCCCTTCAGCGACTGGTAGGTGTTCAGCAGGCTGGCCCGGTGCTCCACGGCCTGAAGCTGCTGCACGAAGCCGGTCTCGGCCTTCGCCCGCGCCCGCGCCACGCCGTCCGCGTCCACCCCGTCGATCGCCTTCGCCAGCGCGGCCTCCAGCGCCGCCTGCAGCCGGTCGACGTCGACCCCCGGCCGCGCGGTCGCCCACACGACGAACTGCGATCCCAGCCGCCCCGACCACTGCCCGGCGTAGACGTCCTGCGCGACCTCCTGCCCGAACACCAGATCCTGGAACAGCAGGCTCGCTTTGCCCTCGGCCAGCACGTCCGCCAGCACGTCGAGCGCGGCGTCCCCCGGCTCGAAGTGCGCGGGGCTCTGCCAGGCGAAGATGACCCGCGCCTGATCGACGCGATCCTCCAGCGTCTTCGCCTCGGTGATCGCCGCCGGCTGCGGCGGCCGCGGATCCGCCGGCACCTCCCGCGGCGGCTTCCGCGCGGGCAGCCAGCCGAACAGCCGCTCGATCTCCGCCCGCGTCGCCGCCGGATCGAAGTCACCCGCGACCACCAGCGACGCATTCCCCGCCACGTACCAGGCGTCGAAGAAGTCGCGCACGTCCTGCACCGTGGCGGCCTGCAGATCCGCGTGCGAGCCGATGACCGGGTGGTGATAAGGGTGCCCCGCGGGGTACAGCAGACCCGGCAGCGTCAGGTAGGCGACGCCGTAGGGCGTGTTCTCGCTGGTCTGCCGCCGCTCGTTGCGCACCACGTCGCGCTGCAGATCCAGCTTCTTCTGATCGATCTGCCCACCCAGCGCGCTCAGCCGATCCGCCTCCAGCCACAGCAGCAGCGGCAGCGTGTGCGTCGGCCCCACCGCGTAGTAGTCGGTGCGATCCTCGCTGGTCCAGGCGTTGTTCCAGGCCCCCTCGGCCTCCATCCAGGTGTCGAACTTGCCCTGCGGCGCGCGCGCGGTGCCCATGAACATCAGGTGCTCGAACAGGTGCGCGAAGCCGGTGCGCCCAGGCGGCTCGTCCTTGGATCCCACGT
>JAUHXL010000367.1 GCA_030426945.1 bacterium
GCCCAGCGATCGACGCAGGTGACCTGCACCTGCACCGCGCCGTCGGCGCTGCGGACGTAGCCGGTGCCCTCACCCACCTGCGGCGGCACCAGCTCGGGCGGCTCGCCGTCGACCACCACCGTCGCCTCGAGCAGCGGCGAGACGGCGCGCAGCACGGGGTCGCCGTCGTCGACGTAGGCCTGGGTGGCCAGCCGCGCGCGCACGACGTGCGGCCCGTCGCCGTCGGCCGGCACGGTCACCGCGCCGCCGGCGGGCAAGGGCCGCCAGGTCGATCCAGCGGGCGGCGCGGGCGCGTCGACCCACACCTGGCGCTGGGTCAGATCGGCGTCGCCGGTCAGGGTCACCGGGATGGGCGCGCGGTCGACCACCGCGGGCGCGGTCAGCCGGTGCACGCGCCGGGTCACCACCACGTCGTGCGGCGTGTCCTGGCCCGCCCGCACGACCACGCGGTCCGTCGCCTGCGGGCGGTAGCCGTCGGCCAGGGCGGTGACCTGCCACGTGCCCACCGGCAGATCGCGCAGGCCGTAGGCGTCGTCGGGCGCCTCGCTGGCCGTGGTGGCGCGCACGACCGGGCCGAGGTCGAGGTCATCGTCGAGGCGCACCGCGAGCACCGTCACGCCGCCCTGCCCGCGCGCGTCGTCCCGCGACCCCGCGCCGGCGACGCCGCCGCGCTGCACGTCGGCGATCAGGGGCTCGATGATCACGGTCTCGCCGGCCACCAGCTGCACCGCGCGCTCGACCGAGCCGTGCCGATCGAGGTCGACGCGCAGCAGGTGGGGCCCCCCGCGCAGATCGCCCACGGTGTAGACGCCCTCGCCGTCGGTGACGCCCACCTGCGCCGCCTCGCCCTCGACGCCGCGCACCGTGACGGTCGCGCCCGCCGCCGGCACCGTCTGCCCGTCGGCCAGCGGCCGCCGGACGACCCCGGTGACCTGCGCGCGCAGGTAGGGCAGCACCAGGGGCGCGGGCAGCGCGCGCTGCTCGCCCACCGCGACGCCCTCGAGCGCCAGCGTGCGCGCCTCGAAGCCGGCGCGGCCGAACACCACCTCCTGCGGTTGATCGGCCAGCACCTGCAGCACGAAGTCGCCCTCGTCCGAGGTCAGCGTGGCGAAGGGCTGCCCCCGCACGGTCACCTGGATGCCGCCGTGGCTGGCCTCGTCCTCGAGGCGCACGCGGCCGCTCAGCGTCGACGGCCGGCGGATGCCCAGCGCGATGACACCCAGATCGACCGCGCCGCCCGCCTCGAGGGTGGCTCGGTGCGCCTCGGGGGTGAAGCCGGGCACGGTCAGGCGCACCTGCCACTCGCCGACCGGCACGCCTTCGACGACGAACAGCCCGTCGGCGAACACCTCGCCGCGGTGGACGGCGGCGTCCTCGCCCACACGGCCGACGTCGACCGTGGCGCGCGCGAAGATGGCCGCGGCGTCGAAGCCGTCGGGCAGCGACAGCCGGCCCAGCACGCGCCCGGGCAGCGCGCGCAGCACCACGTCGTCCAGGCCCCCCTGCAGCTGGCCGGCGTCGACGAACACCGGCCCCTGCTGCTCGGTGGCGTAGCCGGGCCGCACGTAGCGCAGCGTGTACTCGCCGGCCACCACCGGCAGATAGAAGTCGCCCGCGGCGTTGGTGAAGGCGACGAAGGGCGCGCCGATGGCCTCGACGCGGATGCCGCCATGATCGCAAGGCGGCGCGACGCAGGGCAGCCGCGCGCTGCCGGTGAGGGTGGCCTGGGCCTGGTTCGGCGACAGGGGCACGACGCCCACCGACACCCGCTGCCCCACCGGCACCGTCGGCGCGCGGAAGCCCGAGAAGAAGCCCTCGAGCGCCACCTCGAGCACGTAGCTGCCCGCGGCCACCGGCGTGAACTCGAAGACGCCGTTCACCGTGGGGGTCGCCACCCGCGCCTCGCCCGCCTCGCCGTCGACGACCGGGCGCAGGCGCACCTCGACGCGGGGCAGCAGTGCGGCGATGTCGAAGCGCTCGTCGATCCGCACGATGCCGTGCACCGTGCCCGGCTGCCCCACCAGCACCACGGGATCGGCCAGCGCGTGCACCGCGTCGGGCCCCAGGCCGGGCACCTCGACCTGCGCGTCGTTGTAGCCGGCCCGATGGAAGCGCAGCGTGTAGGCGTCGCTGCGCACGGGCACGGGCAGCGCGAAGCGGCCCTCGCTGTTGGTCTCGACGCGCGCCGGCGTGCCGGCGAGCTCGACCTGGATGCCGGTGTGATCGGCGCCGCCCTGGATCTGCGCGACACCCTCGATGGTCGCCGTGCGCGGCAGGCTGCGCAGCACGACGTGGCCCAGGTCAACGGCCGCGCCCACCGGCACCGTCACCGCCCGCGTCTCGACGAAGAAGCCGTCGAGCGCGACCCGTACCACGTAGTCACCCGCCGGCAGCTCGGCGCTGATGCGCGCCTGCCCCGCCTCGTCCAGCTGAACGTCGACGGGCCGCGGCGCGGCATCGGGATCGCCCGCTGGTCGGGTGGTGACGGCGACGCCGGCCAGGGCGTCACGATCCTCGAAGCCCGGCTCGAGCGCGACGGTGCCCACCAGGCGGCCAGGCGCGCCGTCCAGCGTCAGGGGCGGATCGAGCAGGGCCACGTCGCCCGCTCGGGCCTCGACGTCCGCGCGCTCGACCGGGGCGTAGCCCGCGTGGCCGGCGCGCAGGGTGTAGGTGCCCGGCGGCAGGTCGAGGCGGAAGGCACCGTCGGCGGCGGTGAGGGCCGTGTAGGGCGTGCCCAGGGCCTCGATCAGGGTGCCGCCGTGATCGGCCACCGCGTCGCCGGCCAGCAGCGCCGCGCCCTGGATGACGGCGTCCTCGCTGGGCTGCAGATCCAGCACGCCCACGTCCAGCGCCGCGCCGATGCCCAGCGCGATGGCTCGCGGCTCCCCGCGGAAGCCCCGCACCTGCACGGCCACGCGGTACAGGCCCGGCTCGACGCCGCCGAAGGTGAATCGCCCGGCGACGCGCTCGCCCTCGGCGTCCACCTCGACGGCCGCCTCGTAGGCAGGCATGGCCGGGCTGTCGGCGGCGTACAGTCGCGCCAGGCCGTCGGTGAGGCGGTCGGCGCCGAAACCCGCCGGCAGCCGCACCGCGCCGACGACGCGCCCGCGCTGCTGCTGGGCCGCCGGCGTGGCCGGATCGAAGGGGTTGGACGCCGGCACGTCCGCGCAGGCAGAGGCCAGGGACACCATCAGGCACAGGCCCGGTCGCCACGGTGCACGCATACGGCAGGTACCCCCTCGAGCGGACGTCGACCGCCGCCCGCGCGAATCAACAACCGTACCAGCGCGCGCGCCCGGCCCGACGGGGCGCGCGGGGGCCGGCGCCCGTCGAGGATCGTCCGGTGACGTCCACAGACGTCCTCGGACGGCAACCGAGCCCGCGTCTGTCGCGAGTCCGCGCCGTTGACAGCCCGCCCCCGAGCGGCAACGCTGATCCCGTGACCGCGCACTCCCCGCACCTGGACGCCTCGACCCGGGAGCCGCCCGACGGCACCGGGCGGGCGGCGCGCCGACACCTTCACCTGACCGTCCTTGGCCACTGGCACGTGGGTCTCATCGGCGCCCGCGTGCGCGTCCGGTCCCATCCGGGCGGCTTCCCGCTGTCGCGCACTACCCCGCACTTCGCGCCCCACGGCGTGCCGCTGGGCGATCCGTTCATCAGCCGCACGCCGCTTCGCATCGAGCCGCTGGGCGCCCTGGGCGCCCGCGTCGACCGCGCCGGCGCGCGCACGCCGGCCAGCGTCGACGGCGCCCCGCCGCGCGGCCCGGTGACCCTCGACCACGCCCGGCTCGAGCAGGGCGTCGTGCTCACCCTGGGCGATCGCGTGGCCCTGCTGCTGCACCTGCGCGCCGACGTGGATCACGACGACGACGATCACGGCTTCGTCGGCCAGGCGCCCGCGATGATCGAGGTGCGCCGGCGCCTGCGGCTGATCGCCGATCTCGACGTGCCCGTGCTGATCCGCGGGCCCTCGGGCGCCGGCAAGGAGCTCGTCGCCCACGCCATCCACGACGCCAGCGCCCGGCGCGAGCGCCCGTGGGTGTCGGTGAACATGGCGGCCATCCCGACGGCGCTGGCGGCGTCGGTGCTGTTCGGCCACGTCAAGGGCGCCTTCACGGGCGCGACGACCGATCAGCCGGGGCACTTCGAGCGCGCCCACGGCGGCACGCTGTTCATGGACGAGATCGGCGACACGCCGGCCGAGGTGCAGGTGATGCTGCTGCGCAGCCTGGCGACCGGCGAGCTGAGCGTCGTCGGCGGGCGGCGGCCGGTGCGGGTGGACGTGCGGGTGATCGCGGCCACGGACGCCGATCTCGAGCGCGGCGTCGAGACCGGCGGCTTCCGCGCGCCGTTGCTGTACCGCCTGTCCGGCTTTCAGCTGTGGATCCCCCCGCTGAGCGCGCGCCGCGAAGACATCGGGCGGCTGGTGGCGCACTTCGCCCGGCAAGAGCTGCGCGCGATCGGCCGCGAGGCGGATCTCGACCGCGCCGATCCCGACGCGCACTACCTGCCGGCGGCCTTGTGCGCCGCGCTGACCCGCGCGCACCTGCCGGGCAACGTGCGGCAGCTGCACAACATCGTGCGCCAGCTGGTCATCCTGCACCGCGAAGGGCGGCGCATCGAGCAGTGGGCCGATCTGGTGCCGCCGCCGGCCGAGGGCCGAGCCCCGGCCGACGCCCCCGCGGCCCTGCCGCCCGTGGCGCGCCGGCTGGCCGAGGACATCGCGCCCGAAGAGGTGCAGGCCGCGCTCGAGACCCACCGCTATCGCATCGCCGGCGCGGCCCAAGCGCTGGGCATCTCGCGCGGCGCGCTGTACCGCCTGGTCGAGGCCAGCGGCGGGCTGCGCAAAGGCAGCGATCTGACGCCGGATCAGATCAGCGCGGCGCTCGCGACGCATCCGGGCCAGCTGGCGGCGGCGGCGCAGGCGCTGCGGGTCTCGAAGGTGGCGCTGACGCGGCGAATGACGGCGCTGGGGCTGAAGCACCCGGCCCGCTGACCCGACCCGACGCCTGGCGATGCCACACCTGGTTGATGGTGACGACGCCGACGAGGTGCGCGCCGGCCGTCCACAGCTCGGCCCCCGTCGGCGTCAGGGCCGCGCCGACCGAGGCGATCGCCGACGCCACCGCGAAGACCGTGAAGGCGGGCGACAGCAGCAGGGCCGAGGCGCCGGCGGCCATCGCCACCAGCACCAGGTTGCGCGCCACCAGCTCGGGCACGGTCAGCCCCAGGGCGCTGCCGCTGACGAAGCTGAGGGCGATGCCCAGGCAGGTCACGCCGGCCAGGGCGAAGGCGCGGCGGTTGAAGGGCTGCCGAAAGGCGGGGGTGCGGCGCCAGCGCAGGGCGGCGAAGAGGGCGGCGCCCACCACCAGGGGGCCGATCGCGCGGGCCAGCGGCACGCCGGTGTGTGGGATGCGCCCCTGCAGCCGAAGGGCGCCGATCACCGTCGGCGCGACGACCGCCAACAGCACGATCAGCGGGATCATGATCAGGCGGCCCCGGAAGCCCTCGTTGGGGTCCTTCTCGGCGCGCAGGGCGGCCAGCTCGGCGGCGCGGCGCTCGGCGGCGCGCTGCTCGACCGCCAGCGCGGCCTCGAGGGCGGGCGCGGGCGCCGCGCGCCCGCTGAGCAGGCGCCGGGCCGGCTCGAGGTGGCCCGCCGCCAGCTCGTGGCGCGCCATGGCGGCGAGGCACTGGTCGAGGCCGTCGCGGGCGCGGGGGCTGTCGGGCCAGCGCTCGAGGGCGGCACGGAAGGCGAAGCGGGCGCCGCCGAAGTGCTCGTCGAGGGCGGTGCGATCGGCGTAGGCCGACGCCGCGGCGCGCGCGCCGGCCGCCTCGAGGGCGGTGAGCGACGCCAGCGCCTCGTCGGTCAGGCGCTCGGCCTCCCGGCGCTCGAGGAAGCCCTCCAGCTCGGCGCGCAGGGCCGCCACGTCCGGCTGGCGCGCGGCCGGATCGGCCGCCATCGCGCGCTCGAGGATGGCGGCCAGCGCCGGCGGCGTGGCCGGGGGCAGCGGCGCGGGGCCCGCCAAGGTCGCCCGCACCACGGCGTCCAGGCGGTCGCTGGGGAAGGGCGCGGCGCCGGTGAGCGCGGCGAACAGCGAGGCGCCCAGCAGGAAGACGTCGGCGCGGGCGTCGACCACGCCCGCCGGCTCGAACATCTCCGGCGCCATGTAACCGGGCGTGCCGGCCGGGCCCTGCGCGGGCTGCCCCACGGGGTGGGCCAGCCCCCAGTCGATGAGACAGACCTCGCCGCCGGGGCCCACGACCACGTTGGCCGGCTTGATGTCGCGGTGCACCACGCCCGCCGCGTGCGCGTGCTCGACCGCGCGGATGACCTGCAGCGCGATGGCCAGCTGCCGGGCGATCGGATCCCGCGGGAAGCGCCCCCAGGTGGTGTGATCGGGATCGCGGTTCAGGGCGTCCCAGGTGGCGCCCTCGACGCGCTTCATCACGATGAACAGCTGACCGTCCGCCGCGCGGCCGACCGCGTGCACCGGGACGATGTTGGGGTGCTCGAGCCTGCCCGCGGCGCGGGCCTCGGCCAGCAGCCGCGCGGCCTGCTCGCGGCCCCCACCCTCGGACAGGCACTTGATCGCCACCGGGCGCGCCAGGCTGCGTTGCCGCGCCGCGAACACCAAGCCCAGCCCGCCCGCGCCCAGGGGGCCCTCGAGGTCGAAGTCACCCGCCAGGTCGATCAGCGGCAGCTCCGACACGTCCGCGGCCCCGGCCAGGCCCGGCGCGTCGAGCGCCGCGCCCGCCGTCCACGTCGGCGCCAAGGTCGGGCCGTCGATGCGGCGCCAGAGTCCGTCGAAGTCGCTCACCGTGCGTCTCGCCTGCCCCCCTCGGTGCAGCCTGACGCACTTCGGCCCGCCGCGCGAGCCCCCGGGGCCGCCGCGCCCGGATTCAGGGCAGGGGCCAGCCGGTCCACGCGCCCGCGGTGCCCCCCGGTGCCCCGATCCAGCGCGCCGTTGTTGCCCGCGTCGCGCGGCTCGAGGGTGCAGCGGGCCGAGCTGCTGCGCCCCGTGTCGACCGCCGGCGAGCGGCGCAGCAGACCGAAGTCCTCGGCCTCGGGGTCGAGGAACAGCGGATCGTCGTCGGCGTTCTCGTGCCGGCCGATGCCCGTGGCGAGACCGTCGAACGCGGCGCCGTCGACCGCATGCACGGTGTTGAACGTCGCCTGGACGGCGCGACCCGCCAACACGTCGACGCCGAATCGGTCGCCGCCCACCAGCAGGCTGTCGTGGATGCCCCCGCCCGCGCCGTCGGTGACCGTGATCAGCGCCGTCCCCGGCTCCGTGGCGCGCACGTCGTAGACCGTGATGTTGGCCACGTCGACGGTCCCCGCGCGCAGCACCGCGCCCTCGGCGAAGGCGCCGGCGATGTGCTGGTACAGCTCGCTGCGCGGGCAGCTCGACTTGCGCGCCCGAGGCCGCCTCGAT
>JAUHXL010000368.1 GCA_030426945.1 bacterium
CGGCCGATTGTGTCCGCGGAGCGCCCGACGTATGCTCCGGCGCGATGTTGTCCGACCGTCGAGTCCACGTGTGCGTGACGGGCGGCGTGGCGGCCTACAAGGCCGTCGAGCTGGTCCGCGCGCTGCAAAAGGCGGGCGCCACCGTGCGGGTGGCGATGACGCCCAACGCCACCGAGTTCGTGGGGGCGCTGACCTTTCAGGCCATCACCCACGCGCCGGTGCTGACCCGCACGCTCGATCCGTCCGAGGAGATGGCCATCGGGCACATCGACTTCGCCCAGGCCTGCGACGCGCTGGTGGTGGCGCCGGCGACGGCGAACTGCCTGGGCAAGGCGGCGGCGGGCATCGGCGACGACGCGGTCAGCACGGTGCTGCTGGCGGCGCCGGGACCGATCATCGCCGCGCCCGCGATGAACACCGTGATGTGGGACAACCCCGCCGTCCAGCAGAACCTGGCGACGCTGGCGGCGCGGGGCTGGCGCATCGTCGAGCCGGACGCCGGTGATCTGGCCTGCGGCGCGGTGGGGCCCGGTCGGCTGGCCCCCCCCGCGCGGATCGTCGAGGCGGTGGTCGCCGCCCTGGGCGGGGGACGCCTCGCCGGACGGCGCGTGGTCGTCAGCGCCGGGCCCACCCGCGAGGCCATCGATCCCGTGCGCTTCCTCAGCAACCCCTCGTCCGGGCGCACGGGCTTCGCCCTCGCGGCCGCCGCCGCCCGCGCCGGCGCGACCGTGACCCTGATCCACGGACCGGTCGCGCTGACGCCCCCCGCGGGCGTGAACGCCGTTCCGGTCGTCAGCGCGCAGGCGATGCACGACGCCGTGCTGGCCGCCGCCGCGGGCGCCGACGCCGTGGTGATGACCGCGGCGGTGGCCGACTATCGCCCCGCCGACATCAGCGCGACGAAGCGCAAGAAGACGCCGGGTCCGCTGACCCTGGAGCTGGTGCGCACCCCGGACATCCTCGCCGCCCTCGGCGCGGCGCGCGGCGCGGCGAGCCGCCCGGTGCTGGTGGGCTACGCCGCCGAGACGGGCGATCCGGTGGCGTCCGCGCAAGAGAAGCTGCGCCGGAAGCGGGTGGATCTGATCGTGGCGAACGACGTCTCGGCGCCCGGCTCGGGCTTCGGCACGCCCACCAACCGCGTCTGGCTGGTCGCCCCGGCCGGGGTCGAGGCGCTGCCCCTGATGCACAAGGACGCCATCGCGGAGCGGCTGGTCGGCTGGCTCGCGGACGCGCTGGAGGGCGGGGCATGAGCCACACCGTCGGCCACGCCCTGCGCGCCTGGGTGCGCGCCGCCCGCGGGGCGCTCGAGTGGCATCTGGAGACCGGGGAGTCGGCCCTGGGCGTGCCCGACGGCTTCCGCCCACCGGCGCTGGGCGCCTTCGCCGGGGCCCCGCGTCGGCCCGCTGCGCCCCCGCCGGCCGCGCCCGCCGCGCCGTCCGCGGCGGCTCAGGCCCGCCTGCAGGCCGCGCAGCCCGACCCGGTCGCCGAGCCCCGCCCCGCGTCCGCCCCAGCCGACCCGCCCGTCGTGGCCCCGGCGCTCATCCCGGCGGGCGACGGCGCCGCCCCCCGCGCCGCCGCGCTGCAGGTCCTGCGCGACGAGATCGGCGACTGCACCCGCTGCCCGCTCGCGCGCGGTCGCGCCGAGCTCGTGTTCGGCTGGGGCAGCCCCACCGCGCGCGTCGCCTTCGTCGGCGACGGCCCGGGCCCCGCCGAGGACGCCCTGGGCGTGCCCTTCGTCGGCGAGTCGGGCGCCCTGCTCGGCCGCATGATCCGCGCGATGGGGCTGCGGCGGGAGGACGCCTACCTCTGCTACGTGACCAAGTGCCGCGCCCCCGACGGGGACGTGCCCGACGTCGCGGTCGAGACCTGCAGCCCCTTCCTGCGCGCGCAGCTCGCGCGGGTGCGCCCCGAGATCGTGGTCGCGCTGGGCGATCTGCCGACGCACGCCCTGGTCGATCCGACGGCCAGCCTCTCGCGCGTGCGCGGTCAGTTCTTCGAGCGGGACGGGCTGCGCGTGCTGCCCACGTTCCACCCCGACGCCCTGCTGCAGAGCCCGAACCTGAAGGTGGCGGTCTGGGAGGATCTGAAGAAGGTGATGCGCGCCTTGGGCCTCGAGGCCCCGCGCGCGAAGGGACGACGATGAGCGAGAAGCGGTTCCGCGGGGACTTCATCGGGGGCGACTTCGTGGCCCCGGCCGGCGGCGCGGCCTTCGCGTCGCGTGATCCGGCCACGGCGGAGGGCGAGGTCGTGCTCGAGGCGGTGGGGGACGTCGCGGCGGTCGACGCCGCCGTCGCGGCCGCGCGCGAGGCGCAGCGGGCGTGGCGGCGGGCCGGGCTCGAGGCGCGGATCGAGGCGCTGCGCGCGGTGCAGGCCCGCGTGCCGGCCCACACGGAGCGCATCGCGCAGGCCATCACCGCCGAGATGGGCAAGCCCATCGCCGAGGCGCGCGGGGAGGCCGCCTCCATCGCGGGCAAGATCGAGGGCGTCATCGCCCAGCTGCCCTACGAGCTGCCGCCCGCCCCGCCGGGCGCGCCGGGGGAGCAGCGCTTCCACCCCCTGGGCGTCGTGGCGGTGATCGGCCCGTTCAACTTCCCGGTTCACCTGCTGAACACCCACGTCGTCCCGACGCTGCTGACCGGCAACACGGTCGTCGCCAAGCCCTCGGAGCTGACCCCGCTGGCGGGGCAGCGCTACGCCGAGCTGTTCGCCGACGCGGACTTCCCCGCGGGCGTGTTCAACCTGGTGCACGGCCTCGGCGACACCGGGGCCGCCCTCGTCGCGCACCCGGACGTGCGGGGCGTCGTCTTCACCGGCAGCTACGACACCGGGCGACGCATTCGTCAGGCGACCTTCGATCAGCCCTTCAAGAAGGTCTGCCTCGAGCTGGGGGGCAAGAACCCGGCGGTCGTGCTGGACGACGCCGATATCGATCAGGCCGTGCGCGAGATCCTGCTCGGCGCGCTGCTGACCACCGGCCAGCGCTGTACCGCGACCTCGCGCGTCGTCGCCACGCCGGGCGTCGCGGACGCGCTCGAGACGCGCCTGGTCGAGGCCTTCCGCCGGATCACGCCGGGCGATCCGAAGGACGTCACCTGCTTCATGGGGCCCCTCGCCAGCCACGGCGCCCGCGACCGGTTCGTGCAGCAGCTGGCCGCCGCCCGCGCGCAGGGCGCGGAGGCGCTCGTCGAGGTGCGCGCGCTCGCGGGCGGCGCCTACGTCACCCCCAGCCTGTATCGGGTGCAGGGGGGCGAGGCGACGCTGGCCGAGGAGCTGTTCGGGCCCCACGTCAGCTTCGAGCGCGCGGCGGATCGAGACGACGCCTTTCGGCGCGCCGCGGACAGCCCGTTCGGCCTCAGCGCCAGCCTGTTCAGCGCGGACGCCGAGTCCTGGGAGGCCTTCTACGATCAGGTGCCGGCGGGGGTCGTCAACATCAACCGCAGCACCAACGGGGCGTCGGGCCTGTTGCCCTTCGGCGGCGTCGGCATGAGCGGCAACTGGCGCCCGGCCGGCAGCCTCGCCCCGCGAAACGCCACCTACCCGGTGGCCTACATGCGCGCCGACCTCGGCGCGCGGACGCCCTACGCCGCCCTCGACGGGCTGCTCGGAGAGAACGCGTGAACCTGCTCGCTCGCCTGGAGATGCAACATCGGCTGGAGGAGGTCGCCGAGCGCTTCGGTCTCCGCCTCGACGTGGCCGACGACGCGCTGTATCTACCCTTCGCGCGGCTGGGGCACGCGCGTGTCGACGGCCGCCCGCTCGAACAGGAGCGGGGCGCCCGGCGCGCGCAGGAGGCCGGCCTCGAGGTCGCGGGGGAGGGGCTGCGCCTGCCCAAGGACGGCGATCCCGACGCCCTCGAGGAGGGGCTGCTGGCCTTCCTCGCGCCCCTGCTCGAGGCCGATCCCAAGGCCTTCCTGGGCATGCCGGTGCCGCGCATCCACATCCCCACCGACGGCAGCCTCCCGCAGTCGGCGGCCTGGCTGGAGCGCTTCTACGGGGGCGACTTCCTGCCGCGCGAGAAGAAGCCCGCCGTCGTGGATCTGCGGCACTGCCAGGGCCCCTTCCTGCGCTCGGTCGACGACGATCCCCTCCAGATCGTCGACGCCGCCAGCCAGATCGCGTCGCTGGCGGCGGGCTTCCGCCCGGGCCGCGTCCAGGCGGCGCTCGACGAGGGGGCCTTCGATCCCTATCTGGTGGCCGCCCACGACGCGCGCTCGCCCGAGGCGGCCCCGGTGATCGAGGCCTTCGTCGAGGGCCTGCTCGAGGTCGCCGCGCCGGGCCTCGAGCACGTCTGCCTGGTGAACGGCGGCGCCGAGGCCAACGAGAAGGCCTTCCACATCGCGCAGCGGCACGGCCCCGGCGGCAAGCGCGTGCTGGCCTTCGAGGGCAGCTTCCACGGCCGCACCCTGCTGTCGCTCTACGCCACCTGGAACCCCGTGAAGCGGGCGCCCTACGAGCTGCCCGGCTACGAGGCGACCTTCCTGCCCTGGCCGGCCCCCGAGGATCCCTACGCGGATCCGCCCATCCCCGCCGGCTGGCGCCACCACTGGGCCAACCCCGACCGGGGCGACGCGGCCTGGGGCGACGATCCGCTCCTGCAGCTCGAGGCCGCCATCCTCGAGAAGGCGGCCGCCGAGATGCGGGCCGGTGACCTCTTGTGCTGCGTGGTCGAGCCCTACCAGTGCGAGGGCGGCGATCGCCCGGCCACCCGGCGCTTCTTTCACGGCCTGCGCGCCCTGACGCGCGCCCACGGGCTGCCCCTGATCTTCGACGAGGTGCAGAGCGGCTTCGGCCTCTCCGGCCGCGCCTTCTGGCACCACTGGCTGCGCCTCGTCGACGTCGACGGCCGCCCGGACGCGCCGGACATGGTCACCGGCGCCAAGCGCGCGCAGATCGGCTACGTCCTGTCGCGCTGGCCCGATCCCGATCCCGGCCCGACGCACGCGGCCAGCGCGCTGCGGGGCGCCCTGCACCTCGACATCGTCAGCACCCGCACGACGCACGCCCACCACGCGGACGCCCGGCTCGAGCGCCTGGCCCAGCGCTGGCCCGACGTGGTCACCCGGCCGCGGGTGTACGGGGACGCCTTCGCCTTCGATCTGCCCGACGACGTCGTGGCCAACAAGGTGATCGCCCAGCGCTTCTACCGCGGCTACATGGTGTACATCGCCGGCGAGCGCACCCTGCGCTACCGCATGAACCGGGCGATGCGCCTGAAGGACGTCGACGCCATCTTCGACGCCATCGAGGCCTCGATCGAGGCGCTGGTGACCGCGGCCGGTGGCCCGGGGCCGGATCTCGCGGCCCGCATGGCGGAGGTCTCGCTGCCCGACTGGCCGCCGCCGCACAAGAAGCCCGAGGAGCGCCCGACGCCGACGGTCACCGAGGTGCTGCTCGACGAGACCGGGGCGCGCGCCGACGTGGTGATGGAGCACTTCGGCACGCTGCACCCCGGGGACCGCGCCGCGGGCACCGCGCACCTCGGGCTGCCCGCCGACGTGCGCGGCACGGCCGCCCGCCAGGCCATCGCCACCGCGGATCCCGCGGCCTTCGAGGCCGCGGTCGGCATCCCCCTGGTGCGCTTCGCGGCGGACCTCTACGGCACGCGCGTGCGCCGCATCGACGTGCGCGACTTCGACGCCTTGGCCGATCAGATCGCCCGGCTCGAGGCCGAGACCTACGAGCCGATCCGGCAGGAGCCCCTGGCGGATCTGCGGGTCATCGTCGCCGCCGCCGACAGCGTCTGCCTGGTCGCCGAAGACGCCCAGGGCCTGGTGGGCATGGCCTTCGCCGCGCCGCTCGAGCTGTGGCCCGACCTCGACGGCCCGCGCCAGGATCCCCACCGCGGCGCCGAGAACACCCTCTACAGCGCCGATCTGACGGTGGCCGGGCGGGTGCGGGGCCGCGGGGTGGGGCGGCGCCTGCGCGTGGCCACCCTGCGCGAGGCCCTGCGCCTGCGCGACGCGAGCGGCCGACCCCGCTACGCCTTCGTCACCGGCCGCAACAAGCTGGGCGAGGCGGCGGCCATGTGGGCGCTGAACCGCCGCTTCGGCGCCTACGAGGTGGACATCCACGCGCACCAGTACGATCGCCGCGAGGGCATGGCCCGTTACTACCGCATCCCCCTGCGCCGGCATGATCGGCGGGCGCTCTCTCTGCCCACCGCCGCGCCCGCCCGCCTCGATCTGGGCTGCGGGGTGCAGCTGCCCCTCGGCGTGGGGCACCCCGCCCTCGACCGCGCGCGCGATCTCGGGGTCTTCGACGAGCCGGCGCTCACCAAGCTGACCGTCAGCAACTTCATCACCCCCGGCTTCGCGCGCTACGCCGAGTACCTGCGGGCCATCGCGCCCGCCGGCAACGCGCACCTGTACTTCACCAGCTGCCCCGACGAGATGGTCGACAAGAGCATCCGCGCCCTGAAGCACAACCGCGCGGCGGGGCGCCTGGTGGTCGGCCTCGAGGGCGCGTTCCACGGCACGAACACCGCGGCGGCGCGATCGCTGACCGACGGCGCCGACGCCCACTTCGACTGGCCGCGCGTGCCCCACCCGGGCGCCGACGGGGCGGCCTGCGTCGCCGCGCTCGACGCGCTGGTCGCGGCGCACGGGGCCGAGGCCCTCATCGCGGTCTTCGTCGAGACGGTGCAGGCGCGCACCGGGCGCTCGCTGACGGCGGCGGCCTGGCGCGCGCTCTGCGGGTGGCGGGATCGCACGGGCGTGCCGCTGGTGCTGCAGGAGACGACGACGGGCCTCTACCGCAACGGCGGCGGCCGCTTCTTCTGGGTCGACACCGTCGAGGGCGACGCCGACGTGGTGCTCTGGTGGGCGGGCGGTCAGATCGGCCACGTCTTCAGCAACGACCGCACCTTCGTGGCCAAGCCGCTGACCTTGATCAGCACCTGGGACGGGGACGAGCTGTCGGCCGCGCGGCTGCTGCGCGCGCTGTACGTGGCTCGCCGGCTGGACGCCGCGGAGCGAGCCGAGGCCCTCGACGCCGCGCTGGCGCGCGCCGGCGCCGAGGCGACCGGCGCGGGGCTCTACCGGGTGTTGACGCTGGACGCCGCGCGGGCGGACGCCGTCGCCGCGCGGCTGGCGGACGCGGGCATCGCGCTGCACCGACCCACCCCGACGGCCCTGGTCGTCGCGCCGCCGCTCACGGTGACCGACGAGTCGCTCGCGCGCCTGGCGACGGTGCTGGGAGCCGCCCTGGAGGCCTGCTGATGGGCATCGCCGTGATGGACGTGGGGCCGGGCACCTACGCGGACGCCGGGCGCGCCCTGGCGTCGGCCTGGGGCACGGACGCCTGCACCTTGTTCGGGTTGCGCTGGTCGGCCGCGCGGGTGGCCAGCCGGGTGCGCCGGGCCGCCGAGCTGCGGGCCCTCGCCGAGGCCCACCTCGAGCCCTTCCGCGCGTTCGACCCCGGCGTCTACGCCGAGATGGA
>JAUHXL010000369.1 GCA_030426945.1 bacterium
GCAGCGGAAGGCGCGCGAGGCGCCGTGCACCGCGCCGACGCCGTCCGACCACGACAGCGGCCGCGGGCCGTGCATGCCGGCGGCGAAGGTCAGGTTGCGGGGCGCGATGATGGTCGGCGGGGGGACGTCCTCGCCGAGGCGGCCCAGGGCGAGGGCGACCTCGACCATCGACGGGCGGGCGTCGGGCGCGGCGCGGGTGCAGGCGCGCAGCAGGCCGCGCCAGCGCGGGGGGACGGCGTCGAGGTCGAGGCCCTCGGCGGCGGCGCGGCGGCGGCCGTAGGTGTCGACGGCCACCGAGCGGGCGTCGGCGGGCGCGCCGGTGAGGGCCTCGGCCATCACCAGGGCCCAGGCGTAGACGTCGCAGGCGGGGGTGAGGCGGCGGCCCTCGAACTGCTCGGGCGGCATGTAGGCGGGGGTGCCGCCCGGGTTGCCCTCGGCGGTGACGGCGCCGAAGGGATCGACGTCGCGCACGACGCCGAGGCCGAAGTCGAGGACGACCGGCTCGGGGGGCGCGGCGCCGGCGCGCAGGACGATGTTGGCGGGCTTCAGGTCGCGGTGCAGGACGCCCTCACGGTGGGCCTGCGTCAGGGCGTCGGCCAGCGCGGCGCCCAGGTGCAGGGCCTCGCGCGGCGGCAGGGGGCCGCGGACCAGGCGGTCGCTGAGGGGCTCGCCGTCGACGAAGGCGGTGACCAGCAGGGCCTCGTCGGCGTGGAAGGCGACGGGGCGCACGATGTTGGGGTGGTGCAGCGCCATGAGGGCGCGCCACTCCTGCTGCAGGCTCTCGACGGGCACGCCGGGGTGCAGGCGCTTGACGCAGACGGTGTCGCCGGTCTCGCGGTCGACGGCGCGCCAGGTCTCGCCGAAGCCGCCGCGGCCGAGGACGTGCTCGAGGCGGTAGCGGGCGGAGGCGGCGGGGGGCGTGGGGGCGAACGCGGGGGCGGCGGCGGAAGACGCGTCGAGGTCGGCCCGGAACAGCAGGCCGCAGCCGGTGCAGCCGATCAGGAGAGGGCCCTCGTGCAGGACGGCGTCGGCGAAGTCGCGCAGGCGATCCTCGAAGGAGGCGGCGCAGCGGGGGCAGACGATCGACATGACGGCGCGCGTGGTCATCGAGGCGAGGATAACCGGGGTGTCGCGCGACCGCGACGCCCGCGGTTGGCACCGGCGCCAAGCCATGTTGGCGGCGTGGGGGCGGTGGCCGACGGAGACGCCGCAGAATGCACCATCGTCCGTGCACGAAGACGTGCCCGTGCCCGTGCCCGTGCCCGTGCCCGAACGCCCCCGCCGGAGCACATGAACGCTCAACACGCTGATTTCATAATGTTTTCAGCTTGGACCGAGCAAGCCTGACGCATCGCCGACCGGGCACGGGCACGGGCACGTATCGAGCGCTGTGCTCGCACAATCGCGTGTGCCGAGACCTGGATCAGCGGTGCAGATCCACCGTCGCTGGATTGATCCACCCCGCAGCGCGGGCTGGCATCACCGTTGCTCTTCCGATCCCCATCACCCGACGGAGGAGGAAGCCCATGGGACGCGACCGCAAGGCGCGATTGTTCGCAGCGGTGTGCCTGACGTTCGGCCTGGCCGCGTGCGAGCCGCCCGAGAACACCGACGACACGGAGGCCAGCGCCGCGAACGGCGAGCTGGTGGGTCAGCCGGGGCAGCCCGGCGGGCGGCGGGGACAGCGCCCGCCGCGTGGCGGGGAGGACCAGCCGCCGGGCAGCGGCGAGGGGCCCGCGGGCCGGCCGGGGCAGCCGGCGCCGCAGCCGGCGTGCGTCGACGACCTGGACTGCGAAGGCACGCTCGTGTGCGAGCAGGGGGACTGCGTCGAGCCGCCCGAGCGGCCCGCGCCGGGCGAGCGGCCCGCCCCGCCCGCGCGGCCCGACGCGCCGGCCGAGCCCGAGCCGCCCGCCGAGCCCGAAGAGCCCGAGGCGCCGGCCGAGCCCGAGGCGCCCGCCCCGGGCCAGCGCCCGGGGCCGCCGCCGCCGCCGCCGCCCGCCGAGCCCGCCGACCCGGCCGAGCCCGAGCCCGCCGAGCCGGACGCGCCCGCCGAGCCCGAGCCGCCCGTCGACCGCGCCGCCGCGCGCGTCGAGCTGGGCCGCCTGCTGTTCTGGGATCCCATCCTGTCCGGCGACGGCGACGTGGCCTGCGCCACCTGCCACCACCCCGATCACGGCTACGCCGACGGCCGCCCCCTGTCGATCGGCGCCGGCGGCGTCGGCCTGGGCCCCGACCGGCGCCTCGGGCCCGGCACGGCGTTCATCGGCCGCAACGCGCCCACGGTGCTCGACACCGGCTTCAACGGCTGGGTGAACCCGGCGCGTCTGCCCGACCCGGCCCAGGCGCCGATGTTCTGGGACAACCGCGCGCGCAGCCTCGAGACCCAGGCGCTGGGTCCCATCCGCTCGCCGGAGGAGATGCTGGGCACCTCGACCGACCCCGACGACGCCGTGCCCGCGGCGCTCGAGCGGCTGCGCGACGTGCCCGAATACGTGGCGCTGTTCGACGACGCCTTCGCCGACGGCATCACCGAGGCCAACCTGTCGGCGGCCATCGCCGCCTTCGAGCGCCACCTGTCGAACCTGAACAGCCCCTACGATCGCTGGCTGGCCGGCGACGACGACGCGCTGACCGCCCAGCAGCAGCGCGGGCTGGACACGTTCCAGCGCGTGGGCTGCGCGCGGTGCCACGCCGGGCCGATGTTCAGCGACTACCGCCTGCGCCGCATCGGCGTGCCCGACAACCCGGCGCGCGGCAGCGACGATCCCGGCGACGGGCAGCACCGCTTCCGCACGCCGACGCTGCGCAACATCGCGATCACCGGGCCCTACATGCACGGCGGCAACCTGCGCGACCTGCGGGCGGTGATGGCGTTCTACCGGGCCGCGGGCGCGCCGCCGCCCAACGGGGGCCGCCCGGGCGCGCCGCCGCCGCCTCCCGGGGGCGCGGGCGGGCTGGCGCCGCGCAACGACGTGGGGCCGCTGGATCCGCTGCTGCAGGGGCTGCGCTTCAACGCGCAGGAGGAGGCGGACATGATCGCGTTCCTGCAGGGGCTGACGGACGAGGGGGTCGACCGGCGGATCCCGGCGAGCGTGCCGAGCGGGTTGCCGGTGGGTGGGGAGATCGACTGAGGGGTGGCCTTGACTCGGGCGCCCTGCCTTTCCGGCCGTGGGCTCGGGAGGGCAGGGTCAGGGTCAAGGTCAAGGTCAAGGTCAAGGTCAAGGGTCTGGCCCTTGCCCCAGGCGCCCTGCCTCAACGGCCGTGGGCTCGGGAGGGCGAGGTCAAGGTCAAGGTCAAGGGTGTCTCGGGCGGTTGGAGCGCTCAGTTTTCGCCGCCCGCCGGGAGGTCCGTGAAGTGCTCGTGGGTCTCCCACGCGTCCAGCCCGCGCTCGGTGCGGGTGCCCGGGATGGTGTTGTCGAGCACCGTCGCGACCAGGGCGCCGACGGCCATGCCGGTGGAGCCCAGCGTGTTGCAGATGTCGGCCAGCCACTTGGGCTCGAAGGTGAGCGGGCTGGCGGCGAAGTACTCGGGCACCGACAGCCCCATGAAGAACGCGAAGCCGATCACGAACAGGTTGCGCGCCGAGTTCAGGTCGACGAACTGCAGGTTCGACAGGCCCACCGACGCGATCATGCCGAACATCGCGCAGTACATGCCGCCGACGATGGGCTGCGGGATGGTGGTGAACAGCGCGCCGAACTTCCCGACGGCGCCCAGCACCAGCATGATCAGCGCGCCCGCCTGCACCACGCGGCGCGAGCCCACGCGGGTGAGGCCGATGGCGCCGATGTTCTCGCTGTAGCTGGTGGTGGCGTTGCCGGTGCCGAAGACGCCGGCGATGACGCTGCCCACGCCCTCCATGCCGATGCCGCGGTTGATGGTGCTGCGCGTCGGGGTCGGGGCGCCGGCGAGGCGGGCGCAGGCGTAGTAGTCGCCGATGCTCTCGATCATCGAGGCCAGGTAGCCGCTGATCATGCCGACGATGGCGGCGGCGCCGAAGACGGGCAGGCCCCACTGCATCGGGTAGGGCACGCGAAACCAGGGTGAGGCGGCGAGGGTGGCCGTGCTCACGTGGGCCGGGTGGCCCGGCGCGAAGGTGCCCGTGGCCGTCAGCAAGGCGGCGACGCCCCAGGCGATGACGATGGCGAGGAGGATCGGGAACAGCTCGAAGGCGCGGTGGGTGCGCTTGAGGTACTGGCTGAACAGGATGATGAGCGCGATGGTGAGGCCGCCGATGCCCCAGTGCGTGCCGGCCACCGGCGCGCCGAACTTGAACAGCGCCAGCCCGATGAGGGCGATGGTCGGCGCGATGGTCACCGGTCCGATGAAGCGCAAGAGGCGCCCGACGAGGCCCGAGTAGCCCATGAAGGCCTCGAACAGGCCGCCCGCGATGATCGCGCCCTGCACGTGCTGCATGCGCACCTGCCAGCCGGCGTCGGCCAGCGCGGTCATGCCGCAGATGGCCATGGTGGGCGCCAGGATCGAGAACGTGCCGCCCTGGATGATGGGCAGGCGGTTGCCGAACGTGGACTGAAGCAGCGTGGTGATGCCCGACACGAAGAACATCGTGCCGATCAACGCGGCCAGGTCGGCCTTGTCGGTGATGCCCAGCTTCGGCGCCAGCAGCAGCGGGATGGCCACCGTCGAGCCGAACATCGTCAGGTAGTGCTGGAAGCCCAGCGCGAAGGTCTGGGGCAGCGGCGGCTGGTCGTCGATGCCGTAGATCAGGTCGTGATTGGGCTGTTCGCTGCCACCCGCCTGCTTGCCGTCGGCCATGGGCGTCCTCCCTCGTTCCGCCCTGCGTACCACGGTTCGCGTGGTGGCGGAATTCGGAGGCGCCCGGCGGCCGGCGTCACCCGATCAGACCCTTCAGCGCCGGCACCTGGCTGACGAGCCGGCCGACCAGCGCGCTGCCGGCCTTCTGCTTCACGAAGTCGATGATCAGCTGCACGAAGTTCGTCGCCTGCCCGGCGCCCAGGCCCGCCTTGGCGAAGCGCGCGATCAGGCCCGCCGCCCCGCCGCCGCCGGCCACCGCGCCGAGCGCCCCGCCCAGCGCGCCGCCGAGGCCGCCGCCGCCGAAGCCGCCGAGGGCCCCGCCGAGCGCGCCACCCAGCCCGCCGCCGCCGGCCGCCGGCGCCTCGTCCTCGTCGTCCGCCTCGTCGGCCAGCTGCGCCGCCTCGGGCACCGCCTCGTCGAGGGCCGCCACGTCTTCGTCGGCGGCCTCCTTGCGCACCGTCTTGAACACCGCGCCGGCCAGCCCGCGCGCCTGGCTCGCGTCGATGCCGAATCGGCTGGCGGCCTGCTGAAGCAACTCGTCCATCTCGTCCTCCCGTTTCGCTGAGCGCACCCGGCGCCCGTTCGTTGCACCCGCGGTTCGACCGAGCCTCGGCCGGTCGGTCACATCGCGGGCACGATTCCTGGACGCACTCGACCGCCTTTGCAAGGCCCTCGAACCCGTGCTTGGATTCGCGGGTGCGGTTCCCCTCGTCCCCTTCGCCCCGCGCGGGCCGCCGATGACCCCGCTGCTGCCCGCGCTGGCGCTGCTGGGGGCCGTCGGTCTGCCCGATCACGTCGCCGGCCCCGGCCCGCTGCGGCTGGCGGTGTCGGGCGGGGTCGAGAACCTGCGCCCGGCCGCCACCGTGCACTTCGGGCTGTTCGAGTGGCTGGCGCTGTACGTCGACGGCGTCTGGCACGAGGAGGCCCCGCTGCTGGGCGCCGAGCTGCGGCTCGCCGCCGGCCGCGACCAGGGGGGCCTGTGGTTCGCCCACGCCTTCTTCGAGGGGCACCTGCGGCCGGTCTTCGACGCCGACGTGATCTCGGGCGCCGACGTGGGCGGCGGCATCGGCGTCGTCCTGCGCTGGAACGACCTCGTCGCGCGCGTCGACGGTGGGCTGACCGTCGGCCTCGAGGGGCCCTCGGCGGGCATCGACGAGCGCTACGTCGATCAGCGCGGCGGCCTGTTCGGCCTCCAGCGCGCGCTGCTGGGCTACGACCTGTTCGAGCACCTCGAGCTGGCGCTCACCAGCCGGCTGGGCATCCCCGTGACCCCGGTGCGCGTCGAGTCGCCGACCGACGACGAGTTCGCCGACCGCTGGGACGTGCGCTGGGGCGCCCGGGCAACCGTCCGTTTCTGATCGCGACCGCGCTACACTCCCCCCGACTCGGGAGGTCCGATGCGCGCGATGCTGTGGGCAACGGTGGTGCTGGGCGCGCTGGCGTGCGTCCCCGACGGCGACGGGAGCGGCGATCCGGTGGACGGGTTCCGACCGACGACGGACGGCGGCGCGCCCGCCGACGCCGTCGCGACGCCGGACCTGGGCTTGACCGACGGCGCCGCGTCCCGCGACCAGGGGTCCGATCCCGACGCCGCCGCGCGGCGGGACGCGGCGCCGGGCGAAGACGCCGCCGCGCCGCCTGACGCCGCCGCGCCGCCTGACGCCGCCGCGCCGCTCGACGCGCTCGCCGGCGACGCGGGGCCGGCCGCCGACGCGGCGCCGACGGAGGACGCCGCCCCGACCCCCGACGCGGCTCCGCCGATCGAGTGCCCCAGCGGCGACGATCCGCACCCCGGCCTCGAGCCGCGCGTCGACGGTCGCTACGGCGTCATCGACGCGTTCCCGTCCGCCCACGTGCCCGCCCGGCGCGTCACCCTCTACCTGCCGGCCGACTACGCCGCGCGCCCCGCCGAGCGCTGGCCGGTGCTGTACGTGCACGACGGGCAGAACCAGTTCGACCCCGCCCGCGCCGCCTTCGGCAGCGTCTGGCATCTCGACCGCGCCCTCGACGCCGAGGTGGCCGCGGGCGCGGTGCCGCCGATGATCGTCGTGGCCGTCGACAACATCGCCGCGCGGCTCGACGAGTACGGCCCCAGCGTCGATCCCGACCGCATGGCCGGCGGCGGCGCGGCCGACTACGGGCGCTTCCTGGTGGAGGAGCTGAAGCCGTGGGTGGATCACCACCTGCGCACGCGCTGCGGTCGGCTGGACACCGGCGTGATGGGCTCGTCGATGGGTGGCCTGGTCAGCTACTTCCTGCTGCGCGAGCACCCGGCGGTGTTCGGGCGCGTGGGCGTCGTGTCGCCCTCGTTCTGGTGGAACGGCCGCGAGGTGCTCGGCTGGACCGACGCGGTGGCCGGCGGCTGGCGCGCGGGCACCCGGCTGTGGATCGACGGCGGCAACGCCGAGGGCAACGACGAGGACGGCGACGGACGCTCCTCGGTGCTGGCCGACACGCGCGCCGTGGTCGAGGGGCTGAGCGGCGCCGGGGTGCCCTTCGGCGAGCTGCTGTACCACGAGGACGTGCCCGGGCAGCACAACGAGCGGGCCTGGGCGGCGCGGCTGCCGATGATCCTCCGGGCGCTGTGGGGCGACCCCCTCGACGGCCCGCCCGACGCGCTCACCATCCGCCCCTTCGGCGCCCTGGCGCCCG
>JAUHXL010000370.1 GCA_030426945.1 bacterium
CCCATCGCGCGGGTCGAGGTGACGGTGCCGGGCAAGCGCGAGGTGGTGTTCGAGCCGCCGGTGCCGCTGACCACGACGGTGCGCGGGGAGGGCGAGCGGGCGCTGACCACGGCCATCGGCCACCTGCCGCCGCTGGAGACGGTGACGCTGCGCTGGACCGAGGCGCGCGCGGCGCCCGAGACGCGCGTGCGGGTGAACACCGACACCTACCAGCTGATGACACTGCAGGAGGGCGTGCTGCGGTCGCGGGTGCTGGTCGACTACGACGTCATCTACGGCAAGCTGAAGGAGCTGCCGCTGGCGCTGCCCGAGGACGTCGTGCCCTTCAAGGTCGAAGGCGAGGGCATCGAGGACTGGCGCATCTTCCCCGCGACGGACGACGAGCCGCGCCACCTGCGCGTGGTGTTGGGGCGCGAGCTCGAGGGCAAGCTGCGGCTGGAGGTGCAGCTCGAGACCTCGGTGCCGCCCCAGGAGGGCACGCCGGTGACGCTGCCCTTGGTGCGGCCCATGGAGGCCGCCCGCGAGCTGGGCGTGATCGCGCTGTTCGACGGGGACAAGGTGGGCTTCGCGCCCGCCGCCGCCGAGGGCTACGCCAAGGTGGGGCAGGACGCGCTGCCCGTCGACGTGCGCCAGGACCTGCGCGACAAGGTCAACCAGGCCTTCAAGCACATCGGCGCGCCGAAGGGCATCACCACGAAGGTGGCGACCGCCAAGGCGCGCGAGGTGCGCTTCGACGCGCGCGTCGACACGCTCTATCTGGTGCGCGAGGGCGCGCTGACGGGCCAGGCGTCGGTGCTGGTCGAGCTCAAGAGCGGGCGACGGGACGCGCTGACGCTGTCCTTGCCCGAGGGCGTGGCCGAGCCTCGCATCACCGCGCCCAGCCTGAACAAGGTCGACCCGGCGCCCGAAGGCTTCGAGGCCGGCCCCGGACGTAAGGCCTACGTCGTCAGCTTCACGCAAGCCCTCGAGGGTGCCATCCAGCTCGACGTCGAGTTCGAGCTGTTGCTGAAGAAGGATCTCGGCGAGGTGCGGCTGCCCGACATCCAGGTGCACGGGGCCGAGGTCGAGAGCGGCGCGTTCGGCATCGCGGCCGAGACCGGCATGGAGGTCACCGCGGGGGAGTCGAAGGATCTGCGCAAGGTGAACGCGACCGAGCTGCCCAAGGCGGTGCGCCTGCGCAGCGACAACGAGGTGGCGCTGGCCTACACCTTCGCGCACGTGCCCTGGTCGCTGATGCTGACGGTGCAGCGGCACCGCACGGTCGAGACGCTGAACGCCATCGCGACCCAGGTGTGGATCGAGACGAACGTGCTCGAGAGCGGCAACCTGGTGCACCGCGCCACCTACCAGGTGCAGAACGACGAGAAGCAGTTCCTGCGGCTGAAGCTGCCGGCCGAGGCCAAGGTGCTGCGCGTGGCCGCGGGCGACCGCAAGGTGAAGGCGGTGCAGGACGAGGAGGGCGCGGTGGCCGTGCCCCTGCCCAAGAACGCCACGGTCAGCGTCGACATCACCTACGAGACGCGGCGGGATCGCCTGGGTGTGCTGGGCGCGGTCGAGCTGGTGGCGCCCGACGCCGACGTGCGGACGAACGACATCCAGTGGCTGGTGCAGGTGCCGCGCGTTCGGCCGGTGTTCCGCGTGGCGACCGACCTGAAGCAGCTGCCGCCGTATCAGTGGCGCGGCCGCGAGGACGACCACGAGGCGGTGGAGCTTCCGGTCGATCCGGACAGCGAGCGCTTCCTCTTCACCTACGCGGTGCAGGACGACGCCGAGGCGCCCCTGGCCGTGACGCTGCGCTTCGTGGCGGCGCCCGACCGGGACAGCGAGCCGTGGATCTTCGTGTTGGCGGTGCTGGCGCTGGCCTTCGTGGCGCGGCGGCGGGCGAAGCGGGCGCCCTTCGGCGCCGCGGACGCGGTCGGTCTGCTGGTGGGCGTGGGCGGCTTGGTGGTGGTGGCGACGCTGTGGACGCTCGACATCGAGGACGGCGTCGCCGCGATGGTGGTGCTGCTGGCGGTGGGATGGTTCAGCCGGGTGAAGCGCCCGAAGGAGGCCGCGGATGAAGAGCTGGACTGAAGCGGGCCGGCCAGGCGGCGTGTGGAGAGCCCTGCTGGCGCTCGTGCTGGTCGGGTCGGCGTGCTCGAAGATGGGCGACAGCGCGGAGCCGCCCGCGCAGGCGGCGGCGAAGACGGAGGAGGGTGGGGCGGCCGCCTTCGAGGCCGACCGGGACCGCTTCGGTCACTCCGACGACGACTCGCCGCGAGCCGCGGCGAACGAGACCGAGGTCGACGGCCTGCTGGAAGCCATCGACCGCGGTGGGGCGAGGCCCGACGGTTGGGCCGACAAGGACGGGGACGGCAAAGCGCAGCTGGGCCGCGGGCACAACCGAGTGGGCTCGGCGGGGCGGCTTGCGCCGGCCGCTCCCGAGCCGGAGGAGCCCGGCTACGCCGTGGAGAAGAAGGTGCCGGCGCGTTCCGGCACCTTGGCGTTGGGTGGTCTCGAGGACGCCACCGCGTTGCCGCGCGTCGTCGAGCCGCCCCCGCCGCCCGGGGCCCCGGCCTTCGAGGCGCCGCCCGCCGCGAAGCCTCGGCCGCCGAGCGATGTGCCCGTCCGGCCGACGCCGGCGCCGAGCAGCAAGCTGGTGGCGGTGGTCGAAGAGGTCGAGGAGGAGGCCGACGAAGGCGGTGAGGTGCTGCGCCAGGACGTCGCTGCGCGGGATGTCGACCAGCGCGGCGAGAGCAGGCGGCGGGCGGGGAAGAAGGACGCGAAGAAGAAGGAGGAGGCGCGCCTCGCCCGGGGCGCCAAGGGGCGCGTCGAGGGCGAGCGGCGCGAGAAGCAGGCGCACAAGGACGCGACCGACCCCTACGCGTTTCGGACCGAGATGGACGACGGCGCGGAGGACACCAACGGTGTGGTCGACGCCTCGACGCGGGCGCTTCGGCACGTGCGGCCGGACCGATTCCTGCCCCGGATGTGCTACTTCGAGAACACCTACCTCGGGGGCAACGCAGCGTACGAGGAGCGGCTGCGGCGCCTGGACGAGGACTTCGGCCGAGACGCGCCCTATCGGCTCGCGTCGCTGCCGCCGCAGCCCTTCGACGCGCCCGCCGACGCCGGGCTGTCGCTGACCGCGGCGCTGGACACGCGCTGGCTGGACCAGCCGGGGCGCGTGTACCTCCAGATCGGATTGCAGGGCAGCAAGCGCTATGGCTGGCGCCGGCCGCCGCTGGACGTGACGCTGGTGGTCGACCCGGCCGCCCGTGGCGCCGACGCGGACGCACTGGAGCACGCGGTGACGACCCTGGTGCGGCGCCTCGGTCCGCAGGATCGCCTCGCCGTCGTGCTGGCCAGCGACGACGGGGCCGAGGTGCTGGCGCCGCTGGCCGGGGTGCGCGACCAGCGGCTCGCTTTGGCCCGGCAGCTGGAGGGCTTGCCCCCGCCGGGACGAGCCGGCGGCGAGGCCCTGCGCCGCGCGATGGACACCGCGGGGCAGGTGCTGCGCCGGGGCGCGGACGATCAGGCGCGGGTGCCGGGCACGCAGACCGTGGTGCTGCTGACGCACGGGGCCGACGCCGACCGGGTGCAGGGCGCGGCGCGCGCGGCGCACGGGCTCAGCGTGCAGGGCGCGGTGACCAGCGTGGTGCAGACGGGCGGTGATCGCGGCGCGTGGTGGGCCGTGGCCAACGCCGGCCACGGGAACTACCACCGGGGCGAGGTGAAGGCCTCGCTCGAGGCCGAGCTCGAGAGCCTGTCGAAGATCATCGCGCGCCTTCTGCGGGTGAACGTGCGGTTGGCTTCGAAGGTCGAGGCCGTGCGCGTGGTGGGCAGCCGGGTGCTGGGCCAGGACGAGGTGAAGCGGGTGAAGGCGCGTGAGGAGGCGACCGACCGCAACCTGAGTCGGACGCTGGGCGTGACCGCCGATCGCGGCGACGACGACGACGGCATCCAGACGGTGATCCCCTACTTCTACGGGGGGGACGCGCACGTCATCCTGCTCGAGCTGTGGGTGGAGTCGCCGGGCGCGGTGGCCGACGTGACGCTGAAGTACAAGGACATGGTGTCGCTGGCCAACGCCACCGCGCGCGACAGCGTGGCGCTCACTCGGCTGCCGCGCGAGGACACGCCGCTGCAGCACATCGTGCGGCGCAACGTGCGCGGGTTCACGCTGGCCGAGACGCTCGATGGGGTCGCCGACCTGGTTGATCAGGGCCAGCTTCGCCAGGGCCTGGCGGTGCTCGATCAGCTGCGGGGCAACCTGCCGGTGGCCGATCGCCAGCTGCTCGCCGCGTTCGACCGGGTGAGCCGGGGGCTGCCCGCCGATCAGCTGGCCGCCGCCCTGCGGATGGCCAGCGCCCGTCGGGTGGGGCAGCCGGCGCGCGGCGCGAGCGCCCGGGCCGTGGCGCGCTGATCGGGGCGCGCTGATCGGGGCCCGCTGATCGGTGCCCGCTGATCGGTGCCCGCTGATCGGGGCGTCCGCCTTGGAGCGCGTGGCCTGCGCCGGGGGGCAGACGCCCCCGGCCAGGGCAGCGCAGGGCGACGCCCGCCGGGTGACACCATTTGTGCAAAGATGGTTTGTGCGCTAAGTAACGGCGCATGCAGACCAACCCATTTCGCGTGGCCTTCCGCGTGGTGCACGCCATCGAGGCCACGCTGGTGGCGGCGGGCATCCTGCTGGTGGCCGGGCTGACGGTGGCCAACGTGATTGGCCGGTCTCTCTTCGGCGTCAGCGTGGCCTTCGCCGAAGAGCTCGGCGGCCTGACGATGGTGTGGGTCACCTTCGTCGGCCTCGGCTACGCCGCCGGCCAGGGGCGGCACATCCGCATGACCGCGCTGTTCGACCAGCTGCCCGAGAGCGGGCGCCGGTGGATGATGGTGGCCATCGCCACCAGCACCTCGGGGCTGTGCGGCTACCTCACGATCGCGGCCGTCGACTATGTGGGCACCGTGCGGGTGCTGGGCACCGTGACGCCCGCGCTCGAGATGCCCCTGTGGATGGCCTACCTGGCGGCACCGGTCGGCCTGGCGTTGGCGACGCTGCAGTTCGCGCTGACCGCGGTGGCGAACATCCGGCGCCCGGGCGTGCACCTGGCCTTCGACGTCACCGAGGGCGACGCCGTCGACGACGTGGCGGTGACCTGATGGGGCTGCTGGTGGTCACGGTCATGGTGGTCCTGCTGCTGCTGGGCTTCCCGATGCTGGTGCCGCTGCTGGCGGCCAGCGTCGTCGTGCTCTTCGCGTACTTCCCGGCGGTGCCCGCCGAGGTGCTGGTGCAGCAGATGATCGGCGGGGTGAAGCCCGCCGCGCTGATCGCCGTGCCCATGTTCATCTTCGCGGCCGACATCATGACGCGGGGGCAGGCGGCCAACCGGCTGCTCGACCTCGTCAGCGCCTTCGTCGGCCACCTGCGCGGGGGCCTGCCCATCACCAGCGCGGTGAGCTGCACGCTGTTCGGGGCGATGTCCGGCTCGACGCAGGCCACCGTGGTCGCCATCGGCACCCCCCTGCGGCCGCGCCTGCTGCAGGCGGGCTACAGTGACGCGTTCACGATCGCCTTGATCATCAACGCGAGCGACATCGCCCTGCTGATCCCGCCCAGCATCGGGATGATCGTCTACGGCGTGGTGTCCGGCACGTCGATCGGCGAGCTGTTCATCGCCGGCATCGGGCCCGGCCTGCTCATCCTGGTGCTGTTCAGCGCCTACTGCTGGTACCGCTCGGTGAAGCTGCGCATCGAGCCCCTGCCCGCCGTGCCCTGGTCGGGTCGCTTCAAGGCGCTGCAGCGCGCGCTGCTGCCGATGGGCTTCCCGGTCATCGTCATCGGCGGCATCTACGCGGGCGTCTTCAGCCCCACCGAGGCCGCCGCCGTGTCGGTGGTGTACGCGGCCATCCTCGAGATCGGCGTGTATCGCGAGCTGACGTTGCAGCGCCTGCCCGCCATCGCGCTGTCGACGGGCATGGTGACGGCGGTGGTCTTCGTGCTGGTGGGCGCGGGCGCGGCCTTCTCGTGGGTCATCAGCTTCGCCGAGCTGCCCACCCAGCTGGTCAACGACATGCTCGGGCTGTCGGCGGCCAGCGGCTACGTCACGATCATGGCCACCATCGCCGTCGCCTTCTTCGTCGGCTGCATGTTCGTCGACCCGATCGTGGTGATCCTGATCCTGACGCCCATCTTCCACCCGGTGGCGGTGGCCGCGGGCATCGATCCGGTGCTCGTGGGCACGGTGGTCACCCTGCAGGTGGCCATCGGCTCGGCAACGCCGCCCTTCGGCTGCGACATCTTCACGGCCATCGCGGTGTTCCGGAAGCCGTACCTCGACGTCCTGCGCGGCACGCCGCCCTTCATCGCCATGCTGCTGTTGTCCTCGGTGCTGGTGATCGCCTTCCCCGACATCGCGCTGTGGCTGCGCGATCTGGCCTTCGCGGAGTGAGCCCGATGCGACGCTGTGTGATGGCCGTGGTGGTGGCCCTGCTCGCTTGCGAGGCGCCGAAGCAGGACCGCGAAGTGTGGCGCTTCTCGATCGAGGAGACGCGGGGCAGCGTGCAGGACGCCTACGCGCAGCGCTTCGCCGAGCTCGTGGCCGAGCGCAGCGGCGGCGAGGTCGAGGTGAAGGTGTATCCCTACGGCACGCTGGGCACGTCGGACCAGACCACCGAGCTGCTGCACAACGGCACGCTGCAGCTGGCGATGGCCTCGCCGGGTCACCTCGGCAAGCTGATCCCGGAGGTGCAGGTGTTCCTGCTGCACTTCGTGCTCGACGACGATCCCGAGGTGGCCAGCCGGACCCTGGCTGATCCCGGACTGCGGGCGCACTTCGCGCCGCTGTACGCCGCGAAGAACTTCCAGCTGCTCGACTTCTACTCGGAGGGCGAGATGGTCTGGACGACGCGCAAGCCGATCCGGAAGCCGGCCGACTTCGCGGGCGTGAAGATCCGCGTGATGACCTCGCCCTTGTTGATGGCCGCCTACGACGCCTACGGCGCCAACCCGACGCCGCTGCCCTACGCCGAGGTGTACAGCGCCCTGCAGCTGAACATGATCGATGGCCAGGTGAACCCCATCTTCGCCATCGAAGAGATGAGCTTCTACGAGGTGACCGACTACCTCGTCTTCCCCGGCCACAGCCGCTTCGTCACAAGCCTGGCCGCCAACGAGGACTTCTACGCGGGTCTGCCGCCCGAGCGGCGCGCGCTGCTCGACGAGGTCGTGCGCGAGTTGCACGACGAGGTGTTCGCGCTGCAGACCCGGTACAACCGCGAGCGTCTCGACTCGATGCTCGAGGCGCGCCCGTCCTTGACCGTGCTGCGTCTCGAGGAGGAGGAGCGCGAGGTGTTCGCGACCGCCGCCGAGATCGCCCACGCCCTCTTCGTCGAACGGGTGGGGCCGACGGCGGCGGCCGCTCTGCAGGCGCTCGAGGCGGCCACCGCGCG
>JAUHXL010000371.1 GCA_030426945.1 bacterium
GGCCCGCTCGACTTCGGGCCCGAGGGCGAGGCCACCGGCGACATCGAGGCCTGGCGCTTCAACGTCGAGACCGGCCGCGTGGACACCCTGGGCACGCTGTACACCGCGGACGGCGAGTACAGGGCGCCGGACGGCAGCACGAAATGAGCTGGGCGCCCCTCCCGCCGCCGACGGCGTCGTGGTCGTGGTCGTGGTCGTCGTCGTGGTCGGGAAGGGCCGGGCACTCGTCACGGCCGCACGGGCCGGTGCCCCTGCGGTCGGCCATCTCACACCTCGCCGCCGACCGGACCGACGACGACGACGACCACGACCACGATCCGAACCTGGGCGCAGCCCGATGAGCTGGATCTGCTCGCGCTGCCGCACGCGCTTCGAGCACGCGGTGGCGCGGTGCCCCCACGACAACAGGCGGGTGGTGCGTGATCTCGCCGGGCACGACGTGGCCGGGCGGTACACGCTCAAGGAGCTGTTGGGCGTCGGGGGCATGGAGAGCTCGGTGTGGGCGGCGTGGCAGTCGGCGACGCACCGCTCGGTGGCCATCAAGCTGCTGCCCGAGGGCGACGACGCGGCGAACGAGCGCTTCGCGCGCGGGGCGCGCATCGCGTCGAACCTGAGCCACCCCAACATCACCGTCGTGCACGACTACGGGCGCACGGACGACGGCGCGCTGTTCCTGGTGATGGAGCTGCTCGAGGGCCAGACGCTGCACCGGGCGCTGCGGCAGGGGCCCATGCCCATCGACCGCGCGCTGCACATCACCTATCAGCTCTTGCGCGCGCTGGATCACGCGCACCGGCGCAAGGTGGTGCACCGCGACATCAAGCCGGGCAACCTGTTCCTGGTGCCGCACCCGGACGACCCCGACTTCGTCAAGGTGATGGACTTCGGCATCGCGCGCTTCGTCGAGCCCGAGGTCGACGATCCGGCGGACCTGGGCGAGGTGACCACCAACCACGAGGTGTGCGGCACGCCGCACTACATGGCGCCCGAGCAGGTGGCGGGCGGCAGCATCGACCACCGCTGCGATCTGTACGCCGTGGGCGTCGTGCTGTACCGCATGCTGACCGGCAAGCTGCCCTTCACCGGTGACCACCGCGAGCTGTTCGTGCAGCACCTGCACGCGCCGCCGCCGCCCTTCGCCGAGGCGCGGCCCGAGCTCGCCGCCGAGCCCGACCTCGAGGCGCTGGTGATGCGGTCGCTGGCCAAGAACCCGGACGACCGCTTCGCCAGCGCCGCCGAGTTCCGCACCGCCTTGCGGCGCGTGCGCGGCCGCACCGGCACGCTGTCCGGCGACGAGGAGACGCCCTTCAGCGGCACGCTGTCGGCCTTCGGCTCGGACGCCTCGACGGTGGTGCCGCCGGAGCCGCCGCGGCGCGAGAACCGGGCCGCGCTGTGGATCGTGCTGCTCTTGGGCTGCGTGGCGATCGGCGTGGGCATCGCGTGGTGGCTGAAGGGCGCGAGGGAAGGGCCGCCACCGGACGCGGGCGCCGTGACCATTCGTCCGGCGACGACACCGCCCGCGCCGGTGGTGCCGCCCATCGTGCGCGACGCCGCGCCGCCCCGCGACGCGATCGTGCCGGCGGACGCCGCCCGCGACGCCGGCGCGCCCACGCCCCGGACGACCGAGGCGACCGCCCCCCCGCGCATCGTGCCCACGGCCCCGCGCCGCCCGGCCCCCGAGCGCGCCGTCGAGCCCCCGCGCCCGCGCCCGCCCCAGGTGGCGCCCACCCAGCCGGTCGCCGCGCGCCCCGCGCCCGACGCTGGCGCCCCGCCCGCGCGCCCCGCCCGCCCCACGGTGAAGCTGGAGCTGCTCGACGAAGGCGGCGGCGCCCGCGCCTTCGAGGTCGGCCGCCCAGGCGCGGCGCCCAAGCCGCCCCCGCCGGGCGAGAAGCCGTCGATCGAGCTGCTGGAGTAGGCGCTGAGGCGCCCCGCCTCACCGCCGTCCAGCCCCCCGACCCGAGCCGCCCCACCACCCCGCGATCCACCGCCGCGCCGTCGCGGCACTCCGTGTCACGAGTGCTGGCCTACATCGTGCTAAGCGGCGCGCCGCTTCACGGCTGGAGGCCTCGATGAGGGCGCGGTTCTGGGCGGCGTTGGCCGCCGTGACGATGGGGCAGGGCATGCTGCACACCCTGGTGGGCGTGCGCATGGACGCGGCGGGCGGGTCGCCGGCGCAGGTGGGGCTGCTGACCTCGGCCTACTTCGTGGGCTACGTGCTGGGGGCCGGGCCGCTGGCGCGGGTTCCGCGGCGGCTGGGGCATCCGCGCACCTTCGTGTTGGGGGCGCTGGGCGTGGCGATCAGCGCGGCGGGCATCGGGCTGTTGCCCTGGCCCTCGGCGTGGGTCGCGCTGCGGGGGCTCGACGGGCTGGCCTTCGGCTGGCTGCTGCTGGCGGTCGAGACGTGGATCAGCGAGGCCACGCCGGTCGAGCGGCGCGGCGAGGTGCTGGGCACCTACATGACCGTCTTCTACGCGGCGCTGGCGGCGGGACCGTTGGCGCTGCTGGGGCTGCCGGCCGAGGGGCTGGCGGCGCTGCTGGTGGTGGTGGCCGGGGGCGGGCTGGCCGCGGCGCTGGTGCGGGGGCTGCCGCCGCCGCCGGTGCGGGCGATGGACGGCCTGGTGGAGGGCTCGGTGGCGGGTCGTGCGCCGCTGTCGCTGATCGTGGGGGCGGCGTCGGGCCTGCTGTTCGGCGCGCTGTACGCGCTGGGTCCGGTGTACGCGCAGGCGACGGGCGTGGCGCCGGGGCTGCTGATGGCGGCGGCCATCCTGGGCGGCGTCGCCCTGCAGCGGGTCACCGGGCGGCTGTCCGATCGGCACGGGCGTCCGCGGGTGCTGGCGGCGCTGGGCGGCGCGCTGGCGCCGGTGTGCCTGGTGGCCGCGCTGAACCCGGCGCCGGCGCTGGCGGTGGCCGCCGCCTTCGCGTTCGGCGCGCTGGCGGCGCCGCTGTACCCGGTGGCGATGGCCCACCTGAACGACCACGTGGCGACCCACGAGCGGCTCAGCGCGGGGCGCGCGATGCTGCTGGCCTGCGCGGCCGGCTCGGTCGCTGGGCCGCTACTCGCGGGCGGCGTGATGGACGCGCTCGGGCCGCAGGGCTTGTTCGTGCACGCCCTCGCCGTCGCGCTGGCGGTGGGCGGCGCCGGCGCGGCCCGCATGGTCGGGCCGACCGTCCGCCGCCGCTTGGCGCGCGCGCCGCGCTGACCGGGTAGGAGCCGGCCGCGCCGCTTCGACGCACAGCCCGTCAGTCCGGTGGGGCGATCAGCCTTCGGCTGTCGGAGTCGCCGCGGCGACGGCGCCTTCTGCACGGTCGCCCGGCGCAGCGAGCTTGCCGTACGGTCCCGCGCCCGGCACAGGGCTCGGGGCCCGGCTGACCGCTGACCGCTGACCGCTGACAGCCCGTCCGAGGCATCACCCGCGGCGCGTGAGAAGACGCGCGTCGATTCGCGCTAACCTGCGCCGGTGAGCGCGCCCTACCAGCCCTACTACTGCGAAGAGAACGTCTGGCACCTCGCCGCCGACCCGGCGCTGGCCGGCCGCCCGCGGCGCGTGGTGTTCGTCTCGAACCCCGCGCGGCAGGTGCTGATGTTCGGTCAGCGCGCGGCCGGGGACGCGGGCTACGTCGTCTGGGACTATCACGTCGTGCTGTTGGTCGAGGACGACGGCTGGCAGGTGCACGACCTCGACTTCGTGGGCGGTCGGCCGGCGCCGGTGGCGACCTGGCTGCAGGCCAGCTTCCCGCTCACCGGGCGGGCGCCGCCGCACCTCGAGCCCTGGCTGCGGGTGATCGACGCGGACCGCTTCTGCGCCGTTTTCTCGAGTGATCGCAGCCACATGCGCGACGCCGACGGGGGCTGGTTGGCGCCCCCGCCGCCCTGGCCGGCGCCGGGGCGGGGCACCAACCTGATGCGCTTCGTGGACGTCGAGGCGGACTTCGAGGGCGAGGTGATGGACCTGCCCGCGTTCGCCGCGCGCTTCGCGGCTCAGTCCGCCAGCTCGACCCGGTAGATGGGGCTGGGCGTCGTCGGCGCGTCCACCGGCCAGGTGCCCAGCGCGGCGGCGTACATGTAGCCGTCGGGGCCCTGGGTCATGGCGGTGGCGAAGTGCAGGTGGCCCACCGGGTAGCTCTCGCCGCCGCCGTCCACGGGCGTGGCGCGCACGAAGCCCGAGAAGGCGTCGCCGAAGACGATCACGTCGTCCCAGCGTCCGGCGTAGGGGTCGGGATCCCCGGCCTCGCGGTAGGGCCGCCCGCCCACCCACACCGACCGCAGCCGGCTGGTGGTCGCGCGCGGATCGTCCAGCACGAAGGGGTGGCTGTTGCCGCGCCCGTAGGCCAGCCACGGCGCCTCGGTGTCGCCGCAGTCGTCGCAGGGCCCCTCGATGTCGGGCCAGCCGAAGTTCTGGCCGGGCGCGCTGACGCGGTTGACCTCTTCGAAGGTGTCGAGGCCCACGTCGCCGAACCAGATGTGCCCGTCGTGCCGGTCGTAGAAGCCCTTCCAGGGCGAGCGCATGCCCTTGGCCCACACGGCCGGGTGGCCGCTGCCGTCGGCGTAGGGGTTGTCGGCGGGCACGTCGAAGCCGCCGTCGGCGTCGTGGTCGGGGCTGATGCGCAGCACGGCGCCGAGGGGCGAGTGGGGATCCTGGGCGACCTGGTCGAGCACCTTGTCGCCGAACAGCGCCCACAGGTGGCCCTCGCGGGTGAAGCCGATGCTGCCGACGTTGTGCCACGAGCGCGGGGCGCGCTCGCCGGTGACCTCGATGACCAGCACCTCGCTGGCCAGCGTCGCCGCGTAGTCCGCGGGATCGAAGGTGTAGCGCCGGATCTCGTTGCTCTGCTGGGTGGTGCTGACGCCGAGGTAGATGAAGCGGTTCTGCGCGAAGCGCGGGTCGACGGCGACCGAGATGAGGCCGGCGTCGCTGTCGAACCAGGTGTCGTCGAGCGAGAACCCACCCAGGCGCACCATGCGGTCGCCGTCCATCCGCAGGTGGATCAGCTCGCCGTCCTTGTCGGTGACGAGCAGCTCGTCGCCGCCGGGCAGGAAGGCGAGGTCGGTGATGCGCAGGGCGCCCGAGTCCTGCTCGACGGGCACGAAGCGCAGGCTCAGCGGGCGCGGCGGCGGCGGGGGCTCGACGCCGGCGTCGGGCGGCGGCACGCCGTCGTCGGGATCGGGCGGGGCGGCGTCGCGCGGGGGCGCCGCGGCGTCCACCCGCGGGGCGGCGTCGGGCGGCGGCAGGCCGATGGGCTGGAAGTCGCCCGTCGGATCGAAGCCGGGGTCACCGTCACCGCCGCCGTCGTCGCAGGCGGCCAGGCTCAGGGCCAGCGCGAGGCCCACCAGTCGACGCATCACTCGCCCTCCAGGCTCAGGATCCAGGCGCTCAGCACCGCCGCCGCGTCGGGATCCACGCGATCGATGCCGACCGGCGGCATCGGCTTGAAGTCGCCGGGGTAGCCGGGGTCACGCGCCCGCACCACGGCCTCGTAGATCGCGCTGCCCTCGGGATCGCCCGGCACCACGCGGACGCCGTCGCCCGACGCGCTGCTGGCCGTCGGCTGGTTCACCGTGTTCGCGCGCAGCACCGCGGGCATCAGGCTGAACGCCGCGTTGTCGCCCTTCTCGCGCCCGTGATGGCAGTGGACGCAGTTGCCCACGATGTAGGCCATCGCGGCGGCCTCCTCGGGCGTCGCCGCGGGCAGGTCGACGGGCGCGGGCGCGTCCTCGAACGCGGGCGCCAGGTCAGGGTCGAAGTTCAGCGGATCGACGCCGATCACCGGCTCGGCCTGCCGGTGCGTCTCGTGGCAGGCGCGGCAGTCCAGCTCGCCGGGCACGGTGTAGGTGTCGGTGCGGCCCGTGCCCGTGGCGTCCTCGAGCTGCAGCACGCGCTCCGGCCAGCGGTCGCCGGCGATCAGCTGCGCCTCGGTGTTCTCGCGGTTCCAGTGATACACGGCGAAGGCCCAGCCGGCGGCGCGCTTGATCAGCAGCCGCGTCTCGACGGCGACGTCCTCGCCGCGCCGCCCCTCGATGCCCTCGAGCGTGAAGGTCTTCACGAGCACCGTGCCCGTGGGGAAGACGAAGCCGCCGTCCTCGCCGAGGGTGATCATCGCGCCGGGCGGCAAGGCCAGCAGCCTCGCCTTGTCGGCGCCGCTGCTCCACAGCGGGTAGGGCGGGTAGTAGGTCAGCACGCCCTCGGCGGGCGTGAAGGTGCCGACGTCCGCGAACAGCCCCGTGTCGCTCAGCCACTGCGGCAGCGGCTGCTCGACGTCGTCCAGCCAGACCGTGCCGACGGGCGTCGCGGCCTCGTCCGCCTCGTCGCAGCCGAGGGCGCCGAGGGCCACCAGCACCAGCAGAACCACCGTGTGTTTCACCGCAACCTCACCCGCGCCCCTTGCATCGCGGGCCGAAACCCCCACGATGCGCGCGGCGTCCGTTGGTCGAGACCGCGCAGGGTAGCGACGCGGACGGACCGACCTCAACTCGCCCCTCGAGGGGGTGGATCAAACCGGTGGGTCCCACCGCGCGCCCCGCCAGGATGGACGGGCTATCAGCTATCAGCTATCAGCTGTCAGCTCCGCCGCGACCATGGGCGGCCCGTGCCCGGCAGCCGCGCGCGTCGACCTTGCCCCGCGGTGCGGAGCTCGGCGCGGCGTGGGGGCCCGGCTGACAGCTGACCGCTGAGCTGACAGCCGGTCGGAGTGGACCACCAACGGCTCGCGAGCAGACCCCGCCCGCGGCCCCGGAGCAGCGATGCACGATCCCGATCAGCGGCCCCCGGGCGGCCCGCAGCCCACCCGCCGCGACGTGGCCACCGAGCCCTATGACCACGCCGCCGGCGGCGCCGGCGCCATCGCCTCGGTGGGCCGCGAGCTTTGGCGGCACACGGGCCTCGTGCGCGGCGCGAAGCTGCTGCTGCGGATCAACCAGGCCGACGGCTTCGACTGCCCGGGCTGCGCCTGGCCGGATCCGCCGGTCGGCGAGCGCACGCGCTTCGAGTTCTGCGAGAACGGCGCGAAGGCCGTGGCCGCCGAGGGCACGAAGCGCCGCGTGGGGCCCGACTTCTTCGCGCAGTGGTCGGTGGCCGAGCTCGAGGCGCAGAGCGATCACTGGCTCGAGGCCCAGGGCCGCCTGGCGCATCCGATGGTGCGCCGCCCGGGCGCCACGCATTACGCGCCCCTCGCGTGGGACGAAGCGTTCGCCCTGGTGGGCGACGCGCTGCGTGAGCTCGACAGCCCCGACGAGGCCGTCTTCTACACCTCGGGCCGCACGTCCAACGAGGCGGCGTTCCTCTACCAGCTCTTCGCGCGCCAGTACGGCACCAACAACCTGCCCGACTGCTCGAACATGTGCCACGAGTCGAGCGGGCGCGGCCTGGGCTGGTCCATCGGCGTGGGGAAGGGGACCGTCGGGCTCGAGGACTTCGAG
>JAUHXL010000372.1 GCA_030426945.1 bacterium
CGGGCGATGGTCGGACAGGCCCTCGAAGGGTGGGCCGATGCCGACGCCCGGCGCCTCGACGCGGAGCCCGCGGGTGAAGATCAGGTCGAGGACGAAGGCGACGGTCCCCGGGTGGGTGACGCGGGCGGCGAAGGGCAGCCCGTCGTGGGCGTCGCGGTAGCCGGCGTCCAGCAGGGCGCGCGCCGTGCGATCCCGGACCTGGGCCGGTGAGGCGTCGCGGGCGACGTCGACCGAGTAGAGGCCGGCGTTCATGTCGCCGCCGATGACGACCGGGACGGCCACGGTCAGGCCGTCGGCGGCCAGCTCGGCGGCCTGGGCCGTGCGCGTCGCGTCGTCGAGGGCCGACTCGAAGTGGACGGCGTAGACGCGGACGAAGCGGTCGCCGACTTGCACGTCGGCCCGGACCGCCACGCGACCCCCCAGGCGGGGCTCGTCGGGGCTGTCGAACCAGCTGTCGTTGGTGGCGTGGCGGATGGCGGTGACGTTGCCGAGCGGGAAGCGGCTGAGCACCGCGTTGCCGTGCTCGCAGGGCTGCTGCTTCAGCTCGACGAACTCGGTGGCGAAGGCGTAGTCCATCCGCAGGGCGCGGGCGAGATCGTCGGTGACGTGGCGGCCGTCGGTGCGCGCGCAGCCGCGGTCGGCCTCGGACAGCAGCAGGACGTCAGGGGCGGGGCCGTCGAGCAGGGCTTCGATGATCGCGTCCGTGTGGAAGCCGCGCTCGATGTTGTAGGCGACGACGTGCAGGGCGTCGGTCGGCGCGGGATCGGGGGGCGCGTACCGGGCGCCGTCGAGGGCGCAGTCGATGAAGACGGGGTCGGGCGCGCCGGCCGGATCGGCCGTGGCCGGGCACAGTCGCTCGTCCGCGGGGCGCGCACCCATGGGCGACCAGGGCTCGAACCCGTCGAGCGTACCGGTGCAGCACGCCGCGTCGATCGCCGCGTCGATCACGCCCGCGTCGGTCGCTTCGGCGTCGACGGCCGGACCGACGTCGATGGGGTCGCCGGGCGACGAGGTCGCGTCCGCGCGGTGGGCGTCCGCCGCGGCAGGATCCGCGTCCCGCCCCATCGCGTCGCCCGCAGCCGCGTCACTCACCCGCGCGTCGAAGGCAGCGTGCGCGTCCTCATCGCCGCGGGGGGGCGCCCCGTCGTCGCATGCGGTGAGCGCCGCGATCAGCGCCAGGATCCAGTGCCGACCGATGACCATGAGCCGCTCCTCGCCGAGGGCGGGAGTATAGCCGGACGAGCCGGCGCCGCTCGCGAACGAGGGTAGACCGGGGGGGGCCGCGCGATCGCGCCATCGGTCGGTCGAGCGGCCGCCGGCGGCAACAAAAAGTGAAAGAAGTAGGCCGGTTGGTTCGAAAGTGTGGCACGACCCCAGCGGGACCCCAGCGGCCGACCCCTGGGGCCGGGTGGCCACCCTCACTCCTGCGGCGGCACCTCGAAGCGGTGGAGCTCGGCCCCCTCGAGATCGATGGCGCGCACCAGCATGCGGCCGTCCTCGACGTGCACCGCGAGGAAGTGGTGCACGAACTGCGTCTCGGTGATGGCGTCCCAGCGGCGGCAGAAGTCGCCCTCGTCGTCGATGGCGCCGCCGCCGCCGCCGGTGGTGACCCAGGTGATGCCGTCGGCGCCGGGGGGGGTGTAGGCGTACAGGTGGTTGTGGCCGTTGAAGACGACGTCGACGCCGTGCTCGGCGAACAGGGGCGTCAGGTCTTCGCGCACCGTCGACTCGCCGGTGTAGCAGAAGCCGGCCCAGTACTCGACGCGGGGCGGCTTGTGGAACAGGGCGGCCCGCAGCGTGGCGGTGCGCGCGGCGTCCGAGCTCAGCGCGTCGGCGGCGCAACCATACTGGGCGCTGCCCTCGCCGTAGGGCAGGTCGGTGTCGAGGAACAGGAAGAAGGCCTCGCCGTAGCGATAGCCGAAGCAATGCTCGTCGCCGGGCTGCGCCATGTAGTCGCCGAACAGGCGGGCGCCGAAGTCGATCAGGCGCTCGTGGTTGCCGGCGGCCACCAGGAAGGGCGCGAACGCGGCCAGCGGGTGGATGGGGCGCAGCATCTCGGAGCGATAGAGGTTGGCCAGGCCCCACTGCACGCAGTCACCCACCGACGCCGCCCAGGCGGGCGCCTGCTGCACCATGACGTCGACGAGGCGGGTGAAGGTGGCGGGGCCGTTCTGGTTGTCGCCCCAGACGATGAAGTCGAAGGGGACGCCGGCCTCGGGGTCGGGGGCGGTGCGGAAGGTGGCGGGCGCGAAGGCCTGGTCCTGCTGGCCGGCGACGTAGGTGTACTCGGTGTCGGCGTCGAGGCCGGTCAGGCGCAGCTCGTGGAGCGTTCGGGCCTCGGGCTCTTCGAAGCGGCGGCCGTCGACGTCGACGAAGCCGCGCACGGCGTCGTCGGTCTCCCACAGCACGCTGACCGCGTCGGGCGTGACCCACATCAGATAGGGCGGCACCGCGGCGTCGGCCTGCACGGGCGGGGGCGGCGCGTCGGTGAGGCAGAGCTCGACGTCGTCGAAGTAGGCGTCGTTGTCCTGGCCGCGGCGGCGCTCGCCGACGAGCACGACGCGCAGGGTGGCGGTGCCGCGCGGGACGGCGAAGCCGACGCGCCGCTCGCGCCAGGCGTCGTCGGCGAACAGATCGCTGGCGACGGCCCCGATGGCGTCGCCCGCGGCGTCGAGCGCGTGCAGCTCGAGGCTGGCGCGGTCGTCGCCGGCCCACGTGCGCACCTGGGCGGTGAGGGCGGCGTACAGCACCTCCTCGTCGGCGTAGGGGGCGAAGTCGACGACGTCGACGTCCTGGCGCAGGCGGCTGCGCTCGGCCCGGCCGGCGAAGAAGAGGCGGTCGCCCGAGGCGGGGGCGGGGATGCTGAACGCCTGCTCGGCGCGGGCCTCGAAGTCGCCCTGCTCGAGCGTCCAGCCGCGCAGGTCGGCGGCCTCGGCGCCGGGGTTCTGCAGCAGCGCGCAGGCAGGCAGGGCTGGGGGCGGGTCCGGCGGCGCAGCGTCGGGGTCGGGCGCGGCGTCGGGCGCGGCGTCGGCCGGTGGCTCGGCGTCCGGGGCCGGCTCGCCGTCGGCCGGTGGCTCGGCGTCCGGGGCCGGCTCGCCGTCGGCGCCCGGCCCCGACCCGCCATCGAGCGCGCCTCCGCCGTCCGACGTGGGATCGGCGTCGGCGGCCGGCGCGGCGTCCGGGTCCGGGTCGGCGTCCACGGGCGGCGCGGCGTCGGGGTCCGGGCCGGCGTCCACGGGCGGCGCCGCGTCGGTCGTCGGCCCAGCGTCCGCGGCGAAGCCGTCCGTCGCCGCGTCGCCCGCGAGCCGCCCACCGTCGCCCCCGTCGCGCGGGGGCCGCGCCGCGTCCTCGGCCGATCCGTCGGGATCGACGCGGGCGTCGGGGACCACCTCGACCATGTCGCCGTCGCGCGGCGCGGCGCGGGCGTCGGCGGCGGGCGCCTGGCCGTCGGCCCCCGGTGACGAGCTGGCCGCGTCGTCGCAGGCGACGAGCAGCGCGAGGCACAAGAAGGTTCGGATGCGCATCGGCGCACTCTACACCGCACGGGCCGCCACCGGGCCCACCCGCGTGCGCCACCGCGGGGCGACGGCCGCGGGCATCCCGACGGCACGCACCCCGCGGCGGTCCGCAGGGCGCGGCGCGGCGCCGGCGGCATCTCGGGGCTTCTGGACGCGCGGTCGACGCGTCACACCGCCTCCCGGTCGGCTCTTCGCTGGACGAGTCAGCGAGCAGGCGTCAGGGTGCCCGCGTCGAGTGTCGGGGGGTCAGATGGGTCATCGAATCGGAGTGCGCCTGTTGGTGGGCGCGGTGTGGGTGTTCGGCTGCAACGGCGGCGGCGGTGGTGACGGCGACGGCGGCCCGAGCGTCGACGGCGGCCCGAGCGCCGACGCGCGGATGCCGGCCGCCGACGCCCGCGTACCCGGCGGCGACGGTGGGCCCCGCGGAGACGCGCAGGCGCCCGACGGTGACGGCGGCGTCGACCGCGACGCGCGGGTGCCGGGCGGTGACGGCGGACCGGACACGGACGCCGGACCGGACACGGACGTCGGACCGGACACGGACGCCGGGCCAGGTGGTGACGCAGGGCCGGGCGGGGACGCCGGGCCGAGCGCCGACGGCGGGCCGGGCGGCGACGCCGGGATCGTCTGCGACTGTCCCGAGGACGACGATCCTTGCACCGTGGCGGGCTGCGACGCGGACGGCAACTGCATCCAGCGCCCGGGCGAGGTCGTCTGCGACGACGGCCAGCCGTGCACGGCGGATCGTTGCGTCCTGGGACCCGTCTGCGTCGACGGATCCGAGCCGGTCGGCGGCGCCTGCGCCGGCGCCGTCGCGGTGCCGGACGCCGACGCGCTGCTGCTTCCCGCCGACGCGCGCGCGGCCTGCCAGGCCGACGGCGCCGATCTGGACGTGCCCGTCGACGCGGCCGCCAACGCCCGCATCCGCGCGGCCGCCGACGTCGTGTGCGGCGCCGGTGCGCCCGCCCTCATCGGCGTGGTGCACGCCGGCGAGGGCCGCTTCGAGACCAGCGCCGGCGAGGCCCTGGGCTTCGAAGCCTGGGCCGCCGGCCAGCCCGCGCTGCCCGCCGAGGGCGAGGCCTACGTCGTGGCGCTGGCGGACGGCACGTGGACGGTCACCGCCGAGCCGATCGGGTGCTACGTCTGCGCGGCCGGTCCGCTGGCGTCGACCTGCCTGCACGAGCCGATGGAGAACGGCGAGGCCGAGATCTGCAACGGCGTCGACGACGACTGCGACGGCCTCGCCGACGAGGGTGAGGCGGGCGCGCTGTGCGACGACGGCGACGTCTGCACCGACGACATCTGCGCCGGCGCCGACGGCTGCCTGCACCCGGACATCACCGCCACGCTGTGCGACGACGAGGTGGCCTGCACGCTCGACACCTGCGATCCGCAGACCGGCTGCGCGCACGTGCCGCAGGACGCCGAGTGCGACGACGGCGTCGCCTGCACGGTCGAGCGCTGCGACGCCGTGCTGGGCTGCAGCAACACGCCCGACGACGCGGCGTGCGACGACGGGCAGGCGTGCACCCGCGAGACCTGCGACGCCGCCGCCGGTTGCCAGTACGTCGCCGACGACGCGGCCTGCGACGACGGCATCGACTGCACCGACGACGCCTGCGCCCCCTTCGAGGGCTGCGTCCGCACGCCGCGCAACGCCGCCTGCGACGACGAGAACCCGTGCACCGACGACATCTGCGACCCCCAGGCGGGCTGCACGGCCGCGCACAACGAGGCCGTGTGCGACGACGACGAGCCCTGCACGCTCTCGAGCCGCTGCCGCGCGGGGCGCTGCGTCGCCGAGACGCCGCGCACGTGCGACGACGGTGTGCCCTGCACCGCCGACGCCTGCGAGCCGGGCGTCGGCTGCGTCGCGCCCCTCGACGGCGTCTGCGACTACCCCGGCCCGCTCGGCGGCCTCTTCGAGGGACCGTTCCAGATCGACGGCGGCCAGGCGCAGACGCCGTTCGGCGCCTTCTCCTGGGGGTGCGCCGGCGTCCTGAACGTGGTGGTCGACGCGTCGCGCCCGGTGGACGTCGTCGGTCTCGGCGAGGTGGTCTGTGACAGCGACGGGGACGGCGTGCTCGAGGTGCTGGCCGGTCGAGAGATCTACCCGACCGTGATCGAGGGTCGCATCGAGAACGGGCGCGTGGTGGGCACGTTCACCTTCGGTGAGTCCACGGGCCCCTGGGAGGCGGACATCGAGGTCGACGCCGACGGCGTGCCGGTGCGCATGGTGGGTCAGACCGAGTCGACGATGGAGGTGTCGAACCTGCCGGTCCAGAACCCGCTGATCGACCAGCTGATCGGCGGGGGCCTCGGGGGCCTCGAGGTCCCGTTCGGCCTCACGTACACCCTCGAGCGGCGTCCGATCGCCGGCACCTGCTGCGGGCCCTCGGGCTGCGAGGAGACCTTCGACTACGCCTGTCACGCGCGCGGTTGGGACTTCGCCGCGCGCGACGCCGGGCGCTGCTGCCGGGGCGCCGCCTGCGACGTCGTCACGGAGGGCGAGTGCGACGCCACGGGGGGCAACTTCGTCGCGGCGCGGTTCGGCGCGTGCTGCGGCGCGGCGTCGGCCTGCGAGCCGATGAACGCGCTGCTGTGCGCGCTGCGCGGCGGCGTCGCGGTGCCCGGCCTGGCTTGCGGTGACGGCGACGGCGACGGCCTGCCGGACGCGTGCCCCGTGCCGGACGGCTTCGGCTACGAGGCGCCCGCGGAGTGTCCGGCGCCGGTGGACGGCCGCCTGACCATCAGCCCGGCGCCGGGGATCTCGCTGACGATGGTGTCGGACTGGTCGGTGGTCGACGGCAGCTACGAAGCGGGCGACACGCTGGCGATCGTGACGCCGCTGGGCGACGTGATGCTGCCCGACGTGGTCGAGCTGCGCGTGGGCTGCGGCGGGCGCTTCTCGATTCAGGGGCGCCTGGGCGCGCCGCCGGGGCTGGGCGGGGTGATGGCCTGGCCGGCGACGGACGTGGTCGACCTGGACACGCCCGAGCTGGTGTTCGGCTATGGCTACGGCTACGAGCTCGAGGCCGCCGGCCTCGAAGGGCCGATCTCGCGGGGCCGGCCCTACCTGTACGCCGGGGCCGATACGGGCGCCGGCCTGTCGCTGGGCGAGGGCATCAGCCTCGACATCGTGGGCGGCGACAGCCTGCTCGTGGCGCTGGATCCCACCGACCCGGCCTTCATCTTCGAGGTGGGCGGCGATCTGCTGTCCAACGCCGCCGGCGGCCTGGTCAGCAAGGTCGGCCTCGGCATGTCGCGGGGCGGCTACCTGGGGTGGCAGAGCGCCGTGGATCTGTTCGACGGCGAGAACTTCGGTCCGGCCACGGCGTCGGGGCACGTGTGGCGCAGCGGCGACTTCGCGCTGATCCCGATCCCCAACCTGCCCGCCAACATCAACGTCGAGGGCGAGGTGCTCGTCGACGTCGGCGAGGCGGTCGACTACATCGAAGCCATCAGCCGGACGCTCGTGGCCGGCGACCTGCAGGACCTGCGGGACGCGCTGGCGGCGGCGGGTGACGCGCGCAACGTCGAGAACCTGGTGCGCGGCTTCGGGCTGGCCGGCAACGTCAACGCGCTGCACATCAACGTCGGCCCGCTCGACTTCACCGTGGGGCGCGGCGCCTTCCAGCTGAAGGACCAACGCCTGACCTTCGCCGCCGAAGGCTTCACGATCGGCGAGCTGCTGGCCGAGAGCGAAGTGTTCGAGGCCCTGAGCGCCGTCACCATCCGCCAGGCCGGCGCGGTCTGGGGCTACATGGAGGGCGAGCGCTTCCACTTCGAGTTCACCGGCAGCATGGCCGCCGGTCCCTTCCAGCTCGAGGACGCCCGCCTGGTCATCGACTCCGAGGCCGGC
>JAUHXL010000373.1 GCA_030426945.1 bacterium
CGCAACAGCGGCGCGCTGGTGAACGTGGTGATCGGGCGCAACTGCGTCCTGCGGGCCATTTGGGACTGATGTGGCCATCGGGACCACGAGGAGGACTCCGATGAGGCGACTGATCGCAAGTGGGGCCGTCGCGGTGCTTTCCTTGCTCTGGACTGTGCCTGCGAGCGCCGAGTGGGTGCCGCACGGGTTGTCGGGCCAACAGGCGGTGACCTACCTGGCACGCACCCGCCTGACCGGAATCATGCTGAGCGACGGACTGTCGGCCACCAGCGGCCAACAGATCTCGGAGGGTCACCTCTTCGTCCAGTTCGAGGATTCGGTCGACGACATCTGTACGCATCAGCACGAGGCCGTCGCGACCTTCACCCCGACCGGTGGCGCGGCCGGATCGAAGTGGGTCTACGTGGGGGTCGCGCGGGCCCCTCACATTCGGCCCTACCACGCTCAGCTGCTGGATGCGCGCGGGAGCGGCGTGGAAGTCACGGTCGTCATCACGCGCGCCTGCACGCTGCGCGCGTTCTATTACTGATCCTCTCATCGCGCCTCGAACGCCTGCTCGAAGCCGCGTAGGACCGGTGAGGTCACGACGAAGCGCCCGCGCCGGTCGGGCGTGAGATAGCACGTCTGGCGGTAGCCCTTCGCCAGATCGCAGCGCACCTTGCCCGGGCCGCCGCGGAGGAGGGGCTCGTCGCCCGGCATCAGCGTTCGTTTCGCGCCCTGCACGTACACCGTCACCTCGTTGGCCTTGCCCACCCGCAGCGGCGCCTTCGGCTCGGCGCGGCGGATCGAGATGCGCTCGACGCGCTGCGCCTCGAAGCCCTGGCGATCGTTCATGCGGCTGCTGCCGACGGTGCCGCTGGCGTACACGTCGAAGGTGCCCGGGCGCAGCACCTTCACGCGGATGGTCGGCTGTTCGAGCGCGCGGGGATCGACGCCGAGCACCTCGGCCTGGCCCTCGGGCAGCGCCTGCGCGCCGTGCAGCGTCACGTCGTCGTCGAAGCACCAGTAGATGAGGTGGGGCTTGAACAGCCCGCCGTCGGGGCAGTGGTCCGACGCCGTCACGCGGTGCGTCTGGCCGACCGCCAGCGGGCCGGTGCCGTGGACGACCAGCTTGTCCGGCGCCCAGCCGCAGCCGGTGGTCAGCAGAGCGATCAGCGTCAGCAGCGCGCGCGTCATGGTGTCCTCCGGGTTCGGCCGGCGTGGACTTCAAGGGGCGTTCCAATCGAGCCGGGCGGCGCCGGCGGCTTCGTGGCGTGCGTCGACCCGCGATCAGTCTGCCCGGTGGGCGCACCGGGTGCCAGTCGCGGGCACCGGGTGCGCGCCGTGTGCCGCGGGTGGCATCGGTGATGGCACGGTGCAATCGCCCGAAAACACCGGCGCATCAGCCTGTTGCGGCCGCCCGAACAACGCTCTAAGTTGCTGCGCGAGGGGCCGGCGGACGGCGCCCGGAGGAGGACTGATGGCCAGCTACTACAAGACGATCGACGGCATCAAGATGGACAAGGGCCTGCTCGACGCGGCCGACGAAGCGGTCGCCGGCAAGGGCGACGGCCGCATCTCGAAGGCCGACGCCGCCAAGCTGCTCGAGCAGGTGAAGGACGGCGACAGCTACACCGACATCGAGAAGGCCACCATCAAGTACATCCGCGAGAACTACAAGTGGACCGACGGCGCCGACGAGTGGTTCCGCGCCGAGATCAACAAGTGGAACCTGGCCGGCCACAAGAGCTGAGCAGGCCGCCTCTCACAGGGTCAGCGGGAATCGGACGCCGTCGCGAGCGGGCCGCGGCGCCTGCTGGGCAAGGCGCGGGATGCACAACATCTGGCGGACGCACTTGCCGTGCTTCCCCAGATGTTGTGTGCCCCGCAACGCCGCCCAGCGGGATGCAGCGGTTCGCGCAGCAGGCGGACTGTTTCTGCTGACCCTGTCACGCCTTGAAGGTCAGCAGGGGCCGCAGCCGCGCGACCGGCGCGACGACGCCGGCGGCCACCTGCGCTTCCACCACGGGTCCGATCGGCTTGTAGGCCGCCGGCGCCTCTTCCACGCGGCGCTCGGCCCGTAGCGTCACGCAGTCCACCCCATCGAGGCCCAGAGACGCCGCGTCGGCACGATGCAGGTCGAAGCGCGGCTTCGCGCGCCCGGCGCCGTGCGACGCCGAGCACAGCATCGCCGCGTTGCCGAGCCCCCGCATCAGGAAGCTGGGCGTACCCATCGACCCCGGGATGACGACCGGCTGGTCGACCTCGGCCGGGCAGGCCCCCTTGCGGGCGATGAGGCCTTCGCCGTCGGGCAGCGTGATGTTGTGCGGCAGGTCGTAGACCAGCGGCGCCTCGAGATCGTCCCCGAACACCTGCCGCAGCCGCAGCCGCACCAGCTCGGCCAGCAGCAGCCGATTGACGAAGCCGTAGTTGGCGGCGGTGGCTTCGGCCGCCAGGTAGGCGTGACACAGGGCGGGATCGGCCAGCGGGAACAGGCCCCCGCGCGGATACTGGGCCCCCTGCGGCCAGGCGTCCCGAGCGCGCTCGGCCCAGGCCCGGCCGATCGAGCGGCCGACGTGGCGCGAGCCGCTGTGCACCATGAAGGCCAGCTGCCCGGCGCGCACGCCCCACCGCCAGGCCGCGCGGCGGTCGGCGACCTCGTCCACCCACAGCACCTCGACGAAGTGGTTGCCGCCGCCCACGGTGGCGAGGCCGGCGTCGCGCACGACGCCGTCGTCCGGGACGAGGTCGACGGGCGCCCAGGCGAGGTCGCCCGCCAGGCGCCCGCCGAGGTGCACCCGATCGAGCTCGGCCGCGAGCTGCGCCCAATCCGAGCGCGCGACGCTGCCCAGCGGGGCGGGGCGCTGCGCGGCCACCCAGCCGGGCAGGCCGTCGACGAACTGGGCGCGCTGCGTCGCGGCACGCTGGGCGACGTCGCGGGTGCCGAAGAAGAAGTCGCCCTTCAGTCGGTCGACCAGGGCGTCGCGCTGCCCCAGGAACTGGTCGACGGTCAGGTCGACGACGTGCAGCCGCATGCCACAGTTGATGTCGCCGCCGACGGCCTGCGGCACCACCTGGCCCTCGGTGCGCAGCACGCTGCCGATGGCGACGCCGCCGTCGCCGGGGTGGAAGTCGGGGGTGGCCCGCGCGTGGGTCACGCGGCCCCCGTCGGGGTGCCGGCAGGCCGCCAGGGCGCAGAGCTGCGCCAGAGCCTTGGCCTCGAGGCGCAGGTCGGGCGGCAGCAGGACCTCGGCGGCCGGCGCGTCGGGCGCGTCGGCGGCGCGCGCGCGCCAGCCGCCGGGCACCGGGTGGACGTCGAGCCCATCGCGCGCGAGGGCGCGCAGCAGGCGGAGGGTCTTCTTGTCGGGAACGGGCACGGCGCTGACCTCGGCGCGCCGTCGTGGGGCGCGCAGAACGGCCCACGGCGTCGCCGAGCGACGCGGGGGCGGGTTCGAATGGGTCAGCAGCCGCGGTGAGGCGACCGGCAGAAGGGTAGCGGCGCCGGCGGCGCGCGTCAAAGCCTCGGGCAGCCCGGCCGCGAAGCGCGGGGCGGCGTCGCGGGGCGCAGGACTGCCCCGGCACGCCCAGGGGCGGCCAGCGCGCCCGCGCCCAGCCGACGCCTACCTGGCTGGGCCTTCGACCCCGCCGCCCGTGGGGGGCGAGCTTCGCCCCAGCGTGCTCAGGCGGCCCGGCCGCCCGCCCGATACCCTTCTGCGATGAAGACGAAGAACTGCAGGCGCTCCGCGGGTTGCCGCTGGATCGGGTTCGTGGCGCTGTCGCTGCTGGTCGCGTGTGGCGAAGGCGCGCGCGAGGGGCGCGCCGACGCCCGACCGTCGCTGGACGCGGCGGTCGGCGGGGACGCGGGCATCGACGCCTCGGCCCGCGAGGGCGCGGACGCGGCTGGCGGCTGGGACGCGGACGCGGCGCCGCGCACCGACGCGGTGGTCGTTCACGACGCGGAGCCGGGCACGGTCGCGGACGCCGCCGCGGACACCAGGCCGGGAGCAGACGCGGAACCCAGCGACGATGACGCCGGGGGTGGCGCGGTCGCGGACGCCGCCGCGCCGGACGCGACGCCGCCCGATGCCGCCAGCGCGGGGCTCGACGCCGGGTTGCGGGTGGACGGCGGGCGGGCGCCGGACGCCGGTGCGGGGCTGCGGGTGGACGGGGGGCGGGCGCCGGACGCCGGTGCGGGGCTCGACGCCGGGCTGCGGGTGGACGGTGGGCGGGCGCCGGACGCCGGCGCGGGGCTCGACGCCGGGCTGCGGGTGGACGGCGGGCGGGCGCCGGACGCCGGCGCGTGGCTCGACGCCGGGCCAGTGGACGCCGCGCGGGTCCCGTTGGACGCGGACCTGACGCCCTGCACCTTCGACCTGCCGCCTCGGGCGCGCTGGGACGCGGGGGCGTCGCCGCCGGACGCCGCGCCACCGCCGGACGCCGCGCCGCCTCCCGCGCTGGATCGCGCCGATCTGCTCCACCACTGGCCCCTCGACGGCGACTGGTCCGACACCGTGGGCGGCGCCGATCTCGTGCCGGTGGCCGGGGGCGGGTTCGCGCCGGCCGATCGCGCGCGGGGCGGCGAGAACGCCGCCTACGGTCCCACCGGGCGGCTCGAGGACAACGGCGCCGAGGTCGAGCTCGGTGAGCTCGACCTCGCCCGAGGGCTCACGCTCGAGGGCTGGTTCCTGAAGGCCGGCAACAACGGCAGCGGTGTCCTGTTCGGCTTCGGCGATGGCGCCTGGGACACCCCGTCGCTGACCCTGACGATGGGCTGGGGCGCGCTGCGCGTGTTCGCGGGCCTGCGCGAGACCCGGACGAGCGCAGCCTATGGGCGTCCGGCCGACTGCTGGCACCACGTGGCGGTGGTGTTCCCGCCCGGCTTCGTCGGTGGCGTGCCCTGGCGGCTGTACCTCGACGGCGTCGAGCAGGCGCCGGTCGAGGGCGACGCGGTGGCGGGGCTGCCGGTGAGCGGGGCGCCCTTCGTGGTCGGCCGCTTCACGCTGCCCGACGGGGCGCGGATGGCGGTCGACGAGGTGCGGCTGTGGGGGCGGGCCCTGACGCCCGACGAGGTGGCGGCCGCGGCGACCCCCCTGGGGCCGGGGGGCGATTGCCGTCCGGGTGGCCGCGCTTGGGAGCCGGGGCCTCGCTGCGCGCTGCCCGCCGAGCCCCCGGCGGCGGTGCGCGCCGATCTCGAGCTGCGTTGGCTGACCGCCCACCAGCTGGCGGTCGTGGCCGATCCCTCGGCCGGCCTGCGCGCCGCCGTCGACGACCGCTGCGGCGCCTATCTGGCGGCCATGGAGCAGAACCGCGACACGGTCGCCGACTGGTGGGTGGGGCTGCAATACCAGTACGCCGCCGCGGAGGTGAAGGCATGGTTGTGGCCGCGCTTCCTGGCGGCCTTCGACGACGCGCCCTACACCCTGGCGACCTGCGACGCGCAGACGCTGACCCCCACGGCCGCGGCCAGTTGGCCCCAGGCGATCGGCGAGCTGCCCGTGCGCCGACCGGGGGTCGATGGCGCGTCCCCGGTGCGGACCCAGACGGCGGAGGCCGTGGTGGTCAGCTACCTCGAGCTGCCCGAGGCCCTCGCGCCCGGCGCCCCCTTCGCGGTGCAGGACGTCTTCGGCAACCGCGTCGAGGGCCGCTGGGATCCCGCGGAGACGATCTCGTGGGCGTTGAAGGTGGACCAGGTGGGCTACGCACCCGACGGCCCCAAGCGGGCCTGGCTGGGTGCCTGGCGCGGACCCGCGGGTCCGCTGCCGGTGGACGCCTTCGTGGGCGCGCGCTTCGAGGTGGTCGACGCGACCGACGGGGGCCTGGCCTTCGAAGGCGTCGTCGCGCCGGCGCCCTCGCTGCCGGCCGTGACGGGCGAGGCGTCGCTGCTGCTGGACTTCTCGGCCCTCGTGACGCCGGGGCGCTATCACCTGCGGGTCCCGGGCGTGGGCCGCTCGCGCACCTTCACCATCGACCCGCACGCGGTGGGCGGCGCCTTCCGCACCTACGCTCGGGGCCTCTATCACCAGCGATGCGCGCCCCTCGCGCCCGATCACACCGCCTGGTCGCGCGGTGACGCGCACGCGGTCCATCGCGCAGCCTTCCCGCCCCACGTGGCGCCCGAGGACGACGACGACTACGCCGATCACGCGGCCGATGGCTGGGGCATCCTCGACGCGGAGGGCGCGCACGCGCCGCGGGGCCCCTTCGATGTGGTGGCCGACACCGCGACCGACGAGCTGCTGCCCCACCTCGTGGGTGGGTGGCACGACGCCGGGGACTTCGACCGGCGCTCGATGCACGTCCGCGCGGTCGGTGATCTGGCGACGGTGTATCTGTTGGCGCCGGAGAACTTCTCGGACGATCAGCTCGACCTGCCGGAGAGCGGCAACGGGCGGCCGGATCTGCTCGACGAGCTCGTCTGGGGCCTGCAGGTCTGGCGCGCGGCGCAGTCGCCCGAGGGCGCGGTGCCGACCTGGATCGAAGCGACCAGTCACCCCAAGGAGGACGATCCGGCCCGCGATCCCCAGCCCTACTACCTGTCGCTGGCGACCCGCAGCAGCAGCCTGCTCTACGCGCGGTCAGCCGCCCTGCTGGCCCGCGCGCTGGCCGAGGCGGGGGACGCCGCGGGCGCCGCCGGTTGGCTGGACAGCGCGCGGGCCGCGTTCGCCTTCGGGACCGATCCGGCGGTGCGCGTCGAGCACACCTGGCAGGACCGTGACGGGGTCACCCGGACCTACGTGGAGCCCGCCGCGCCGGACGCGCGAAGGGTGCTCTGGGCGCGCGTCGCCCTCGCGCTGGCCGGCGACGAGGCGGAGCACGCGGGCGACCTGGCGGCGGCGCAGGCCGTCTTCGACCGCCACCTGGGCGAGCTGTGGTGGCGCAACCAGCTGACCCTGGCGGCGCCGGTGGCGCTCGAAGCCTGGCGCTTCCCCGAGGGTTGGGGGGCGGCGGCGCTGGATGTCATCACCGCGCGCGCGGACGGGTGGCTCGAGGGTCAGGCGGCGCTGCCTTTTGGCCGGGCATGGTACGCGCCCGATCACCGCTACTTCGCGACGGTGGGCTGGGGCATCGACACCTACACGCCGGTGCGCGATCTCGCCCTCGCCTGGCGCCTGACCGGCGCGCCGAGCTATCGGTCGGGCGCGCTCGAGGGGCTGAGCTTCCTGCATGGTCAGAACCCGCTGGGGCGGGTCCACGTCACGGGCCTCGGTGAACACTTCGCGGCGACCGCGTTGCATCTGCCCTCGTTCGCCGACGGGCGGGCCGAGCCGGTGCCGGGCATCCCGCTGTACGGCGTGATCGGCGGCGTGGCCTACGCCGCCCGCACGCGCGTGTACGGCGTGGAGCTCGACGGCCGGGCGGATCCTCCCTTCGCAGGGCAGCGCGCCGTCTGGCT
>JAUHXL010000374.1 GCA_030426945.1 bacterium
CCGAGGAGGCCGTCGACCAGGTCCGGCACGAAGCGCTTCACCGCCTCCTCGGCCACCACGCCGAGCAGCGTCTCGAGCAGCGACTGCTCGCCCTCGGGATCGTTCTCGAAGCCGGGCACGTCGCCCAGGGCCAGCTCGAGGCCCTCGAAGCGGATGATCGGATCGCTGAGCTGCACGTCGAGCGTGCCGTCGACGGCGGCGGCGGTGACGTCGATGTCGACCGTGATGCGCGCCGCGCCGATGTTGATCAGGTTCGCCTCGCGCATGCCGCTCTGCAGCGTCACGCCGACGACCACCTGCTCGAGCACCAGGCTGACCTTCAGCACCTGCGGCTCCGGCGTCAGCGTCAGCGCCGCGTTGGCGTAGGTCAGGTCGCCGACGCCGACCGTGAACGGCCCGGCGCTGATCGGCTCGGCGCCGAGCAGGCCGGTGAGATCCTGATCGGCGAGCAGGCGCAGGCCGAGGCGACCCACGGCGTCGAGCGCGTTCGTGCCCAGCTTCACCCGGAGGGCCGACGCGATGGGCACGTCGGGCGGCGTGAGCGCGCCGGACAGCACCGCGACGTGCTCCTTGGCCAGGTTGCCGGCTTGATCGCGCGCCTCGAGGCGCTGCAGGTTCAGGCCCGGCTCGAGGCGCACGCCCGGCAGGAGGAAGTCGGGCGCCTGCCCGCTGTCGGCGGCCAGGCCGTTGCGGGTCACCTCGGACAGCGCGTAGTCGTCGGTGATGGTGAACGCCAGGTCGAAGGTGTCGGCCTCGATGTGCGTGCCGCGGTCGGGCGCGGTGATGTCGATGCGCGGCGGCACGGGATCGACCGTGATCGTGATGCTCGCCTCGACGCCGTCGGCCGCGGCCGTGAGCGTGTGCTCGCCCGCCTCGAGCTCGAGCGTCACGGTCCAGTCGCCGCCGGTGACCCGCGCCGCCGTGCCGTTGACCGTCACCGCGGTGGCGTCGGTGACGGTGCCGGTCACCTCGACGCGGCGCGTGCGCACGAAGGCGCCGTCGGCGGGCGCGGTGATCGCGACGGTGGGATCGACCTGTGGCGCCGCGTCCGCCTGCGGGCCCGCGTCGGCGCCTGGTCCCGGCTGGGCGTCGGTCGGATCCGTCCCGGGCTTGGTGCTGCCGCCGTCGTCGCAGGCGGCGAGGGCGAAGAGCAGGGCGGTCAGGTGTACTGCGTGGCGCATGCGCGTCTCCGAGGCTGATCCTTCGGGGCTGCCGTCCGCTCTGGCTGCAAACGGGCCGCCATTATGCACGACGGCGCGCGCTCAATACCACGAGCCCAGGAAGAAGTAGAGCTGCCCCTCGCCGTCGTCGTCGATGCCGTGGGCGTAGCCCAGGCGCACGTTCATCGGCAGGCGCCAGCCCAGCGTCGCTTCGCTGAGCAGCTCCGCGCCGGCGGAGCGGCGGAAGCGATCCGGCCACAGCCGCAGCGTGCTGGTGCGGCCCTGGGCCCAGTCGGTGAAGACGGCCAGCTTCACCCGGCGGAAGAAGAAGGGCACCGTGCCGAAGCCCGCGAAGACGTCCGCGATCGGCAGGCGATACTCGAGCGTGGCGAGGACGTAGCGGTCGCCGCGCACGGTGCCGCCGGGGTAGCCGCGGAGCACCGTGCTGCCGAAGAAGATGCCGTCGAGGGCGTCGAGCAGCACGTTGCGCTCGGGCGCGGGGGACAGGGCGTAGAACGCGGGCCGCCCGGCGTCGCCGCGGCCGAAGGCGCCGTTGAGCCGCAGGGCGAGGACGTGGCGCCGCCAGAGCGGCACGTACTCGCTGTAGTCCCAGAAGAGCTCGGCGCTCTCGACATCGCCGCCCAGGTTCGGGTGCCGCAGGCGCACGGTGACGCCGAAGCCGCGTCCCTGCTCGGTGCTGATGGCGTAGGCGTAGCTGTCCGCGTCGCCGAAGCGGAAGCCGGCGGCCAGCGAGCCGAAGCGCTGGGCCTCGGGCAGGCGCGGCGCCGGGTCGAGGGGATCGTGGACGGGGTCCGGGTTCTCGGCGGGCTCGGCGTGGGTCAGCCCGTAGCGGATCGAGGCCGAGCCGCCCCGGCCGCCGCGTCCGAAGGGCAGGGACAACGAGATGGCGCCGCTGGTGTTGCGCTCGCGGAACGGGTGCCGCGTGGCGTCGTAGAGCGCGGCGTCCGGCCGGGTCAGGGTGCCGTGGTTCAGCGACAGGTTCAGGTTGGGCGCGATGGCGCGGTAGCTGTAGGCGAGGGCGACGGTGAGCGCGTCCTCGCTGGGCGCGGTGGTGAACGTGCCGAGGACGCTGTGGTGGCCGACGGCGTCACCCGCCTCGATCTCGATGCCGAGCTGGCTGGCCGTCTCTTCGGCGCTCGACACCGCGAAGCTGGGCGACCAGGCGACGGGCCACAGCGTCTCGAGGGGCGCGTAGGGGCGGCTGGGCAGGGGGCCGTCGCCCGCGTCCGGGCGCAGCGGGGGCGCCGGCGGCGCGGGCGGCCGGCCGATGCCCTCGGCCACGAAGGGCGCCTCGAACAGGTCGTAGCCTTCGGGCACGATGCCCGACCAGACCAGGCGCTGGTTGTCGGGTGACAGCGCCGGATCGAGGGCGCCGCCGATGACGCGGGTGAACTGCCGCGCCTCGCCCTCCGGCCAGGGGCGGCCGTGGATCTGGTAGACGCCGGTGCGATCGCTCGCCCAGAGCAGCCAGCGCCCGTCGAGCGAGAAGCGCGGGTGCAGCTCGAGGGCGCCGTCGTCGGTCAGCGGCGTCAGGGCGCCGGTGGCGCGGTCGACGCGCACCAGATCGCGGCCGTGCGTCTGGCTGACCCGCAGGGCGACCACCGCGCGCCCGTCGGGCGTGGGCGTCGGGAAGGCCATCTGGTCGAGGCCGCCGGGATCGTGCAGGACGGCGAGCGAGCCGTCGGCGAGGTCGATGGTGACGAGGCGGGTGCGCCCGGCGTGGATCTGCGCCGCGGCGACCCAGCGGCCGTCGACCGAGCACGCTGGCTCGCGCAGTCGCGCGCCGTGGGTGACGCGCGTGGTGCGGTCGGCCACGCGATCGTAGACGAAGAGATCGCCGAAGCTGTAGGCGCCGCGGTAGCGCTCGTTGCGGTCGAAGACGACGCGGCGGCCGTCGCGGCAGACGTCGAAGCCCTCGGTGCCGTAGAGCTCGACGACGCGGTGGTCGTAGCCGTCGACCGGCGTGTCCGGGGTGCGGGCGTAGATGCCCGAGGGCAGCCGCCCCGCGGTGTCGATGTTCCAGAGGGTGCCGTCGGGCAGGAAGCGCGGGTTGGCGTGGCGGCGGCCGGTGGTGGTGAGGGCCCGGGCGGCGGTGAGGCCCTGCGCCGCCAGCGCGTCGCGCTCGGCCTCGGCGCGCGCGGTCTGGGCGACGCGCCACGCCTCGTAGAGGGCGGTGAAGGTCTCGCCGGTGGCCTCGAGCATCGCCCGGTTGAGCGAGAAGGGGATGACGTCGTCGGCCATGGCGTCGTGCATGCGCCCCATCACCTGCTCGCCGCGCGTGCGGGCGACCCAGTCGATGAAGTGGCCGCCGTACATGTACCAGACGTTGGCGCCCGGCCAGGTGAGCGGGACGTGGGTGATGGCGTCGATGCCGTAGAGGGCGTCGGCGAGGGCGTGGACGCGCAGGAAGCCGCGGAAGATGGCCGAGTGGATGCGGCCGCGCGCCGAGGTGGCCGACTCGAGCCACACGGCGCCGCCCTCGAGGGTGAACGAGGGCAGGTTCTGGTTGGGCGCGATGAGGCCGCCGAAGACCGCGTTGATCAGGGCGGGCAGGCCGCGGGTCTGGTCGAGCTGCAGGATGTGGACGTACTCGTGGAAGACGAGCAGGCGCAGCCAGTCGTCGTAGTCGTTCAGGTTGCCGTCGAGCTTGGGCGGCGCGGCGAAGAGGTTGATGTGCGGGTAGGGCAGGGCGCTGGCCGAGCCGTTGGCGCTGTCGCCGAAGTCGGTGAGCACGACCTGCACGCGCTGGGTGGCCTGCCGCGTGAAGTAGGGCGAGAGGACGCGGTGGGCCTCTTCGCACAGCCGCGCGGCGCGGTAGGCGAGGGCGTCGAGGCCCACCGGGTAGTGCAGCTGGAAGTTGGGCGTGTCGAGGGTGCGCCACTCGAGGGTGGCGTCGCCCGCGCGCGCGGGCCACGGCAGCAGGGCGAGCAGCAGCAGCAGCACGAGGAGCGGGGCGGGGCGCACCGCGGGAGACTAGCACGGACCCGGCCTCAGGACAGCGCCGCGTGACCGGGCGTGCGCCGCGCCCGAACGCTCGCCTATGCGGCGCGGCGGCGGCGCGCTAAAGTCGCCGCGATGTCAGACGCCATCCTGGTCGCGGACGACGAGAGCAACCTGCGCAAGGTGCTCGGCGCGTTGCTGCGCCGCCAAGGCTACCGAGTGGACACGGTGGCCGACGGGGCCGAGGCGCTCGCGCGGCTGGCCGATGCCGACTACGCGGCGGTCATCAGCGATCTGCGGATGCCCGGCGTCGACGGGATGGCGCTGCTGCGCCGGGTGGGGGAGCGCCTGCCCGATCTGCCGGTGATCATCATCACCGCGCACGGCACCGTCGACACCGCCGTCGAGGCGCTGAAGGCCGGGGCCTTCGACTTCATCACCAAGCCCTTCGATCAGGCCGAGCTGGCCAAGGTGGTGGAGAAGGCCGTCGCGACGCATCGGCTGAACCGCACCGAGAGCCACCCGCACGCGGTGGAGCCGGCCAAGGGGCGCTTCGGGCTGATCGGCACGTCGACGGCCATGCAGCGGGTGTTCGGCATCGTCGACAAGGTGGCGGGCACGCCGTCGACGGTGCTGATCACCGGGGAGAGCGGGACGGGCAAGGAGCTGATCGCCAAGGCGCTGCACGAGCACTCGCCGCGGGCGGACCAGCCCTTCATCAAGGTGAACTGCGCCGCGATCCCAGCCACGCTGATCGAGTCGGAGCTGTTCGGCTACGAAAAGGGGGCGTTCACCGGGGCGGTGACGAACAAGCCCGGGCGCTTCGAGCTGGCCGACGGGGGCACGTTGTTCCTCGACGAGATCGGCGAGGTGTCGACCGAGACGCAGGTGAAGCTGCTGCGGGCGATTCAGGAGAGCGAGTTCGAGCGGGTGGGGGGCATCACGACGCGGCGGGTGGACGTGCGTCTGGTGACGGCGACGAACCGCGATCTGCAGGCCGAGGTGGCGGGGGGCGGCTTCCGCGAGGATCTCTACTATCGGCTGAACGTGGTGCCCATCAAGCTGCCGCCCCTGCGGGAGCGGGCCGACGACGTGCCCCTGCTGGTGGAGCACATGCTCGACAAGTACAACGCGCGCCTCGAGCGGGACGTGCAGCGGGTGGACGACGCGGCGATGCAGGTGCTGCTGCGCTACGCGTGGCCGGGCAACATCCGGGAGCTCGAGAACGTGATCGAGCGCACGCTGCTGTTCTGTGAGAGCGACACGGTGACCGCCGACGACCTGCCGGCGGAGCTGCGCGCCCAGGTGGAGGGGGGCGGGACGACGGCGGTGCCGATCCCGCCCGTGGGCGTCACGGGGCTGAAGGACGCGGTCAAGCTGACGACGCAGCGGCTGGAGCGCGAGATGATCGAGCGGGCGCTCGAGGAGACCGGGGGCAACGTGACCCGCGCGGCCCGCAAGCTGGAGATCTCGCGCAAGAGCCTGCAGACCAAGATGAAGGAGCTCGGGCTCCGCGACGAGTAGGGGCGCGCGCTCGACGCCCCGAGGCGCGGCGCGGGCCAAGGTTTACTCCCGCCGCGGTCGCGTTTATGCTCGCCGCGCTGTCGTCTACCCGCGAGGCGTGCCCATGTTCCGGCCCTCCGTGTTGTTCGTCGCGGCCCTCGCGGCCGCCTCGTCCGCGTTGCCGCCCGCGCCCGCGAGCGCCGCCGAGCTGACCGACGTCATCGACGCCGACGACGAGAACGACCCCTACGATTTCACTGGCGAGATCACGTACCGGCGCTCGCTGCGGCGGGCGAAGATCACCCGTGAGTACGCCTGCAGCCCGTCCCTGCGCTCCTTCGACCGCGACACCTGCCCCGACGCGGGGCCGGCGGGCGAGCTGGTGCAGGTCAAGGAGCTGCGCTACGAGCGGGTGATCCACGAGGTGGTGCCGCGGGTGCGCTTCGGCATCTGGCACGATCTCGAGCTGGCGATCGAGGCGCCCATCGTGGTGCAGGACGAGCAGTCGGTGCGCTTCGCCGGCAACGGCGGTGACGCCAACAGCGCGGTGGTCACGGCGGACACCAGCACCATCGCGCCGGCCGACGAGGAGCGCCTGTTCGAGGTGCCCAACGCCGGGCTGCCCACGCGCGCGGGCTTCGGCGACATGCAGTTCATGCTGCGCTGGTCGCCCATCGCGCAGGAACGGGACGATCAGCGCGGCAACTGGACGCTCGAGTTCGGCTACCGCGCGCCCACCGGGCAGGTGATGGAGTTCGGCAACGAGGGCGTCGGCCGCGGCGTGCACGAGCTGACGCTGGCGACCAGCCTGTCGCGGCGCTTCCACTACACCGATCCCTACGTGCGCGTGGCGGGCATCCTGCCGATCCCGTCGGACAGCTCGCTGTTCAAGGACTACGGCGACAGTCAGGAGCACGTCGGCCCGGGCGCCCGCCTCGACTTCGACCTGGGCAGCGAGTTCATCGCCTTCGAGCAGCCCAAGTACGGGGTGAAGATCTTCCTCGACTTGAGCCTCGGGGCCACCTATCAGGCCGAGGGCCGGGACTACAGCGAGCTGTTCGACGCGCTCGCCGGCGGCAGCGCCAACGCGCAGACGCGCACCTGCGATCCCTCGGCGGCCACCGGCGGCAACTGCGCGGTCTACAACCCCGACAGCCGCAGCAAGCTGGCGGCCGAGCCCACCTTCGACGGCATCACCACCGTCGAGGAGTACATGACCTTCCGCGTGCGCGCCGGCTTCGGCGCGTATCTGTCGAAGTACACGAAGCTGGCAGTGCACATCGGCCTCGATCACGACACGGAGCACTTCCTCGGCACCGCGGACATCGGCAAGGATCTGGACGGCTCGGGCCTGGTCGAAGCGAAGGGCGATCCGCGCTACGACCCCGCGGAGCACAACCCGACCTACGTGCCGGCCATCGACGCGCAGGGGCGCCGCATCCGCATCGAGGAGACGACGGTGTTCAACGTGGCGGCGAACCTGTCGTTGGTGTTCTAAGGCGCGAAGCGCCGCCCTTGCCCCTGCCCTTGCCCTTGCCCTTGCCCTCGCCCTCGCCCTGACGAGCCCCAGCGCGCGGGCCCGCGGCGACCTTCGTCAAGAAGAACGTGCCCGTGCCCTGTACCGTTTCCGACGTGGATCGGCGAGGTTGCGGATTGGACCTCTCCCGGGAGTGCCACCCGTGCCCTGTACACCGAATACCCGGCACGGACCTGCACCCCGGGAGAGGGC
>JAUHXL010000375.1 GCA_030426945.1 bacterium
AGGTGCCCATCTTCGGCATCTGCCTCGGCCACCAGGTGCTGGCGCGCGCCCTGGGCGCCGACACCTACAAGCTGAAGTTCGGCCACCGCGGCGGCAACCAGCCCGTGCGCGACGAGACCACCGGGCGCGTGGAGATCACCAGCCAGAACCACGGCTTCGCGGTCGACGGCGCGAAGCTCGACGGCGCGCAGGTGAGCCACGTGAACCTGAACGACGGCACCTGCGAGGGGCTGAGCCACCCCGGCTACCCGCTGTTCAGCGTGCAGTACCACCCGGAGGCCAGCCCCGGCCCGCACGACGCGGGCTATCTGTTCGAGCGCTTCACCCGGCTGATGGACGCGCACCGATGAGGGCCCTGCTGTGCGCGGTGATCGGGGTGGCGGCGGCGGCCTGCAGCGCGCCCGCGCCGCCCGCGGCGCCGGACGCGGCGGCGCCCGCACAGGCGGCGTCCGCGCAGGCCGCGCCGGCCAAGGCGGCGCCGGCCAAGGCGCCCGCGCCTGCCGCTGCGCCCGCGCCTGCCGCTGCGCCCGCGCCTGCCGCCGCGGGCTGGCCGGCCAGCGACCGCGTGTTCGCGGTGACGGTCGCTGGCGAGGATCTGATCCTCGGGGCCGACGCCGACGCCCTGTGGGCGGCGCCGGCCGCCGCGGCGCCGCCGACGACGCCGCGCTGGCGGATCACCGGCCCCGGTGTCGTCACCCACGTCGTCGCGGGCGACCTCGGCCAGGGTGAGCGCCTCTTCGTCGGCCGCGGCCTGGGTCGGGGCTTCCTCGACGCGCCGCTGGTGGTGCAGGCCGTCGATCCGGCCACCGGCGCGGCGAAGGAGCTGTGGCGCCACCAAGGCCCGCGCAACGAGCTCGCGCACCTGTCGGTGGCCGACGTCGATCGCGACGGCGCGCCGGAGCTGGCGCTCGCGTACTACGCCAGCAAGTACATGGTGCGCACGCGGCACCTCGAGGCGGACGGCGCGGCGCACGAGGGACCCGAGGTGCGGATGGCCAGCAGCCACGCCTTCGGTGATCTCGACGGGGACGGCGCCGTCGACCACGCCGTGGGCCGCGTGTACGGGGACGCGAAGGGGGAGCCCGGTGATTTGACCGTGCACCTCGCGACCGGTCCGGTGCCGGTGCCCGTCGATCAGGGCGTGCGCACGCTGCTCGTGGCGCAGCTGGGAGACGATCCGGGGCCGACGCTCTACGTCGCCGACGGCTGGGTGGCCAACTACGGCAAGGAGGCGCGCGCCCAGGTGAAGCGCGTGCGGTTCGTCGACGGCAAGCCCACCGTGCAGCCGGTGGCCGGCTCGCCCGAGGAGTTCACCTTCTTCGAGCTGTGGGCGGTGGATCCCGACGGCGACGGCAAGGCCGCGCTGGCCGCGCGCGGCAACAAGGCGCTGAGCCTGTTCCCGCCGGGCGCGACGACGCCGTGGCCCCGCAAGGCCCTGCGCGCGGTCCCCCCGGTGCTGAACGCCGCGGTCGCCCGGACGAAGGCGGGCCCGATGATCGTGGTCCCCGGCCGCCCCGCCACCCAGGTGACGCCCCTGCGCTGATCCGCGCGGTGCGTCTCCCTGGGTTCGCGACAACCCAGGGGGCGTCCCGCGACACTCGTCTTCTCATACCTCTATTGCTCCCCTCCGTTGAAGGCGGTGAGACGGCCGCGCCGCGGCCCGGACCGCCACCCGAGGGAGCCCCCATGAACCGCCCGATCCGTGACTCGATCCGCTTCGCCGCCGCCGCCCTCGCCGTCGGCACGCTGACCGTCGGCTGCGCCACCGAGGGCCCCGCCGGGCTGCCCGGCGCCCCCTACGCCGAGGCCACCATGCCGCCGGTGTTCGATCACCACGCCGGGCGCGAGGTGGTCGTGGTCGGGGGCGGCGAGGCCGCCGAGCCGCCGATGCGGGTCGAGCCGTCGGCGCCGAGCCTCGAGCACCCCGACGTGGTCGTCGAGTCGCCCAGCGACGGCTTCGGCCTCTCGCCGCGGCTGCCCCGCGTCGACCCGCCGGCGGCGCCGGCCCTCGACGAGAGCGCGCCGAGCCCCGCGTTCAAGCGCTTCGACGACGGCGCCATCTGCACGCTGGACGCCTTCGCTTGGGGCGCCGAGTGCGACACCACCGGCGCCTGTCTCTGGACCCAGAGCTTCGCCGGCGTCTTCCCCGACGGCCTGACCGTGGGGCGGGGCGACCACCGGCTGACCTTCACCGCCCCCGAGGCCATCGTCGCCGCGCTGCCCGGCATGGCCGACGCCGCGCCGCTGGCGCAGGATCTCGAGGATCCGGCCGCGTCGAGCACCAGCCGGCTGGCCTCCGAGGTGGCGGCCCTGGCGCTGAACCTGGGCTACGACCGCGCCGGCAAGATGGGCACCGCGTCCTTCGGCCAGGCCCGCGTCAACCACGGCCCCTTCGCCCACTGGACCGTCCTGGGTGTGTACGCCTACGCCGAGCGCGCCCTGAGCGAGCCCGGCTTCCTGGCCGACGCCGAGCTGGACGCCGAGGCCATCGCCGACGAGGTCGCCGCCCTCAACGCGGCCGGCCGCGGCTGCCGCGCCTCGGATCAGGTGCGCCCGGCCCAGTGACCCGCGCCTCCCGCCCCCCCGGCGTTTCCTCCCTCGGCGCCGGGGGGGCGCCCCCACTCTCTTCCCGTCGGCCCGCTCGGTTGGCCAACGGGCTTTCAGCTATCAGCTATCAGCTCTCAGCTTCGCCGCGGCGATGGGCGCGTCGTGCCTGGGAGTCGCCGCCGAGAGCTCGGCACCGCGCTGCTGGTTGCCGGGGCCATCGGAGCCCGGCTGACCGCTGACCGCGGACCGCTGACCGCCCTCCGCAGTTCACTCCGTGGCCCATCACTCAACGCGCCTCACGGCCTTCAATCCCGCCCTCGGCCGTGATAGTCAGCGCTGCATGCGCATCGTGCTCGTCAACCCGCTCATCCCTCCCAACACCGGCAGCGTCGGGCGCCTGTGCGCCGCGACGAACACGCCGCTGTGGCTGGTGGAGCCCCTGGGGTTCAGCCTCGAGGACAAGTACCTGAAGCGCGCCGGGTTGGATTACTGGCCCTGGATCGACCTGCACGTCACGTCGTCGCTCGAGGAGGCGCTCGACGTGCCCGGGCGCGCGTGGTTGTTCACGGCGCACGCGACCCGCAGCCACACGGCCGTCACGTACGGATCCGACGACGCGCTGGTGCTGGGCACCGAGACGACCGGGCTGCCCGACGACCTGCTGAAGGCGCGGCCCGACGACTGGGTGCGCATCCCGATGGAGAACCCGAACATCCGTTCGCTGAACCTGGCCCAGTGCGCGGCGGTCGCTTTGTTCGAGGCGCGGCGGCAGCTCGGCCTGTGAGGATCGGGGGCAGCAGATGAGCGAGGCCGCGGAGTGGCGGCGGCAGGCGGCGACCGAGCTCGAGGCCGCCGAGGCTTCGTGGCGCGCGGGCAACGCGGGTCGCGGGCGGGTGGGCGCGCGCCGGGCGGCGGGCATGGCGATCAAGGCGCGGCTGGCGGGCGATCCGCGCCCGAGCTACGGCACGTCTTTCATGCACCACCTCAACGCGCTGGCCGACGACGCCGAGGTCGAGGTGGCCGTGCGCGAGGCGGCCTGGCGGCTGGCGGCGCGCCCGCGCCCGGAGGCGGGCTGGCAGGTGGCGGTGGAGCAGCCGCTGACGCCCACCGCCGACGCGCGCCGCGTCATGGCGTGGGCGCTCGCCGACGGTTGATCAGCGCCGGACGGTGATCGTCTCGGGGCGCCGGGTGCGGTAGTTCGCGTCGAGGTGCTCGAGCAGGTCGAGCAGCGCGCCCTCGAAGTCCGGGCCGCCGGCCTCGCCGTCCCGTCCGGCGACGTGGGTGGTGTAGAACGAGCCCTGCTTGCAGTCGGCCTCGGTGTCTTGCTCGGGCCGCCCCATGCACCCCTGGTCGTCGAGATCCGTGCGCCCGTCGAGGTCGTTGTCCACGCCGTCCGAGCACAGCGTCACCGCCTCGCCCGACTCGCTGCGCCCGCTCTGCCGGTTGCCGCACACCTCCTGCTCCGGCGGCCCGCAGTGCGTCCAGTCGGGCGGGCAGCAGAAGCGCCCCAGCCCCATGTGGTTGTCGCGGCAGGTGTAGTCGCCGTTGCAGTCGCCGTCGTCCTCGCAGGCCCGCCGCCGCAGGCGGTCGTTGCCCGCGTCCACCAGCCCGTCCCCGTCGTTGTCGACGCCGTCGTTGCACTGGTAGGCGTCGCTGTCGCCGCAGAAGCCCTCGGGGTAGACGAGGATCGACTTCTGCCAGTTGCCGCTGGCCATGAAGCCGGCCAGCAGCGTGCCCGCCACCGGCAGATCCTCGGGGCCCTGCCCATAGCCGTGCAGCAGCAGCACCACCGGGTAGCGCACCTCGGCGTTCTCGGCGCGCCCGTAGCCGGGGGGCAGGCTGAGGCCGTACCGGTAGGTCTTGCCCAGCCGCTCGCTGTGGAAGAAGACCACCGTGTCCTCGCGCTCGAAGGGGGGCGGCACCGGCGCGCGGTCGCCCTCGGGCCACCGGTTGTGCACCCAGTCGAACATGGTGATGAAGCGGTTGATCGCCTGCGGCACGGTGCCGACGTGCGCGCCGTCCCCCATGTCGATGGCCAGCGCGTCGGCCTCGGGATCGCCGTAGCGCACGAAGACGCTCTGTCCCAGGGCGCCGAAGGGATCCGGGGTGGCCAGCTCCGGCACGAAGACCTCGTCGTCGGTGGGCAGGATGGTGGGGAAGCGATCATAGATCCGCACGTTCTGCCCCGCGCCCTGCAGCCGCCCCATCAGGTGGTTGGTCGCGGTGGCGAAGTTGAAGATGTCGCGGATGCCGCCATCGGCCCACACCCGCAGCCGCGCGCGGTCGGCGGCGGGCAGCTCCGCGAAGATCAGGCCGCCCGAGCGCTCGATGAAGCGCGCGTAGTTGGGGTTGGCGTCGAAGCGCCCGTTGCCTTCGCCGAAGTCGTAGCCGCCGTCGGCGAGCTGCGGCGTGTCGGGCACGCCGTCGAGACCGACGTCTTCGTAGGGCTCGGTCGTGCCCGCGCCGCAGCGATCGGGACCATCGAACAGCCAGTTGCCCTCGGTGCCGCGCGGGTTCCGGTACCAGTCGTAGTCGTCGCCGGCCGGATCGGGCGCGGTGATGGGGTCATAGCCCGGCTCGAGGCTGCTGGGCACGCCGTCGCAGCCGACGTCGGCGAAGGGCTCGAAGGGGTTGCGCAGGACCGGCTCGTGGGCGTCGCGCCGGCCGTTGCCGTTGACGTCCACGGCCATCAGCACCTCGACCGGATCCCGGTGCCGTACGGCGTCGTCGAACACGCCCAGCGGCTCCCCGTCCTCGCCGTCGCAGTACGCGATGACCGGCAGGGTCCCGTCGGGGTTGTACTCGTCGTCGTAGAAGCCCGTGGCGATGGTGAAGGTCGCGGGGGCGGGGCAGTCGTCCCCGCGACACTCGGCCGCGCAGCGCTCGGGCTTGGGCCGCAGCAGCTCGTCGCGCGGCATGCCCGGCGGCCGATAGGGGCTCTGGTCGTTGTAGAGGAAGGGGTTGCCGTAGGCGTACGCGAGATCCTGGAAGATCTGCACGTACTCTTCGCGGTCGAAGCGGCCCCCGTTGTCGGCGAAGAACCAGTCGAGGTAGGTGCTGTCGTGCTCGTAGGGCTCGGTCGGCGGGGGCAGGCCGCACCAGGCCCCGACGCCCTCGGGGCTGGCGGCGGTGCAGAAGCCGCCCAGCAGGCGCTCGCGGATGTAGCGCATCAGGTAGGGCCAGTCGGTGGGGCCGCCGAGGGGGGCGATGTAGTCGAAGTGCTCGGCGTAGCGCGTGCCGAGGTACATGGCGGCGCCCGCGCCCATGCTGACGCCGGTGATGGCGCGCCAGGTGAGGCGGCGCTCGATGGGCTGGCCGGCGTCGGGCGGGTACCCGAGCTGGAAGTCACCGAGGCCGGGCGTCTCGAAGGTGACGGTGCCCGCGCGCAGGTCGATGACCGGGTTCACGAGCGGGGGCTCGGCGACGCCGGGGTAGCGATCGGGCTTCCAGAACAGGCGCAGGTGATCCGGGCGCAGGCCCTCGGGCAGGCCGGCGGCGTCCAGCACCAGCGTCAGGCGCGCCGACGCGGCGAGGGGCAGGGGGGCCGGCGCGGTGACGCGGGTGACCGGGCCGGCGGCCACGACGCGATCGAGGTCGACGATCGGCGCCGGGTCGCAGGCGATGGTGAGCGTCGTGTCGGCGGCGAGGGCGCCCGGTGGGACGCTCAGGGTGGTGTCGACCAGCGCGCCGCCCGCCGCGCCCACGGTCACCGCAGCGCCGGCCGCCCCGACGTTCAGCGTCGTGGGATCGCCGCACGCGACGGGACGCTCGACGGGCGGCGGTCCCGCGTCCACCGGTGGCCCCGCGTCCGGCGGCGCGGCGTCGGCCGTCGCGTCGGGGTCGAGCGCGGCGTCGGTGGGCGCGGCGTCGATGACCTCGGCGTCGGTGTCGACGGCCGCGTCGACCGCGGGACCACCATCGGCGGTCGGCGCCGCGTCGCCCGGCGCGGCGTCCGGCGTGGGCTGACCCTGCCGGGCGGCGGGGCCGTCGCTGGCCTCGTCCGGCACGAGGCAGCCCGCGGCCGGCAGACCGAGGGCGAGGGCGAGCAGGAACGGACGGACGGGTCGACCCATGGCGGCAACTCGGCTACATACGCGGGCGGACAGTAAACCCCGGCGCGAGGGTGCCGAACAACCACGGGGGACGTGTGCAGATCACCGTGCTGTACTTCGCGGCCGCGCGGGAGCGCTGCGGGCGCGCCGACGAGATGATCGACCTGCCCGCGGGCGCCACGGTGCGGGCGCTGCTCGACGCGCTGGTCGCGCGCCACGCCGCCCTCGAGCCGCTGCTGCCCTATGTGCGCGTCGCGGTGGACGAGGCCTTCGTCGCCGATCTCGACCGCCCGCTCGAGGCCGGCGCCGAGGTGGCGCTCATCCCGCCGGTCAGCGGCGGCAGCCCGCGGGTGGCGCTGTGCGACGCGCCCCTCGACCCCCGCGCCGTCGAGGCCCTCGTCGCCGGCCCGGATCGCGGGGCCGTCGTCACCTTCATCGGCAGCGTGCGCGACCACACCGGCGAGCATCGCGTCGAGCGCCTCGAGTACGAGGCCTACGCGTCGATGGCGCTGAAGGTGATGCAGCAGATCGTCGACGAGGCGCGCGAACGCTTCGCCGACTGCCGGGTGGCCGTGCACCACCGGCTGGGGGTGCTGGCCGTGGGCGAGGCCGCCGTCGTGGTGGCGGTCAGCGCCGCGCACCGCAAGGACACCTTCGCCGCCTGCAGCTTCGTCATCGAGCGCCTGAAGGCGGACGTGCCCATCTTCAAGAAGGAGGTCCGGGGCGACGGCAGCGTGTGGGTGGGCC
>JAUHXL010000009.1 GCA_030426945.1 bacterium
CCCCACCCCCACCTGCTCGAGCCTGGCGGCATGGGCACCCCACCGAAGCACCCCGCTCCCGCCGCCCCCGGCCTGTACGAAGCGCTCCTCACCGAAGCGCTCGCCACCCACCTCACCGGCCACCCCGGCGTCGAGACCCGCCCCCTCCGCGCCGAAGAGGCCCCCCGCGTCCTGGCGCGCCACCTGGCCGCCTACGTCGAGCGGGCCCTCGCGGCGGCCAAGCCCGACGAGCGCACCACCGTCGTGAACCACCTCATCGGCGCCCTGGCGACCCAGGTGGGTGACTTCGTCCTCGACGGCGACCGCCTCCGTCCGACGCTGCTGACCGCCATCGCGACGCCGCCCGCCCCAGCGCCCGGTCGCCCCGACCTGCCGCTGGCCGAGGCGGGCCTGCTGACCAACGGCCGCGAGCAACCAAGACTCGGCGCCGAGTTGGCGCGCGAGCTCGAGAGCGCCGACCGGGTCGACCTGCTGTGCGCCTTCCTCGTCTGGAGCGGCTACGCGGCGCTCCGGTCGGGGCTGCGCGCGTTCGTCGAGCGCGGCGGCCTGCTGCGGGTCATCACGTCGAGCTATCTGGGCGTCACGCAGCCGCGCGTGCTCCAGGACCTCACCGAGACGCTCGGCGCCGAGGTGCGCGTCGCCGAGGACGCCCAGGCTACGCGCCTGCACGCCAAGGCCTGGATCTTCCACCGTAACTCCGGCTTCGACACGGCCTACGTCGGCTCGTCCAACCTGTCGCACGGCGCGCTGCACGACGGGCTGGAGTGGAACGTGCGCCTGAGCGCGGTGGAGAACCGCCGGGTGCTCGAGCAGCTCGCGGCCACCTTCGACACCTACTGGTCCGATCCCGAGTTCCAGCCCTTCGACGCCGCGCGCTTCGCTCGGGCCCGGGCGCAGGCACAGCCGGACGATACGCTCTCGGTGCTGTTCGAGCTGCGGCCGCGGCCCTTTCAGCGCGAGATCCTCGAGCACCTCGAGGCCGAGCGAACGCTCCACGGGCGCCACCGCAACCTGATCGTCGCCGCGACGGGCACGGGCAAGACGGTCGTGGCCGCGCTGGACTACGCCGCGCAGTGCGGGCCGGGGCGGCGGCCGACGCTCCTGTTCGTCGCGCACCGGCAGGAGATCCTGACCCAGGCGCGCGACACCTTCCGCCACGCCGTGGGCGACGGCAGCTTCGGCGAGCTGCTGGTGGGGGGCGCCGAGCCGGTCGAGTGGCGCGCGGTGTTCGCGTCGGTGCAATCGCTCCGCACGCGCCTGGAGCGTTTCGCGCCCGATCACTTCGCCCACGTCGTCATCGACGAGTTCCACCACGCCGAGGCGCCCACCTACGAGGCGCTGCTGACGCACCTGCGGCCGACCGAGCTGGTCGGCCTCACCGCCACGCCCGAGCGCGGGGACGGCGTCGACGTGACCCATCACTTCGACGGCCGGGTCGCCGCCGAGATCCGCCTGTGGGACGCCATCGACCGCGGCCTGCTGGTGCCCTTCCAGTACTTCGTGCTGCACGACGGCGTCGACCTGAGCGACGTCGCCTGGCGCGGGGGGCGCTACGACGCGGGCGCGCTCGATCGCCTGTACACCGGGCACGACCGCCGCGCCCACCTCGTCGCCAGCGCCGTCGGCGAGCACGTCGCCGATCCGCTCGCGATGCGCGCGCTGGGTTTCTGCGCCGGCGTCCACCACGCCGAGTACATGGCGCGCGCGTTCACGAGGGCCGGCATCCCGGCGGCGGTCATCACCGGCGGCACCCGCACCGAGGAGCGTCGCCGCCTCTACCACGCCCTGCAGGGCGACGCCGAGGATCGCCCGCGCGTGCTGTTCACCGTCGACGTCTTCAACGAGGGCGTCGACATCCCGCGCGTCGACACGGTGCTGTTCCTGCGCCCCACCGAGAGCGCGACGCTGTTCCTGCAGCAGCTCGGCCGCGGGCTACGGCGCGCGCCGCAGAAGCGCTGCCTCACCGTCCTCGACTTCGTCGGCCGCCCGCGCCGCGAGTTCCGCTTCGACCGCAAGCTGCGCGCGATCACCGGCGAAGGCCGCCGCGCCCTCACGCGGCAGGTCGAGCGCGACTTCCCCTGGCTGCCGGCCGGCTGCGCCCTGCAGTTCGACCGCCAGAGCCGCGAGATCGTCCTCGAGAGCCTCCGGCAGGCCATCGGCGCGGACAAACGCAGCCTGGTGCGCGAGCTGAAGGCGTTGGGCGATGTCTCGCTGGCGGACTTCCTGCGCGAGACCGATCTCGACCTGACCGACATCTACCGCAAACGCTCCTACGCCGACCTGCGCCGCGCGGCGGGCTTGCCGACGCCGCCCGCCGGCCCCGACGAGGACGCGCTCGGCCGCGCGCTGGGCCGGCTGCTGCACGTCGACGACCTGCAGCGCCTGGACGCCTGGCGAACGCTCCTGGCCGGCGACACGCCGCCGGGTCCCTCGCGGGACGAGCGCGCCCGCCGCCTGCGGATGATGCTCGCCGTGATGCTGTTCGGCGCCGAGGCGGTGGCCGATGACGCGCTCGCGCCCCTGTGGCGGCACCCAGCCATGCTGGCCGAGCTGCGCGCCCTGTTGGCGCTGCTGCGCGATCGGCTCGACCACCTCGCGCCGCCCTGGGCCCACGACGCCCCCCTCAGCCTGCACGCCCGCTACGGACGACACGAGATCATGGCCGCCTTCGACGACGTGCGCGACGGCACGCTGTACCTGCCGCGCGAGGGCGTGCTGTTCGAGAAGCGCAGCGGCTGCAACCTGCTGTTCGTGACGCTGCACAAGGACGAAGAGGACTTCTCGGCCAGCACGATGTACCGGGACTACGCCATCGCGCCGGATCGCTTCCACTGGGAGTCACAGAGCCGCACCCGCCCGGACGACACCAAGGGTCAGCGCCACGTGCGCCACGCCGAGCAGGGCGTCACCCCGCTGCTGTTCGTCCGGCACACCCGCAAGGACGACCGCGGTGAGACGACGCCCTTCGCCTTCCTCGGCCCGCTCAGGCTGCTGTCGCACCAGGGCGAGCGCCCGATGAGCATCGAGTGGGCGCTCGAGCACCCGATGAGCGAGGCGCTGTTCCGCCAGGCTCGTGTCGTGGGGGCCTGAAGGGGCTGGCATCGGTGCCGCGTGGCTGCGATGCTCGCGGTGCGGGGGCTCGGCGCGGAGGGCGTCGTGTCCCGCTGGGCTCACGGGTCGATTGGGGGAAGTCATGGAGAGGATGAACGACGCGGAGATCCGCGCCGCCGCAGCGGCGCACGCGCTGCCCTGCCGAGCGCGGCCCCGACGTGCGCGGGTGGCTTCGAAGGCGAAGCTCTGGAAGATGCTGCGGGATCGATGGTCGGCGTTGTTGGGACAGACGCGCGGAAATATGCGAGGCAGCCCGCTCGGTGGCACCTCGTTCCTCGAGGCCATGGCGCTCGGTCGGGACATCCCGATGGATTCGGGCAGCGCGGCCACGGCGCTGCGCTACTTCGAGGTGCGGCTGGCGCGCGCGAACAGTCGGCCCATCGAGAACGCGGTGGTGGACTGGTGGGTGGCCCTGATGGGCCTGCCGGACGCGGTCGAGGCCGCCGCGCGCTACGCGGACGCGCGTTGGGATTACGGCGCTGCCTACGATCCCCTGGCCGTGAGCGTCGAGGGGGTCGAGCCGCTGACCCGCCTGCGCACGCACCTGAGCGCGTGCTCCGAGGCGTCGTGGCGCGCGGCGCTGGCGCGGGCCGAGGCCCTGCGCATCGTCGGCAGTCAGGCGCAGCGGGTGGCGCTGGCCTTCCTGTTCCCCGAGCGACCCGCCTGGGCGGACGCGCTGGCGGAGGAGCGCCTCGACCCGTCCGGTTGGTGGCCGCGCTTCTTCCCCATGGCCGGCGCGCTGCTCGGGTCGGTCGGTGACGACCGCATGGTGGGCCGCCTGGCGAAGGCCCTGCCCGCCGACCGAGAGTGGGCCGTCTCGACGGCCTGGACGCTGCTCGCCAACTTCGGCCCGGCCCTCGGGGCGGACATCCTGACCGTCGCGCGGCCGATCGGCATCGAGGCGCTCCTGGCGCCCGACGAGGCCGTCTCGCTGTTGACCGAACGGGTGGGATGGCAGCGTGACGAGCTGGCGCGCGAGTGCATCGAGGTGGCGCCGCGGCACATCATCCCGCGCATGGCCGCGGGTTCGGAGTCCGTCGTGCGGTCGCTGGGTCGCGTGCTCGCGGCGCTGACGGGCGCCCATCGCGCGGCGGCGCTGCCGGTCGTCCTCTCGCTCGAGGGGAGCGTCCGGGCCGAGCTGGCGGCGGTGATGGGGGAGCCGTCCGGCGAGGGATCGGTCGGGGTGGAGGCGGACGTCGCGCCGGCGCCCGCGAGCGCGCTGCCCGAGGCGCTGCGCGTGCCGGCGCATCGTCGGCGACGCCGCGCGGCGTCGAACCCTTTCGAGGCGCTGGGCAGGATCCCACCGGCCATGGCCTGGCTGCCGGGTGAGCGCGAGGCATGGTTGGCCGAGGTGCCTCCGGCGCCGGCCGAGCCCGCGTCCACGCGGGTGGCGGGCCTGCTCGAGCACCTGGGCCTGCCCGCGAGCGTCGCGCGCCTGGCCACCGCGGAGGACGACGAGGGGCTCGCCGCCCTGGCGGCCGCTGGGCGGCGTCGACCACGGCTGGCGCCGGCGACCTTGCTGCCGCACCTGCCGCGGCGACTGGCGCTGCGCCTGTGGAACACGCTGCCGGCCGGCACGTTCGTGGCCCTCGGGGTCGGCGTCGAGTACTGGCTGGCCACGGTCGAGTTGGCGGCCCTGCCGGGCGTGCTCGCCCTGCTCGACGACCGGGTCGAGCTGGGGCTGTCGGCGGCGCGCGCCTTCGCGGCGGTGGAGGTGGTGCCCTACGCGGCGAGGTTGTTGGCCGGTGACCGCACCCAACGTGGGCTGGCGCGCAGCTGGCTGCTTCGCCACGCCGCGGTGTCCGCGCGCTGGGCGTTGTCCGCGGCGAGCGGCGGGGCGAAGGGCCGCGCGCTCGCCCGCGGGGTGCTCGACCTGCTGCGCGACGAGGGCCTCGCCGAGGTGATCGAGTCCGTGGGCGCCGAGGCCGGGCCGACGGGCGCGGCGACCGCTTTGGCATGGATGCAGGCCTTCCCCAACGACCAGGCGCCCAAGCGGGCGCCCAAGGCGCCTCCCTGGTGGGAACCCATGCCGTCGCCCCGGCCGACGACGCGCGAGGGCGCCCCGCTGGGCGACGAGGCGATGGAGAACCTGCGCATCCTGCTGGCGTCGTGCGAGCCGGACGCGATCTTCGGAGGCCTGGCCGAGGCGCTCGAGGCGCTGGCGCCGGGATCGCTCGACCCCCTTCTGTGTGCGCTCCTGCGGCGGTGGGACGACGCGGGGCGACCGCCGGCGCAGCGTTGGGTGGTGCACGCCGCGGCGCACGTCGGGGGGCCGTCGGTGTCGCGGTGCCTGGGTCGACTGGCCGAGCGGTGGGCGAACGCGGACTACGCGGCGGCGACGGACGGCATCGCCGCCTTGGCGCGCTTGGGGCACGACGCGGCGATCGCGTCGCTGAGCACGATTGAGATCCGCCGCGGTACGAGCGCCGTCGGGCAGCGCGCGGCGCGCGCGGTGGCGGACGTGGCCGCGCGCCGGGGTTTGTCCGAGAGCGAGCTCTGGGACCGCCGCGTACCGACGCCGCTGCTGCCCGAGGGCGGGGTGCGCCGGCTCTCCTTCGGCAGCCGCAGCTTCACGGCCGAGGTGAACGCGGCGCTGGGGATCACGCTGCGCGACGCCGACGGACGGGTGCTGGAGAAGCTGCCGCGGCCCCGCAAGGGCGAGAGCGGCGCGGTGGTCACCGAGGCGCGAGATGCGTTGGACGGGCTCCGGTGGATGGTCGAGCCCTTTGCCCCGATCGTGCGCGATCGCCTGCTCGAAGCGCTGTGGGCGGGCCCGACCTGGACCCGTGACGCCTTCGACGCGTTCGTCGTGCGGCACCCGCTGGTCGGGCGGGTGGCGCCGTCCGTGCTCTGGGGCGTGTACGCCGACGAGCAGCTGGTCGACGTCGGGCTGCTGGAACCCGAGGGCCAGCTGCGGTCGGCCTCGGGGGCGATCATCGAGGTGGGGCCGTCGCAGCGCGTCGGCGTCGTCCACCCCGTGGAGTTGGGCGCAGAGGGCGCCGCCGAGTGGGTCGGCCGCTTGCAGACGCGCGGCGCGCCGGACGTGCTGGGCCAGCTGACGCGCCCGGTCTTCACGTTGGACCCGGCGAGGACCGAGGGCGTCGAGATCGTCCAGTGCGAAGGGACGGTCCTGAGCGACGCGGCGTGTCGGCGGCTGGCCGAGACACCGGCTTGGCGAGCGGTGGGCAGCGAGGGGCCCTATCGGACGCTGTTGGCGCGCGCGGTGCCGGGTGGCCTGATCGGCGTCGCGCACCTCTCACCGGGGCTGCTCGCCGAGCCGGCGTCGTATGCGGCCCCTGCGTCCCAGACGCTGGGGAGGATGGCCTTCGGGTCGCCCGACGGTGTGATGGTGCCGCCCGATACCGTGCGACCGTCGATCATCAGCGAGTTCGTGCGCGCGTTGCTCGGCGCGGCGCCCGACGTCGCTCACAGCCCCACGCACATGCCATCCTCGGCCAACAGCACCTCGCCCGCGTAGCCCTTCGCGACGATCGCGCGGATGGGCTTCTGCTGGTGAAGGCTGCGGCCCATCCAGTGCGACAGCGCCACCTTGCCCGGCTTCGTGGCCCGCACCAGCTTGCTCAGCGCGGTGGGCGTGGCGTGCAGGGCGCGGGCGGACTTGCTGGCCTCGGACGGGATGGCGGCGTGCGCGATCAGCAGGTCGGCGCCGCGGGTGAGGTCGAAGAAGCGCTGTTGGTCCGCGCGCTGGTCGCCCATGAAGACGATGGAGCGTTCGCCGATCTCCACGCGCCACGCGAGGGCGGGCACGTCGCCGTGGGGCACGGCGACGGTCTCGAGTCGCACCTTCCCGTCGTCGTAGGCGGTCATCGCTTCGCCTCGGGACACGGGGATGTCGGCCACCGACACCGCGAACGGATGGGCGTGGTCTTCGTCGTCGAGGTAGCCGCCGAGGTAGCGCCACGCGCCCTCGTCGGGATCGAACAGGGCGTGCACGAAGGCGCTGGTGGCGGGGAAGTCGGGGCCGCCGGCCGGGCCGAAGATCGCCAGCGGGCGCTCCCGATCGCCGAACCAGGCCGCCTTCAGCAGCGCGGGCAGGTCGGACGTGTGGTCGACGTGCAGGTGCGTCAGGGCGATGGCTTCGAGGTCTTCGATCCGTGCGCCGGACGCGGCGAAGCGTTGGAAGGTGCCGCCGCCGGCGTCGACCAGCACGCGGGCGCGGCCGTCGATCCACACGAGGTAGCCGCTGCTGGCGCGGCCGTCGTCGCCGGTGGGTCCGCCGGAGCCGAGGATCTGGACGGCGATGCCTTCCTGCGGGCAGCCCCTCGGCGTGGGGGCGGCGAGGACGAGGGCGGCGGCGAGCGCGGTCAGTGTCGCGAGCATCTCAGACCTCCAGGGCGCCGGTGATGTCCTCGTCGGCGGCGGCGACGGCCGCCATCGAGCCGAGGCAGTCTTCGACCTCGTCGAACCCGGCGCGCTTCAGCACCGAGGCCGCGATGATGGCGCGCCGCCCGCTGCCGCAGAACGTGGTCACCGGGCGGTCGTCGGGCAGGGCCCGCAGGTGCTCCGTCAGCGCGTCCAGCGGCGCGTGGGTCGCGCCGGGCAGGTGGCCGCTCTCCCACTCCTCGTCGCTGCGCACGTCCAGCAGCACGTAGTCGTCGCCGGGACGGCCGCGCCGCGCCAGCGTCTGCACCGGCACGGCCCGGATGCGATCGTAGGGCCGGCCCGACACCTCCCAGGCGGTCATGCCGCCGGCCAGGTAGCCGAGCACCTCGTCGTAGCCCAGGCGCGCGAGGTGGCGGGTGGCCTCGATGGCGTCGTCGGCGTGATCGGCCACCAAGCCGATGGGTCGGCGCGCCGGCACGAACCAGCCGGCGTAGCTGGGCAGCATGTCCAGCGGCAGCGCCAGCGCGTCGGGCAGGCACGCGCCGGCGAAGGCCTCCGGGCTGCGGATGTCGACGACGATCATGCCGTCGTCGACGTGGCGCGCGAACTCGCTGACGGACAGGGGCGTCGGGCGCGGTCGGTCGGGCACACGGGGTGGCCCGGCCAGGTTCATGCGCTCCATGCGCTCGAAGTAGGGCGGCTTGACGTGGTGCTCGGCGACCTTGGCGTCGACGAAGGCGCCGCGGCTCAACTGCAGCCGGGGGTTGTGCAGGCGCTCGTAGCCCAGCGTGCTCCAGTCGCGATCGGCCATGCCGCTGCCGCAGACCGAGCCCGCGCCGTGGGCAGGCCACAGCAGGACGTGATCGCCCAGCGGCAGCAGCTTCTGGTGAAGGCTGTCGTACAGCAGCCCGGCCACCTCCTCGGCGCGGTCGGGGTAGAAGTCGGCGCGACCGACGTCGCCGACGAAGAGCGCGTCGCCGGTGAAGACGCCCAGCGGCGCGTCGCCCGTGCTGCGGTCGCGCAGCACCAGGCTCAAGCTCTCGAAGGTGTGGCCGGGCGTCTCGAGCACCTCGAGCTCCACGTCACCGAAGCGGAAGGTGTCGCCCTCGCGGCAGGCCTGGCCGTAATCGAAGTCCAGCGCGGCGCCGTGATGAACCTCGGCGCCGGTGCGCGCGGCCAGCTCGGTCGCGCCGCTGACGAAGTCCTCGTGGCGGTGGGTCTCGAAGATGTGGGTGATCTGCGCGCCGCGGGCGAGGGCGCGCTGGATGTAGATGTCGCAGTCGCGGCGCGGGTCGATGACCGCCGCGGCGCCGCCGTCGCCCACCAGGTAGGACAGGTGGGCGAGGCCGTCGTCGTGGAAGGTCTCGTGGAACATGCTGGGCCTCCTCGTTCGGGTGCGGCCCAGGGTGCGGTGCAATCGGTGGTCCGGCGGCGCGCGTCGGTGTGATCGGGGCACGGGCGGGGAGCGTAGCCCCGGCGCGGGGCGAAGGGCCCCGCCGGGCGCTCAGGGGCGCGGGCCGACGCCCGCGGGCGGCTCGGGGAGCCAATCGTCGGTGCCATCGAACTGGGCGGCGTCATCGGTCTGGACGCTCGGCGCGTCCCCGCCGTAGTGGTTGCCGGCCAGATCGGCGTCGATGTCGCCGCCGATGTCGAGGACGTCGGCGACGGCGCCGATCAGCGTCGAGCCGGTGATGGTGGCGGTGGTGCGGGCCAGCATCATGGCGTAGGCGGCGTCGTCGAAGACGCTGGCGGTGACCACCATCCCCTCGGGCGCGCGGGCGACGTGCAGCGGGCAGTGGCAGCCGGTGAACCGCACGTGGTCGAGGACGGCCCCGCCCCCGTTGAACAGCGTGCAGTCGGGCGAGCGCCGCGGGTGCTGGAGGTCGATGGTGCTGTCGGTCATGCGCAGCACGCCGCCGCGGACGATGACCGACGCGCCGCGCAGCACGTCGACGCGCTGCATCTCGGCGCCGTTGGTCAGCTCGAAGGCCCGGCCGCAGTCTTCGAGCCGGGTGTCCGTCAGGCGGACGACCCCGTCGTCGAGGCCCTGCACGCAGGTCAGGGCGTGGCGCACCCGCAGGTGCGCGGCGTCCAACGTGCCGTTGACGCGCAGGCCGGCCCAGCCGCCGGGGCCCTCGACGCGGACCGGGGCGTCGGCGGTCCCCTCGACGCGCAGGGCGCCCGCGACGTCGATGCGGGCGTCTGGGTCGGTGACGGTGATCGTCGAGCCGGCGCACACGACCAGCGTGGTGTCGGCCCGCACCACGGCCGCGCCGGCGAGCTCGATCGCGCCGCACCAGCGGCCCTCGGCGTCGCCGCCTTCGAAGCGCAGGACGGCGGGCGGCGCGGCGTCGGCGCGGCCGGCGTCGTCACCGGGCGGGGGCGCGGCGTCGATCGGGCTCGCGTCGCCCGGGGGTCGGGCGTCGCTGGGCGCGCGGGCGTCGGGGGGTCCGGCGTCCGGTGCGGGGGCGGCGTCCGGTGCGGGGGCGGCGTCCGGTGCGGGGGCGGCGTCCGGTGAGGGGGCGGCGTCCGGTGAGGGGGCGGCGTCCGGTGAGCGCGCGGCGTCGGGTGAGAGCGCGGCGTCCGGTGAGCGCGCGGCGTCGGCAGGACCACCGGCGTCGAGGGTCGCGTCGGGCGCCGGGGCGGCGTCGTCGAGCGCGGCGGCGTCCCCCGCCGCCGCGGCGTCCTGGCCGGGTCCGGCGTCGGGCGCCCGCGCGGCGTCAGGCGCCGGCGCGGCGTCGGGCGCGGCGTCGGCGCCGACGCCCTGCGCGGCGTCCCTACGGCCGCCGTCGAGCGGCGCGCCGACCTCGGCGGGGTCGTCGCCGGGCCCCGACGACGCGCCGCCGTCGTCGCAGGCCGTCACGGCCAGCGTCAGCACCATCACCGCCCACACGCTGCGTCGCATCGCGACCCCCGCCGGCTTCGGGAGAAGGCCGCGCGCTCGACGCGACCGCCCCTCACCCTAGCAGCCCGTGGCACAGTCGGGGCACTGCGCGGTGTTACGGCCCGGAACGCTCGGCTCGGCGTAGCGAGCGCGAGGCGATGTCTTCGGACATCGTCGCGCTCTCGCGCCTTGATCCGAGCTCTCGGTGGCGCACCCCGCTCGACCCCCCGATGCGCAACAGGCTGCGACCGGGGCGCCGCGCGCGGTGGCTGCCCGCGTCTGCCGACCCGGTCAGGGCTGCAGGCACACCTGGTAGGCCGCGATGTAGCCGGGCGACTGCGGGAAGGCGGTGATGCCCGAGAAGCAGTCGTTGCCCTCGCCGAACCCGCGGAACGCCGCCACCATCGCGTTGTTGAACGTGTAGGTCATCACCAGGCGATCGGGCGTCGGCTGGGCCCAGGTGCCGGTGTAGCCGGGGGGCGCGTTCGCGAAGGTCAGGGTGCCGTTCGCCTCGAGCGTCAGGGCGTGGCTGCTCTGGCTGCTGGGGTACAGCAGGCACTCGAAGAACGACACCAGATCCTGCCCGGTGCAGTGGCGCACGAGGGCGGCGCGCGGGCCGGCGATGGGCGTCGCGACGTAGCTCAGCGACTGGGTGTAGCTGAGCGCGTTGTTGGCGACGCTGTCCTCGCGCGACGAGGTCTTGGCCTCGACGACGAAGTCGTGGGGCACGCGGCTGACCGGCAGGGCCAGCTCGAAGCTGAGGGTGGCGCTGGCGCCGCGCCGCAGGCGGCCGAGGTTGCAGGTCAGGTGGGTGTCCTGCAGGGCGCAGGCGCTGTCGATGGCGCCCAGCGTGCCCAGCACGTGCACCGTCGGGCTGGTGTGCGTCTCGGGCAGCGCGACGCCGACGATGACGTCGTTGGCCGTGCGGTTGCCGATGTTGTCGACGGTCACGTCGTAGCGCGCCATCACGTCGGGCAGGGGCGCGGCGGGCCCCTGCAGGTCGACGGTCAGGTCGGCGCGGGCGAAGGCCTGGGGCGCGGCGAACAGCACGGTCAGCAGGATCAGCAGTCGAGTGGTCATGCGGGTCTCCCTCCGTTGGCGACGGGCCATCTGCCCGACGCTCACGACGGTAGGGGGCGGGGCTGCGCGGGGTGCACCCCACTTTCGTGGGGGGTGGTCAGCGGCTGGGCCCCGACGCGCGGCGCAGCACCTCGGCCAGCTGCACCGGGTGGGTCAGCGGCAGCTGGTGGCCGGCGGCGGGCACGGTGACGGTGTCGACGTGCGCAGGGGGTGGGCGCACCAGGGGATCGCGCTCGCCGTGCACGAGGGTCACCGGCACCGACAGCGAGGCCAGCTGGGCGGTCAGCCGGGCCCGCACCGCGGCGCGCGACGCCCACGCCAGCCACCGCGCGGTGGCGCGCGCGACGCCCGGCCGGCGCAGGTGCCCCAGCAGGCGCGCGCGGGTCGCGGGGTCGGCGCCGGTCAGCTGGGGGGCCGCGGCGCGTCCCGACAGCCAGCGCAGCACGCGCGCGGTCAGCGGCGCCCAGCGCATGAACGGGGGCGCCGGTCGCTGCAGGAAGAAGGGGGACACCAACACCAGTCCGGCCACGCGCTCGGGGTGGGCGGCGGCGTACTCGACGGCGAAGGCGGTGCCCAGCGAGTGGGCGACGATGCGCTGGGGCGCGGTCGCCGGCGCCGCGAGGGCGCGCAGCCAGTCGCCGGGCGCGCCGCCGCCGTCGCCGCTGAGCCCCAGGCCGGGCAGGTCGGGCCGCAGGGACGCGACGTCCTCGCCGGTGGCCGCGCGGGTCGCGTCCCAACAGTCGCCGTCCAGCAGCAGGCCGTGCAGGTACACCGTGGGGGCGCCCCGCGGCCCGCGGACGAAGGCGCGCGCGCCAGCGGCCTCGACGGTCCGGCCGGTGGCGGCGGTCGCGCCGCCGAAGTCGGCGGCGCGCAGGAAGTCGACCCAGCGGCGCAGGGCCACGTCGATGGGGGGCAGCGCCAGGTCCAGCCGCGCGGTGAGGTTGCGCAGGGGGCGGGGGTCGTAGCGATCGGCGCTGATGAACGACAGCGACTCGGGGTGCGCGCCGGTCAGGCGGGCGGGCAGGCGGCGCAGCAGCCCCACCGGCACCCGCCACCGCGGCGCGCGCACGCCCAGCAGGTCGGCGGCGCGGCGCACCAGCGCGGGCAGGGTGGGGGTGGCGTCGTCGAACACGACGACGTGCGCGCCGGCCGAGGCGGCGTCGCCGGGCAGGCGGGCCATCAGGGCGGCCAGGAAGTCGACGGTCACCGCGGGCAACCAGGTGTCGGCGCCGCCGGGCAGGGCGGGCAGGCGGCCACGGGCCAGCTGGTGCAGGGTGTCGGCGAGGCCCGTGAACTGGGTGGTCTCGCCCGTGCGGCTGTCGCCGATGACCATCGCGGGGCTGACGCGGGTGAGGGGCACGCCGTGGGTGTCGGCGGCGCGGGCGACGCGCACGTGCGCCTCCATCTTCGACGCCTCGTAGGCGCCGTGCGCGGCGTAGTGGTGGTCGAGCGCGGCCGCGTCGTCGACGTCGAGGGCGCGGGCGGGGGCGCCCTCGGTGCGATAGCCGCTGACGTGTACGAAGCGGCGCAGGTGGGGGCGGCCGGCGAGGCGCTCGATCAGCTGCAGCGGGGCGGCGACGTTGGCCCGGTGGGCCGCGGCGCGGTCGATCCCGAAGCCGAACAACGCGGCGAGGTGGAAGACGGCCTCGGCCCGCTCGAGCGCGGCGTCGCCGTCCGCGTCGAGGCCCAGGTCCGGGGCGGCGAGGTCGAAGGGGGCGGCGCGCAGGCGGGCTGGATCGCCGCCGCGCGCGGCGATCCAGTCGCGCAGCGCGGGAAGCTGCGCCGCGGGGCGACGCAGCAGCGCGCACACCTCGACCCCGTGGCGGGTGAGCTCGATCAGCAGCCAGCGGCCGATGAGACCCGTCGCGCCGGTGACCACCGCGTGCTGTATCTGTAGATTGACCGTCATATTTTTCTCCCGAAGGGCGTCGTGGATACGGGGCCGGGCCGCCGATCAGCGGTCGGGCGGGGTCAGCAGGGGGCGCAGCGTGGCGGCGACGTCGCGCAGCGGGCCGGCGTCACCGAAGGCGCGGCACATCACCAGCGCGCCCTCGAGGGCGGCGACGGCGCCGCGGGCCAGGGACGCCGCGGCGGGGGCCGGGTGGCCGTCCGCGCGGAGGCGCTCGGCCAGCGGCGCGGCCCACCGCTCGTAGGCCCGGCGGGTGGCGGCGCGCAGGTCGGGATCGTCGTTGGCCACCTCGAGCGCGACCACGGTGACCGGGCAGCCCGCCCGGCAGGCGGTGGTCTCGATCTGGCCCGCGAGCCACCCGATGGCGGCCTCGACGGCGTCGGCGGTGGTGGGCGTCGCGGCGACGACCGCCTCGAGGGCGGCGGCGAACTCGGCCGCGTGCGCCTCGACCACGGCCGCGGCGAGGCCCGCCTTGCCCTGGGGGAAGTGGAAGTACATCGAGCCGCGGGGCGTGCCGCTCTCGGTGAGGATCTGGTTCAGCCCGGTGGCCGCGTAGCCCTGCGCCTGAAACAGCCGGCTGGCCGTCTCGATCATGCGCGCGCGGGTCTCGGCGCCTTTGCTCATCGGGGGGCTCCTCGGGCCGGCGTCGGGTTCAAGGTAGACCGGTCATCATATTTTGTCAAGCGGCGGTCGGCGCGCCGGGCGGCTCACTCGCAGCCGCACGCCTCGGTGAGGCCCGGCACTGCGAAGGTGGGGATGGGGCTGCAGGTGCCCTGAAGCTGGAGCGTGGCGACCACGGGCAGGTGACCGCCGGGCGTGACGTCGTGGCCCTCGAGGCAGGCGCTCTTGGCGAGGAACGTGACGTCGTAGGTGCGCTCGAGTAGCGGCTCGATCCCGGCGGCTGCGATGCACTCGAGGGTGCTCGTCGAGGGCGTGAAGACGCCGCGGGCGGTGTAGTCGACGACGGCGCATGGATCGGCGTCGGCCTCGAGCGGCGCCAGCATCTCGGTACGCAGCTCACCCGGCACGTCGGCGTAGACACATCCCGGCCGGTCGAGGCCGTCGGCGAGATCGGCGCAGGCGTGCTCTTCCTGGGGCTCCTCGAGCACCAGCTCCACCGTGCGATCGAAGGTCGTGGCCACGCCCTCGACGTCCACGCGCAGCCGCAGCCGGACCCCGTCGAGGGCCTCCCAGCCGAGCTGCAGCTCGATGCTGCCGGTGTTGAGGGGGCCCGCGCCGCCGTACAGGGTCATGTCGAGGACGGTCTCGCGGGTGTCGGGTAGGATGTCCGACGCCCACGCAGGCTCGGGATCCACCCGGAAGCGCACGCGCACGCTGTCCCCTTCGGCGAAGCCGGCGTCGTCCGGGAAGTCGACCCGCGGCTGGATCATCGTGCCGCCCTGCCAGCCCCAGACGTAGGGCACGGTGCCGTCGTCCCCGACGCCGTAGTCGCCGTGGTGGCCAGCGAACCGGACCTCGAAGGCGTCCGTGCTGGGGAGATCGGGGTCGTCGGGGGCGGGCGCCGGGGCGCCGCCGCTGCCGTCGTCGGATCGGCCAGCCTCGGCCTGGTCGTCGGCGTCGGCGGGGCCGCAGCCGGGCGCGGCGAGGCAGAGCATCAGCAGGGCGAGCGCGGGCAGGTCGAAGGGCGGCTGGTTCATGGTGGCTTCCGGTGGTCGGGTGAGTCGGCTGCACTCGACGCCGGCGTGCCGTGGATCTTTCCACCGGGGGAGAGATGAACCCCCGAAACGAAAAACGGGGCCCGAAGGCCCCGTTCTCGTCGGCGGTACCGACGCGGTCAGACCCGAGGGTCTACCAGCGACCACCGCCCGAACGGCCGCCGCCACCGCCGCCGCCGCCGCCGCTGCGACCGCGGTCCTGCGCCTCGTTCACCTTGACCGAGCGGCCATCGATGCTGGTGCCGTCCATCTCGGCGATGGCGTTCTGCGCCGCGTCCGAGTCGGCGAACGTGACGAACCCGAAGCCGCGCGAGCGGCCGGTCTCGCGATCGGTGATGACCTTCGCCTCGGTGATCTCACCGAAGGACTCGAAGGCCTGGTTCAGACTGGCATCGGTGGTGTCCCAGCTCAGGCCACCCACAAACAACTTCTTCGACATCTTGCACTCTCGGCCTCTCGGGCTTTCCCCGGATGGCCTCAGGATACGGGCGAAAGGCGCCCGACGGACCATCGCGCAGCCAGCGGTGGCTGCGTCGACGGCGCACTTAGAGCACAGCCACCGACGAGAAAGATAGGCAAATCGACCGAGGGGTCGGCGCCAGGGGAAACGCGACGGTTGGCGATGGGGCGGGCGAGGCGCCGGCGCGGGCCGGTGAGATCGGCGGCTCGCGCCGGCGGCGCGGCTCAGCGGGCGGGCTCGGCGACCACCTGCAGGTGGACGCCGGCGGGCAGCGGGAGCGCCTGCAGGTCGGCGCGGGCCGCCTCGAGCGCGACGCCGGGCAGGAGCCGGCGTTCGGCGCGCTGGCCGTCGCGTCGCCGCAGCGGGGTGGGGCCCGCGACCGCGCGCAGCGTCGCCACGGCCGACAGGGGGATGCGCGCGCCCTGGGGCGTGGTCAACGTCAGACCCGCAAGGTCGGCCGGCTCCTCGGGCGGGGGGCCCGCGCGGACGATGATCGGGGCGCGCCCGTCGCCGAGGCGGGCCACCCCCACGGGGCTGCCGGCGGTGGCCGCGCGCAGGGCGCGGGCGATGTCCGCTGAGGTCACGCCGAGGGTCGCGGCCGACGCCGAAGCGCGGGCCTCCAGCGTGGGCGGCGCCGGGGGGGGACCCAGGGCGGCGGGCCAGCGCGCCTCGATCATGCGCAGGGCCGCGGCGCGCGCGGCGTCGTCGGCGCCGATGACCCAGACGTGCGTGGTGGGGGCGTCGACGGCCTCGGGGGGGCCGACGCGCACGCCGGGCATGGGGGGCGGCGGGCCGACCTCGCCGGTGTACCAACGCCCGTCACCGTCGGCGGGCAGCCACACCAGGCCGGTGACGCCGGATCCGAGCGCGGGGCGCGCGGCCGCGGCGGGGGGCAGCCGCAGCGTGCGGCGCGCGCTGGCGGCGACCGGGCGCAGGTCCTCGGGCCAGGCGGGCGCGCCGTCCACGCGGACGCGGAAGCAGGCGCGCGGGCGGCCGTCCAGCAGGCACGTGCAGTCCGCGCGGCGCTCGAGCTGAACCTGGGCCACGTCGCTCAGGCGCACGAGGGGGTTGGCGCGCAGCGCGGCGTCCCCCAACGCTTCGGGGGGCAGGGGGGCGCCGCCGGGCGGGGTGGCGAGGGCCGCCGCGACCTCCTCGAACGTCACGCCGTAGGCGGCCTGCCGCGCGGCGTCGAGGGTGATCGCGACCGTGCGCTCGTCGAGACCGCAGGTCTCGATGTCCAGCACCCCGGGCAGCCGCGCGAGGGCGCGGCGCGCGGCGTCCGCCCGCTCGGGATCGGCGGCGAGCAGGTGGATGGGCCCGGTGGGCGCGCGTCGGACGCGCGGGGCCTCGGCCTCCGGCGGCAGGGCGACGCCGCGCAGCGCGTCGGCGGCCCGCTCGGCGGCGGCGCGCGGGGCCACCCCGGGCGCGAAGCGAAGGTGCAGCCGGGCGACCCCCTCTTCGGCGGTCGTCTCGAGGTGGGCCAGGTCCGCCAGGCCCAGCACCGCGGCCTCGAGGGGGCGGACCACGCCGGCCTCGATCGCGGCGGGCGTGGCGCCGGCCCAGGGGATCTCGACGTGAATGCTCGGCGGCGGGGGGCCCGCGAAGACGAGCAGCGCCGCCAGCGCGATCACGGGGCGGCCCGCCCCGCGCGGAGGCGCGGCGAGGGCTGCGGCGAGGCGCTCACCGCACCACCAGCACTGGGCACGGGGCGTGGTGGACCACGCGGTCACTCACCGAGCCGACCAGAAAGCGTTTGACCGAGGACAGGCCGCGGGAGCCGATCACGATGAGATCGTAGGCGCCCTGCTCGGCGACGCGACACACCGTGTCCGCCGGATCGCCCCGTTCGACGCGGCGGTCCCACGGCACGTCGGTCGTGCCGAGCGCCGGCACGACGTCCTCGAAGCGCTGGTCGGCCAGCCAGCGCACGCGATCCGTGCCTTCCGGCGCGGCCTCGTAGTAGCCGGGCAGGGGACCGAAGTCCTCGACGACCTCGAGCACGGTCACCGCGGCGCCGAGGCGGGCGGCGAGATCGAGGGCGGCGTCCAGCGCGCGGTGGGCGTCCGGGCTCCCGTCGATGGGCACGAGCAGCTTGGCGAACATCGGCTACTCCGGCAGGTCGATCTCGACGGCGATCAGGGCGTCCCCGGCCAGGAAGACCAGGGTGCGTCCGGCGAGCGAGGGCGCGAGCTCGATGCGGTCGGCCGAGCGGGTGAGCGCGCGCAAGGGCAGGTCGGCGTCGTGCAGATCGCAGAGCAGCAGATCCCCGCCGGTGAGCTGCCCACCCTCGTCGGTCGTCCGCTCGAAGACCAGCCAGCGGCCCGTGGGATCGAAGGCGGGGTGCCCGCCGGGGCCGAGCGGCGTCGTCTTGCCGTCGGCGACGCGGTACACGGTGAGGCCGGTGCGCAGCCCCCAGAGGACGACGTGGTCGCCGGTGGGCCCCGCGACGGCGGTGACGTAGCGATCACCGGGCGGGCTGATGCGGTAGGCCACCCCGCGCTGGCGCAGCTCGACCTGATCGTCCGGGGTGAGGCGCAGGTGGAAGCCGGGGGCGGTCAGCTTGGGGGCGACCTCGGCGCCGCCGAGGGTGCGGGCGCGCAGGGGGACGGCCAGGGCGGACTGACCGGGCGTGCGGAAGGCGAGGGTGTCGGTGTCCTGCCAGAGGGGGCGGTGGCCGACGCGGGGGCCCTCGACCAGGGCGCGCGGGGGTCCGCCGGCGAGCGGGACGACCATCAGGGTGGCCAGGTCGCGCGCGGGCACGGCGACGTGGGCGGCGTCCGGGGACAGCAGGGGGGCGGCGAAGTCGCCGCGGGCGAGGATGCGCTCGGGGCCGGCGGCGACGAGCGGCAGGGCCTCGGTGTCGGGGGCGACCTCGACGCCGCCGGCCGGCACGTCGGGCACGTGGGCGCGGGCGGTCAGGGGCAGGGCCGCCACGAGGAGCAGGGCCGCGGCGCCCCGGCGACGGCGCAGCAACAGCAGCGGCAGCAAGAGGAGGACGAGCGCGGCCGGTGAGGCGCGGCCCGCGGGCGTGAGGGTGCAGCCGCCGTCCCCCGACGCCTTCGACACCGCGACGTTCTCTTCCTGCTCGGCGCCCAGGGGCGACGGCGCCACACCGCGATCGAAGAGGCCGCCGACGCCGCCGTCGCGCGGCGGCGCGGGCGGCCGGGCGTCCGGGCGGGGGAGGGGGCCTACGTCGGCGCCGGGCGGCGCGGCGTCCACCCGCGGCGGCGCGGCGTCGACCACCGGGCCCACGCCGGCGTCCTCGGGCGGCGGCGGGGGCGGCGCCATGTCGGCGGGCGGCGGCGGATCGGGCGCGTCGCGTTGCAGGCCCACCGAGCACCACGCCTGCTGGTTGGCCGCGACGGCGCAGGTGCGCTCGGCCGGGACGTAGCCGTCGAGGGTGGCGCGCACGGTGTACTCGCCGGGCGGCAGGCTGAACTCCCAGCCGCCGGTGCCATCGGCCGAGCGGGTGGTGTCGCCGGTCTGCTGCACGCGCACCTGGGCGCCGCCGAGGCGCACCGAAGGATCCTCGAGGCCGACGCCCTGATCGGCGAAGACGACGCCGATGAGGGTGCCGCGGTCGTCGCCCGGCTGCGGATCCGGGGGATCGACGCCCAGGTGGCTGGTGACGGCCTCGGCCATCGCCTGGGCCATGCGTTGGCGGGCGCCGCCGTCGCCGAGCAGGGCGGCGTCGGGATCGCAGCGGTTGATGAAGCCCATCTCGGCGAGGGCCGCGGGCATGGAGGTGGCGGTGAGGACGGTGAAGTTCTCGCTCTTGACGCCGCGGTCCCGCAGGCCCCAGGCGCGCACCATGGCGGCCTGCACGGTGTTGGCGAAGCGGCTGGACGCGGCCGAGGCGCCGCGGGCGATCCACGTCTCGGTGCCCGTCGCGGGGTCGCCGCCGTTGGCATTGGCGTGGATGCTGAAGAAGAGCGCGGCGTTGCGGTCGTTGGCGAAGGCGGCGCGGGCGCGCAGCTCGACGAAGGTGTCGTCGTCGCGGGTGAGGGCGGCGCGCAGGCCCGCGGCGCGCAGCAGGTCGCCCAGGCGGCGCGAGGTGTCGAGCACCGACGCCTTCTCCTGCAGGCCGCAGCCGACGGCGCCGGGATCACGCCCGCCGTGGCCGGCGTCGACGACGACCAGCGGTTGGGCGTGGGCGACGCCGAGCAGGGCCAGGGCGAGGGGCAGCAGCGAGAGCGCGCGCATGGATCCTCCGCGGCGGGGTGGGCCTCAGGTTGCCAGAGCCGGGGCGCGCTGTCATGGGCTGGTGGGCCGAGGGCCGCGGGGGCGTGGGCGTCGTCGTCGACCGGCGGCGCCTTCGACAGCGGTTGGCGTCGACCGACCACGGCGACGCGTCCCGGCAGCGGGCGGCCAGGCGCTCAGCCCACCGGCGCCACGAGCACCAGGTTGCGCTGCCGCGTGCCGTCGACGTCGCGCGTGTGACTGAAGTAGTCGCCGAAGCCGGGTCGGTCGGGATCGACCAGGCCCGCGCAGGCGGTGCATGCGGCGTCCACGTCGAGTTCCACGCCGGCGCGCTCGAGCAGCGCGACCGCGATGGCGCGGTGGTCGCAGCCCGCGAAGCCGCGGCGCGGCCCGTGGCGGACCGTGTGCGGCTGACCGACGCCGCCCCAAGCGCGCCGCAGGCGCTCCACGAAGGCCCGCTCGTCGGCGGTGCGGGTGGGGAAGCCGTGGCAGCACGGCCCCGCGGCCGCGCCCACCCAGGCGGACCACGAGGGCGGGTCGTCGAGGCCGGCGATCACGCCCTCGAGCAGCGACGGGCCGTCGCTGTCGCGCCACACGCCGCGCAGGCCGAGGTGCAGCGCGACGACCTCACCGTCGCGGGCGAGGACCGCCGTGGCGCAGTCGGCGCTCGATAGCCCGAAGGCCAGGGTGGGCTCGGCCCAGCGCAGCCCGTCCGCCTCGCCGCGCGTCCGCCAGATGGGCCCGTCGAGCGGGATCAGCTCGTCGGCGGACGCCACCCGCCGCGTGAACTCCGCGGCCACCATGCCCACCCGCGCGACCCCGAACGCCGCGGCGGCGGCCGCTACGCGCTCGGGTCCGCCGGGGTGATCCAGCCGCAGGCTGCCGCCGGCGGCGCCCACGAGCGCCACACGCACCTGCCCACCCAACACCGTCCGGGTCTCGATCATCGCGCCACCCTGCGCGACGACTCCCGGGCGGCGCAAGCAGGCCACCGCGCGCAGGCGTTGGAGGCGAGGGGAGAGTCCGGACCCCTCGTCCTGAGAGTCGAAGTCGGTAGGTGCAGTTCCACGGAGTCGGAATGTGCGAAGCTTCAGCGCCGAGGGCCCCGGCCGCGGCGATCGCGGCCTCGAATCATTCGAACCGACCCGTGGACCTGTGAGCGGCTGATCGCCGCGGCGGATCGCCCCAATCTTGCTGCATTTCAGCGGGCCTCACACTTGGCTGGCGCGTACTACCGACAGCGGGCGAGCTTGGTCTGGCCAAAGCACTATCCGAGGTCGTACAGTCGCGCGGCGGCCACCAAAGGCGTCGGCAGCGGTCGCTGACAAACTGGCAACTGGAGACACGAAATGGTGATCGAGTCCTCACCACTCGAGCTCTGGCTCGAGTTTCGCGACGCCCTGCGGCAAGTCGTCGCGACGCGACCAAGTGAGGAGATTGCCCGAGCCTGGCTCGAGCGAGGTGCGCGCACCAGTTGGTACAGCACCATCATCTTGCCGGCTGTGGCGTCGAAGCTCGGATTGCGGCTGAGGTTGGAGTTCAAGCGTTTCGACTACGCGTTGTTTCGACCGCACACTCTCGATGAGGATCCCTTGATCCTCATCGAATCCGAAAACCATGCGCGCGAGGCCCACCACGAGATCGGTCAATTGTGTGGCGGAGATGTGCCCCTCGGAGTGCTCCTGACTTGCGCGGAGTGGAGCGACGAGCCTGGAGATTGGAAGGGGCCACGGGCAAAGAAGTGGCTTTCCAAGTGGGCCAGAGTCGTGCGTGATGCTCCCTGCAGTCAGCGCGACTTCGCGCTCGGGATCTGCGTTGCAGAGCACCACGGAGCGGCCCGCTTCAGGCTCTATTCGACGGCCCTGGACGGAAGCGGTGAGACTTTGGACGCGCATCAGGTCGCCCTCGAACGGAGCGTACCCAAGGCGCGGTGAACTGCCTCTCCTGCGGTCCACTGAGGGTGTCTTCGTCGCGACAGCGATGTTCGCGGGACTTGGCCGCGGAATCTGTGGTGGGCGCGCCTGCCCTAGTGGCAGCGAAGGTGGGGCGCGAGCGCCACCGCCTCCCTTCTCTGCCTGGCACCGAGGACCGAGGACGGCCGAGGACGGAGGACGGCCTGCACCGAGGACCGGACCTCCCGGACGTTCCTCGACCGTCGGCCCCTTTCCGATGCAGGACCGAGTCGTTGAGCGACCGAACCCAAGCAGCGGCCCAACAGCGGAGGTGCGCGGTGCGATCATCCTAACCCCTCAGACCGGACAGGCCGATCGGCACCACCACTACGCGGCTGGAGAGGCTGTGAGTTCTCTGGCTGCCGCTCAAATCCCTACAGGGCCCCGCCTCCTCTGAACGCTGGGTGCTGTCGGACGACTTCCTGTCCGGTGGCGTCGCACGTTCATTCGGGCGCGGCGGGTGGCGCGAAGTGCACCGTCACGCCATCTCGCGGACCGCCGCGCAGTCGGACGACGCGCAGTGCCGGGCGCGCCCCAATCGGCTGCAGTGGTGACAACTTCTGGTCTACGTGGCGCGCCAGCGCCTCGCTGGCGGTCGTAACAACGAGCGCGAGACGGCTTCCATCCTGCAGCACCAGCACCCGCAGTAGGTCCAGCATCGCAGTACGGTTCAGATCGTCCAGATGTAGGAATGGCTCGTCGAGGAAGAACGTGCCACCAAGGCTCCGAGCGCGAGAGAGGAACACCGCTAGTGCTAGATCCTGCCGCTGCCCCAAGCTCAACTGGTGCTCCGTGTGGAGCGGCGTATCGCCGGCCATCGCCGTGAACCGAAGCAGTTCCTCTTCATGGAGCTCGATGTCGTCGATCACGGGGTTAGCCTGCGCACGCCGGAACGTGGCCGCGATGGTCGCTCTGAGGCGGTCGAGAACGTCCGTGGCGTGGCGACGCTCCGCTTCTGTAATCGCGATGATCGAGCGATCCACCCGTTCGCGCTCCGCGTCGAGCCGCCCCAGACGTCTCATCAAGTCGCCATCCGTGCGCTCTGCCTGGGCCATCTCTTCGCCAAGCGACAACCGGCGCCGCAACCGCTCCAGGTGGGCAGATGCCTCCAGCAGGCTGTCGTGGGTGGCACCCAGCGCAATAGCCTGGGCCTGGGTGTCAGTGTGTGCGTGCTCCACAGCCTCCTGCGTCGGCTCGCCCTGACCGCCGAGCGCCGCCCAGCGCCCGCGCAGCTGGTTGCGCCGCTCGATCTCGTGTCCGAGCGCTCCCTGTCGCTCCTCCAAAGCCTGCTTGCGCGCCTGGAGCACCTGCTGCAGCTGTGCGCGGGTCGCCGCGCGCCGCGCACCGGACCCCGCCAGTGCGGCCGTTCTGGTCCTGGCGATGGACCTCAGCGCAGCCACGCGGTCCAAGAGCGAGGCCTCGGGCGCTTCCGCACCCAGTTGATTGAGCCGCTCCCTCACGCGCAGAAGGTGCTCCGCTCGCTCCAAGCGGTTCATCGCCGCATCCACGATCGCGGTGTCTGGTGGGGCCGCGCCTTCCTGGAGATGCAGCGCCGCCGCGGCCGAGCGCCAAGCATCCTGCTCCCGGTCGAGCTCGGCGAGGCGACTCCTCATGGTCTGGCGCGACCGTTGTGCGACCTCCGCGTCAGCGAGGGCATGCCGCGTCGCATCGAAGGCGCTCTTCGCCTGCTCGAGTCCGGCCCGCATGTCGGCAAGCCATTGGGGAACGGGCCCGAGCCCTCGGCGCAAAGCGGCGGCCAGTGCGTCCGACGAGAACCAGTCATGCCCGCAGGCTGGACACTCGTGCTCGTCACGATGGTCTGAGAGCAGCGCCTTGACGGCTTCGCTGAGACGCTCGAGCGGCTCCCCGCGCTCGCGCAGTTGCCACGCCGCCGCCTCCATCCGCGCCTTCGTCTCCGCGACCGCTTGCCGCGCCTTCTCAAGGTCCGCCGCAGGCGCGGCCAGCCTGGTGGCGAGTGAGGCCCGTTCGGTGGCGCCCGCGTGGGCACGGGCGGCCAAGTGGCGCGCGCTGAGGAGTTCCTCACGACGGGCGACCCGTTCTTCCGGCGACCACGCCACCTCCGGCAGCACATGCGACCACTGCGCGGGTGGCATCGCCTCGAGTTCGCCGGATGACGCGAGGTCGAGCTTCCCGACCTCGGACAATAGCCGCTGCGCCTGCTCGGCCTGCTGGGCGAGCCGCCCGTCCTCGGCGTCGTGCGCCGCCAGTGCAACTTGCGCCTCTCCTCGCGCAGTCTCCGCGAGATCGCGCGCCTTCACGAGCGCGTCGAACTCGAGCAGTGTGGGCAAGGCCGCACTTAGGTCGGCGAGCTGCTGTCGGCGGACGCCTGCCTCGGTCGCGGCGGCGGAACAATGGGATCGCACCACCGCGAGCGCCTCCAAGAGCGCGACAGTAGCCGCAGCGTTCGCCGGCGCGGCGCCCAGGTCTGCGGCCCAGGTAAGCACTGGCCATTGCGCGCGAAGCGAACGGAGCTGCGTGTTCACGTGGTCGAGCGTGCCCCTAAGCTGCTCAGCATCGGTCGGCGCCTGCTCGTCCAACCTCGCACGCGCCCGCGCGAGGTTGAGTTCGGCGTCAGCACGGAGACCCCGCAACTCGCGGCGCCTCCGGTCGAGTTGGGTAAGCCACTCGCGCGCCACCTCTCGTTGTTGCTCGAACGCGCCAACACCGAGCAGGTCGGCGAAGACCGCGCTCCGGGCGTCAACATCGTCGTCATCCAGCAGGTGTCCTACCTGTTGGACGTAGAGGAACCTCGCGCCGCGGACCCAGGCGCGACGCCCGGCGACTGCCCGTTGACCGATCCAGTCACCGACCATGCTCGTTGGCGGCACCAGCAGCTCGAGCAGCTCGGAGTGACCTCGCCGGGCGAGGTCGCCGGTTCCGCCAAGTAGCTTGACGTCACCGTCAGACGCGAGGTGGGCGGTCAGCGTCAGGCGCTGATCTCCACCGCGCACCGCGGCTGCGACAGTCGCGTCGACTTCAGGGTCGAGCGCGGCGCTGCGCAGCCAATTTCTGCGCGCGTCACGCTGTTTCGTACGCTGTACTCTGCCGGTGAGGAGCAGCTCGGCCGCTTCGCAAAGCGTGGTCTTGCCGGTCCCATTGGGGGCCACGATCAACGTCACCATTGCGTCGAGCGGCACACGGTCCGAGTCCCACACGCTCCGCACGCCCCGCACCTCGATCCAGTCAATCCAGGTCGTGCTCACCCGACGTTCTCCAACGCAGCGAGCCGAGCATCGAGGGCCTGTTTGCGGTCGACGACGCTCATTTCGGTCAGTTCAGAGAGCCATTCGTCGATTTCGAACGAGTCACCTTCTGGGTCGACTACCGCCGCTTCAAGAAGGGTTGGCAGCGCCAAGCAGACCACGCGGTGGAGCGCGGACCGCCAGCCATCACACTCCGGCCACAGGATCTGCTTGCGACAAACGGCGGTGTCGAGCTCGATGGTGCGGCGCGTGTCGTTGTCGGGTGCCGCGTCGGTCAGCAAGACGAGGTAGCCGTCGCGCGTCCCGAGCGGCAGCCTTTCGGCCTCCTCGAGCGCCGACAGCGCCTCATCCAGACGGGCTTGCAGTTCCTCCCAGTGGGCGAGGCCATCGACTCGAACGACGAAGAGGCCCGCCCAGTTGGAGACCCACCACGCCGACCCGCCACAGGCCTGAAGGCACTCGGGGTGTTCTGCTTCCACGAAGCCCACCGGCGCTGCGACCTCGGCCAGAGCTTGCCGCCAGTCGGATCGTGAGTTCTCTTCGGTCATGCCTCGTCCGCCTCCAACCTCTGGTCCAGCCACCGCCTCGTGGTGGCTGCAGGATCACCGTCGGGGTCAATCAACTGCGGGGCGAGGTCACGCATCCAAAGCACCCGGACGGAGCCCGGCTGTTCCGGACCGTCGACGTGGCGTCTTCCGCGCGCCGCTGGCGCCGAGACATCGGTTCGGGCGTCGGGGCGCACAGTCGTTGCGTGCCGCTCCCGGCCGTCCTCGTGCACCCAGCCGTCCGGTACTCGGTCCCTCCGCACGTCGAGGACTGCCACGAGACGGTCAAGTCCTCTGGCGGCCAGCCGCGCCAGCCGATTGCGCACGCCGCTCCAGCGCTCGCGCGCGTGCCAAACGAGCAGCGCGTGGCCGCTGGGCCACTGCTGCTGCGCCGAGTCGCCTACCGCCCAGCCGCTCCCGGCGATTCGTAGAGCGGCCAGCACTTCGAGCCCAATCTCGACCCGCTCCAGGTGATCGATTTGGGTGACGAAGTCCACCTGTTTGGCATCCTGCCGTGGGCGGGGCCCCTCGAGCAGCAAACCAAGTACGCGCGGAACGTCGGGACAGCTGATTTCGCGCACACAGTCGTAGATCCGGAGGCCGGGATGTAGGGCGGCGCAGCGTTGCCGCACGAATCGCCACAATTCGACTTGGTCGCTCGTTGGTGTCTGCCAGGACTGGAGACCGGTGGGGTCGTCGCGCCAAGCGATGGCGATGGCGTTCCAGGGCCAGCGGCCATTGGCGGTGCTGCCGTACGGCGGCACCGTCAGGTCCCCAGCCACAACGCAGGGGGCAGTCTCGCGCAGGAGCGTGCCCGCGAGTTCGTCCGACACTGGCGCCGCTCGGCTCGACTGAGTGCTCAGCTCACCCCCGCGTGCGCGCGGCAGGAACAGCCCGGATAAATTGCGCCACGCGTCTTCGGCCGGCTCGGCCTGAACGTCGGCGGCGATGTTGGAGGCGACCACCAACGCGCCGGTGTCGGTGACCTTGCGCAGCGCCGTCCGCCACGCAGGGGCGGACGGGTCGGGTTGCAAAAGGGCGGCCAGCACGATCTGCGTTCGGCCAGACTCGGGACGGACAGCAGCGCGCAGCGCCGCTACCGGCGCGTCGTCGGTCGCCTGAACAAGGTCGGCGCAGATCATCGGATGAAGGTCCGCGTCGGCGAGTTCGACCACCACGTGCTGCGCACCGAAGCCCAGGTCGGGCACCAGTCGTAGCTCGCCGCGCTGCTCGGGGAACCGCTTGGCGACTGCCACGCATCTGGCGATGCCCGCTGCCTTCAGCCAGAGCAGCCCGAGGTTGTAGCGCCGAAGCGGAGCCGGCCTGTCCAGGTTCGCCAGTTCGCGGCCCAGCGGACCGGGCGCGTCGCGCCAGTTGGTCAGAGTGGTGCCGGTCACAGCCCCCGCTCCGGCGTAAAGCACCAGCGCCCCGGGGAATAGAGCGACCGCTGCATCGACGGCGGCGATATCGCCGCTGCCAAGCGCGTACTCGGGCAAGACGATCAGCGATGTGCCGCCGTTGCCTATCTGGCTCAGGCTCGACGGGTGTTCTTCGGACAGCAGCGCCTCGATCCACGCCAAGCTCTCGGGTCGCGAAGCATCCTCAGCGATGGACTCGGGCGCCGCTCGCGGCGTTTGGGCGATCGCTAGCAGCACCCGGTGGTTTCGCAGGAGCCGCAGCCCCGGCACACGTATCCGCCGGACGGCTTCAGCGGGAGCGCTCTCTGCGATGCCGGCCAGCCATGTGCTCAGCGCGGGATCGACCAGGATCTGGTCGAGCGGCAGCAAGTCTAGCCGAGCCCTCATCTGTCGTTGCGCGTTGGTGATGAGGCCGGCGAGCGCAGCGTCGACGAAGACTGGTCCGCCCGAACTGCCCTGCCAACCCTCGACCGCGTCGGCGCCACCGCGCACAACGAAGACGTGACTGGTGCCGTCGCGTCCGGCGTGGCGCCGCAGGTCGACCGTCCCACGCAGCGGCTCCGCCGGGCGCAGACCTTCATCAGCCGCGGCCGCAGCGAAACCCCAGGCTACCCCCTCATCCCCATCGGGCTGACCGAGGCGCAGCGCCGCGACCGGCAGTGACCACGCCGGTACGACCCGCAACAGGGCGGCGTCGACCCCGACGCCCACTGCGATCACGGTGGCCTCGTGATAGGGCTCGGTGCCTGGTCGATTGATTCGGAGCCGGGTCGCGCCGGTGACGATGTGCGCCGCGGTCAGAACCCTCTCGCCATCGAGCAGTACACCCGTCCCGAGGCGCGAGCCGTCCGGGTGGAGGGCCACGATGGCGACGACGCGGTCCAGCGGGCGAGGGCTCTCAGTCAATCGACTGCGCTCAATCCAGCGCCCCCGTGGGCAGCGAACCGCTCGTGTCAGAGACCGCGACGCGCCCACCGGCACCGCTGCGCGGCGTCATCCTGATGCGAAAGGTGTGTGTGTCGACGACGGAGGCCTTCGCCGACCCACCCAACTCGATCACCCACGCAGTGAGCTTCCCGCTCCCGCCCGTCTCGCGCGTGAACGCCACGTTCAGCACGACCTCGGCCTCGTCGACATCGAGCTTCAGATCGGGGTCGTCCTGGGCCGCCTTCATCGCTGCCTTTAGCTCGGTCCTCAGCGTCGCTAGTGCCTCGGCGAGGGGGTAAGTGTGCGCCGACGCGCTGGTGAGATCTGACATTGGAACCTCCCGGAGGGAGCATCGTAGCCGGATTGGCGGACGTCGTCGATGGCGCCGGGACAGGTGCCGCCCGATTCCGAGGACGCCCGGCCAGGGGCGTGACAGTCGGTGAGCCGATCCGCTGAGCGAGATGGTCAGGAGATGGGGTCAGGACGATCACATTGCGCATTTCCATCGCGGGCGGCCGCTGCGGTCCGGCGGCCCCGGTTAGACGATGCCGCCTTCGTTCGTGAGTCGAAGGCGCCGAACCGGCCAACCCGACCGTCGCGGCGGATCGGCCGAGAAAGCGAAGGCGATCGTCCTGACACCTCGGACGGCCCGACCCCAGCGGCGACCCCGGCGTCGGCCTCGGTGGCGCGGGACCGGGGCGATGCCCTTCAGCCCTCCAGCTCGAGCAGCGGGGCGAGCAGGTCGAAGCGCAGGCCCACCGCACCGATCAACTCCCGCACGAGGTGCGCGCGCGTGACGACGCGGGTGCCGTCGGTCAGGGTCCGGTGGGGCGGCGCCTGGGCGGCGGCCACCGCGAACAGGCGCGGTGCGCCCGGCCAGGGGCGCACCAGCACCCGGTCGGGTTCTTCCGCCCGCTCGACCAGGCCTGCTTCGGCCAGCGCTTCGACGGCGTCGGCCGGCGCGTAGGCGTGCACGTCGCCGCCAGCGAGGCAGCCGCCGCCCACGGACAGGCGCATGGCCGTGTCCAGCGCGAAGATGCCGTGGGGGCGGAGCGCGTCGATGATCGCTTCACGCGGCGCGATGAGTCGCCGCACGCTGAGCGGACCCGCCAGGACGAAGACGGCGGGCACGACGCCGCGGACCTGCCGCCAGAGGGGGCCGGCGAGGTCGCGCGCCATGCGGTCGCGTTGGACCCGGCGTTGATCGCGGCGCAGACGTCGCAGCCGCGCCTCGGCGGTCATCGGCTCACCCATCGAGCAGCTGCGTCAGCAGTTCGAGGCCGCGCGCCGCGTCCTGCGCCGCGCTGGCATAGCCTTCGGCGCCCCCGTCCCGAAAGGACGGATCGTGCGCGAGCGCCATGAACGCGCCCTGCGCGTCGGCCAGCGCGTCGTCCAGCCGTTCGGCTTCGAAGTGGCTCAACAGGCCAGCGAGGTCGGCTCGAAAGGCATCGTCGAGGTCGCGCTCGGCGATGACCAGCAGCGCCTGGATCTTGTCCTTCGACCCCTTGTGGGCGCGCTCCGTCAGCAGCTTGGAGGCGACGAATCCGGCCGGCGACAGCCCACGGCCGTGCGCGAGGCGTTGCACGGTTCGCGGGTCGTCGAGCAGCACCGACAGGTCGCGAAACACCATCACCCTCAGGCGCCCGCTTCCGCCGATGTGGTCGCCCAGCCGAGGGTCGCCGTGGCCCAGGAAGTCGAAGGTGGTGCCGTCGCGCGGATCGACGAAGGTGGCAGAGCCAGCAGGGTGGTCGAAGCCCCGCGCGGACAGCTCGGCGACGATCGCCTCGCCGTGTGACGCCACCAGCGCCTCGGGCAGCGCGAGGTCGACGTCCTCGGTCAGCGCCGGGACCGCCGTGTCGAAGCCGAACAGGCCGGACGATTCAACGAGGATCGGGGCGTCGCCGAGGGAGGTCTCGCCGAGGGCCGCCAGCAATCGGTGCGCGGGTGCACGGTCGGACATGCGGGCATTGTAGGGCCGAGCGCCAGAGGCGTCGACGGTGGCGCCACCGGAATGGGCGGTCAAACTGGAAAACTGGCCGACTCAGTTTGTCCGTGTGGCACGACCCCGACGGCGACCTATCACCGACGGGCGCGGCGGCGCCATCGGGGTGGGCGGTCAAAGTGGAAATAGGGTCGCGTTCGTTTGTTAGTTTGGCACGACCCCTGCGGCCTGCGGCAGGCCGCGGTCAGCGCACGACGCTCGGCGGATCCGGGGGCGCCAGCACCCGCGGGCCGCCTTCGCGCGCGAGGCGAGTGAAGTGCGCGGTGTTGAAGGTGAGCAGGACGTCGGCACCCCACTGCTCGGCGGTGACGAGGTGGAGGGCGTCGTAGAGGGCGCCGGAGCGGTGACCGCGGTCGGAGCACCGGCGGATCGCCTCGCGGTACACCGGGGTCGAGATCTCGACGACATCGAGATGCTCGGCGAGTCGCTCGACCACCCGGGCCGCCGCGGTGGGCGCCACGCGGGGCTCGATGGGGAGCGCGGTGAGCGTGGCCCAGGTCTCGGCGAGCGCGTGCGTGCTCATCGCGCCATCGACCTCGCCGCGCCGGGCGGCGTGCACCCAGGCGAGCGCGCGGGCCTCGTGGGGGTGGCCGACGATGCTGGCGGCGACCAGCACGGACGTGTCGAACGCGACCTTCATCGCCGCAGCGCGTAGTCGATCAGATCCCGCAGCCGCTCGTCGCGCGCGTGCTCGTGGTCGGCGAGGCGCCCGGCGCTCCCGCCGACGTCGATCCCGAGGACGCCGTCTCGTTCGACCAAGGCGGGTTCGGGACGTGCCGGCGAGATGAGCAGGTGGTCACCTTCTTCGCTGATGTACAGCCGTGTGCCGGCGGTGAGCTGCAGGCGTTCGCGCATCGACTTCGGGATGACGAGCCGCCCGGCAGCGTCGATGGTAATTTCGCGCACCACGATGGTAAGGAGTAGTGCCAGGGCGTGGATGTGTCAATCGAGCGCTCGGGCCGATCGCCTTTCGTCCTGGCCCGGGGCGCGTCCTGGCCCTCTGAATCGACCAGATTCGACCACGACGCCACCACGTCCATGCGGCGTCGCCGCTGCGCGCGCCGTCGTGCTACCCTGCCGCCCCGCTTCGGACGGAGAGGACGCTTGGCGGTCTACGCGATCGGCGATGTGCAGGGCTGCTTCGCCACCCTGCAGAAGCTGCTGACCGAGATTCGGTTCGACCCCGCCGCCGACCGCGTGTGGTTCTGTGGCGACCTCGTCAACCGGGGGCCGCGCTCGCTCGAGGTGCTGCGCTTCGTGCGCGGGCTGGGGCCGGCGGCGGTGTCGGTGCTGGGCAATCACGATCTGGCCCTGCTCAACCGCGCCGCCGGCACGCCCACGCGCAAGCGGGAGGGTGACCACCTCGACGACGTGCTGGCCGCGCCGGACGCGCCCGAGCTGGTCGAGTGGCTGCGTCACCGTCCGCTGCTGCACGTCGAGGGCGACCGCACGGTGGTGCACGCCGGGCTGCTGCCTCATTGGAGCCGTCAGCAGGCGGTGAAGTGGGCCGAGCGCGCCGAGGTCCAGCTGCGCGGCGACGGCTGGCGCGACTTCGTCCGCGCGCTGCACAAGCCGGTCCGCGCCGAGTGGGCGGAGGCCGAGCGCGCGACCCGCCTGCGTCTCGCCGTGGGCGCCCTGACCCGCATCCGGGTGTGCGACGTCGCCGGCCGCCCGGACTACCGCTTCACCGGCCCGCTGCAGGCCCTGCCCACCGGCCGCTGGCCTTGGTTCGCCGCGTCGCGCGCGGTGCGCCCCAACCGGCTGGTCGTCTTCGGCCACTGGGCCGCGCTGGGTCTCTACCGCGCGCCCGGCGTCCTCGGCGTCGACACCGGCTGCGTGTGGGGGCGCACCCTCACGGCCGTTCGCCTCGACGACGGCGTCGTCGTGCAGCAGCCCCTGGTCGATCCGGTCGATCCGATCTGATCCCTTGACCGCTCATGGGCGCACCTCGACCGGCCGTCGGCACACCCAGCCGCTCCAGCCGTCCACGTCCACGTCGACCTCGATCCACCACCGGGCGACGCCCTCTCGGCTCGCCGGCACCTCGGCCGGCACCTCGAAGGTGTGGTCCAGTCGCAGCCGGTCGCCGGCGCGGATCCACTGGGCCATCGTGTGGTCGAACAGGTGCCAGCCGCGGTGAAAGGGCCTCGCCTCGTCGGGCCGCTGGCCGATGAGGCGGACGCTGACGCCGTTGAGCTGACCGTCCACGAGGGCCTCGATGTCGAGGGCGACGGCGAGCGGCGCGCCGCGTCTCGGCTCGGCCGGGTCGAGCGCGACCGCCACCTGGGCCAGCGCGCCGCGGGCCTCGCGGGTGACGTACAGCCGCCACAGCGCGGCGCCCGAGAGGGCGGTCGACAGGGTACCGGCGAAGGCGAGGGCGAACCGGGCCCCCGGCAGGCCCTCGGCCACGGCGCCGAGCACCCAGAGGATGATCCCGCCCAGGAGGAAGGGCATCAGCATCAGCGCCCACCACTTCCCACCCACGTGCCGGGCGGGTTCGGACGGCGCCTCGAGCGGCATCGACGGCGAGGTTGTACGCACGCGCACCTCCTGTCCGGTGGATGCGGGTCGCCGCGTGAGGTTGCCCGGAGTTGTGGTCGAGCGGCCCGTCGGGGCACCATGCGGCCGGGGGATGCCACCCGAGGGGGACTCGACGATGCGTGCTCTGATCGCGCTGCTGGTGCTGGCGGCCGCGGCCGCCTGTGATGACGACGGGGGCGGTGGTGGGCCGACGCCCGACGGCGGCGCCGACGCCGACGTGGGGATGGGCGGGATGGGCGGGATGGGCGGCGACGCGGCGCCCGACGCGGCGCCCGACGCGGCGCCGCCGCCCGACGCGGCCCCGGACATGGCGCTGCCCGACGCCACCCCGGACGGGGGGGCCGAGCCGGTGTGCGGCGATGATCGCGTCGATCCGCCCGAGACCTGCGACGACGGCAACGACACGCCCGGCGACGGCTGCGACGCCGACTGCCAGCTCGAGCGCCCGGTGCACGTCGAGCCCGACGCCTTCGACATGCCCTTCGAGGTGGCCTTCGACGCCGACGGGGTGGCCGAGGTCGCCTTCGACCTCGATCGCGCCGACGACGTCGACTACTTCGCCTTCGAGCTGACCGAACCGGCCGATCTGGTCATCGAGACCTTCTCGCCCGACGATCGCTACGACTGCGCGGGCGACACCCTGCTCGCCCTGCTGCGCGCCGACGACGGCCAGCCCCTCGCCGAGAACGACGACGGCCCCTTCTCGCTGTGCTCGCTGCTGAACCCCATCGACGACGCCGCCGTCGACGGCGCGCCCGCCGGGCGCTACGTCGTCGAGGTGGCGGCGCTGGCCGGCGACATCGGCGCCAACGTCCTCTCGATCCGGATCGTGCCCCGCCTGGCCGAAGACGCCGTCTGCCACGACTTCGCGCTCGACGGCCGCTGCGACGACGAGCTGCGCTGCCTCGAGGTGGACGAGGAGACGCTGCTCGGCGTCTGCCGGGCCGCGGGCTGCGGCGACGGCTTCATCGACGAGGGCGAGGAGTGCGACGACGGCAACCGCGACGATGGCGATCTGTGCAGCCCGATGTGTCGCCTCGACGGCCCCGAGGAGGTCGAGCCGAACGACGTCCGCCCCCAGGCCACGCCGCTGGGCGACTCGCGCCGGCCCGATATCGGTCCCTTCCAGATGCTCAGCCGCTTCGGCAGCCTCGACGACGTCGACGTGTTCCGCTTGACGGTCCCGCCGGGCGGGGAGGTCGAGGTCGGCCTCGTCACCCGCGACGGCTTCTTCAACTGCCCGGGCGTGGTCGCGGGCCGGCTGCTCGACGGCGAGGGCCGGGTGATGGCCGAGGCCCCGATCGCCTGCGACGTCTGGTTCGCCGACCGCCTCGCCCCCGGCGACTACTTCCTCGAGCTGCGCACGGATGATCCCGAGCTGGTCGGCCGCCGCCTGCTGACCTTCGCGGCGCCCACCCGCCTCGTCGGCCCGGGCGCGGACTGCGCGGTGGTCGACGCCCGCTGCGATCCGGCGGTCGCGTATTGTCCTCTCGACGCCCCGGAGGCCGAGCGCCGCTGCGTCGCCCACGTCTGCGGCGACAGCCTGCTGGGGCCGGACGAGACCTGCGACGACGGCAACGACACGCCGGGTGACGGCTGCGGGGCGGATTGCCGCATCGAGGCCACCGACATCAGCGGGGGCGGCGACTTCCCCAGCGCCCTCGAGGCCGGCGACGCCGATCTCTTCGCCTTCACCCTCGACACCCGATCACGCGTGGTCCTCGAGACCTCCGACGGCCTGCGGCGCTGCCCCGGCGACACCGTGATGCGCCTCGTCCGCGTCGAGCTCGACGACACCCGCACGCCCCTCGCCGAGAGCGATGACATCGACCCCGACAACAACCCGTGCTCGCGCCTCGACGAGGTGCTGTCGCGGGGTCGTTACGAGGTCGAGGTGCTCGAGTTCTTCGGCGAGCCCCTCGACGCCTACGTCCTCAGCGCGCGCTACGAGCCGGAGGTGGCCGAGGGGGAGGCCTGCGGCCCCCGCGTCGCCATCTGCGCGCCCGACCTGCGCTGCGACGACGGCCGCTGCGTGGGCGCGCGCTGCGGGGACGGCACCCTCGACGCGGGCGAGGCCTGCGACGACGGCAACGACGAGGACGGCGACGGGTGCTCGGCCCAGTGCGAGGAGGAGGACACCGACGTCAGCGCCGGCGGCACCTTCCGCGGCGGGGTGGGGGCCAACGAGCGGGCCTACTTCGTCTTCACCCTCGACGCCACCACCCAGGTCGACGCCGAGGTGGGCGACGGCGAGGGCGGCTGCCCGGGCGACTCCTTCCTGCTGCTCGAGCGCGCCCTCGGCGACGCCTTCGAGGCCGTGCAGGGGGCCGACGACGGCGGGGTCGACCGCTGCTCGGCGCTGTCGGCCCAGCTCAACAGCGGCCGCTGGCGCTTCGCCGTCTATGGCTTCGGCGGCGCGGCGCTGCCCGACTTCGCGCTCACGGTCGGCTTCCGCCCGGTCGTCGGCGTGGGTGAAGCCTGCGGCGAGGCCGCGGCCTGTCTCGAAGGTCTGACCTGTGAGGAGGGCCTGTGCGTCCGTTGATGCGCCCCGCGCTGCTGGTCGCCCTGGTCCTGTGCGCCGCGCCCGCCGCCGCGCAGGATCTCGAGCGCGTCTGCCTGCCGAACAACGACGAGGGGAACGGCCTCAGCGTCCACGTCGACGGCGCGGGGGTGATGCACCTCGCCCGCGTCGCCCGCATCGGGCGGTCGCTGCTCTATTCGCGCATCGAGGCGGATCACACGGTCACCACCGAGGTCGCCGCCGAGAACGTCAGCCGACTGCTGACCGCCGAGGTGGAAGACACCGGCATGCGCGTCGAGGACGACGGCGCCGTCCACATCTGCGTCCACAACGCGCAGCGCAAGCGCATGGTGCTCGCCTCGCGCGCGGCGGGCGTGTGGACGGTCACCACCCTCGAGTCGAACGTCGAGGGGGGCGGCTGCGACGTCACGCGCTATCGCGGCAACCTGACCGTGGTGTACGAGGACGACGGCGCCCTGGAGGTGGCGACGCAGGCGGCCAACGGCACCTGGTCCATCGTCACCGCCGATCAGGTCAGCGGGCGCCGCGTCGGCGTGCGGCCGTCGGTCGCGGTGGGCCCCAACGACGCCATCGCCATCGCCCACCGGGATCAGACGCAGGGCGCCCTGCGCATCAGCTACCTCAACTTCGGCGCGTGGACCACGACGGTCCCGGCCTCGATGTTCACCGGCGGCGGCGTGCAGGCCCACGCCAGCTTCGGCTCCGACGGCACCCTGACGGTCGTGCACGGCATCGCCGGCTCCAACCCCGACCAGGAGTCGGACGTCTTCCTGCTGCGCACCACGGGCACGCCCCTGGGGGGCTTCGCGACCACGCGCACCAACGACTTCAACGTGGGCGGCAGCGTGGGCGGCGCGCGGGGGCAGGGCGTCCACTACACCGCCACCCGGCTGCTGACCCGCAGCGCCATCTTCCCGCCCGACGACGGCTTGCTGCTGTACACCAACGACACCGGCTCGGGTGTCTTCCTCGAGCGCAGCTTTCAGAACCGCCGCCACGTCTACAAGTACGTGCGCGTGGCCGCCGATCCCTTCGATCTGCCGGTGGTGGTCTTCCTCGACGAAGCGAGCGCCTCGTTCAACCTGCCCGCCGAGGCGCCGGTCTGCTACCACCGGCCCGTCGACAGCGACGCCGACCGCATCCCCGACGCCGTCGAGGCCGACTTCGGCACCAACCCCAACGACGCCGACTCGGACGATGACGGCCGCACGGACGGTGAGGAGATCCTGATCGACGGGACGGATCCCCTCGTGGCCGCCGCCTGCCAGCCCCGCGCGGAGCTGTGCAACGGCCTCGACGACGACTGCGACGACGCCACGGACGAGCAGCTCTCGCGCGCCTGCTATCCCGGCCCGGCCGGCACGCAGGGCGTCGGCGCCTGCCGCGGCGGCAACCAGAGCTGCGTGGGCGGCGCCTTCGGCGTCTGCCAGGGCGCGGTGGTGCCCGTCGACGAGGCCTGCAACGGGCTGGACGACGACTGCGACGGTCGCGTCGACGAGAACAACCCGGGCAGCGGCGCGGCCTGCAACACCGGCGGCGTGGGCGTCTGCGGGGTGGGCGTGGTGTCCTGCCGCGACGGCGCCCTGCGCTGCGATCCGGTGTCCTTCGGCGACGACGAGCAGTGCGATGGCGAGGACGACGACTGCGACGGCCGCACGGACGAGGGTCGCCTGGCCTGCGGGGTCGGGGGCTGCCGGCGCGAGGTCGACGCCTGCCTGAACGGGCAGCCGCGCAGCTGCGTGCCCGGGCAGCCCGCGGCCGGCGACGTCGGCTGCAACGGCGTGGACGACGACTGCGACGGCCGCGTGGACGAGGACTACGTGGTCCTGCCCACCCAATGTGGCCAGGGCCCCTGCGCCCGCCAGGGGCAGCGGCGCTGCGAGGGGGGGCGCGAGGTGGACACCTGCCAGCCGGGCTCGGCCTCGCCCAACGACGCCAACTGCGACAACGTCGACGAGGACTGCGATGGCCGGTTCGACGAGGACTTCGCCGAGTTCGCCAGCACCTGCGGCACCGGCGCCTGCGCCCGCCCGGGCCTCGTCACCTGCGCCTTCGGCCGCACCCAGAACGACTGCCAGCCCGGCGCGCCCGCGCCCACCGATCCCACCTGCGACGGCCTCGACGACGACTGCGACGGCGTGGTGGACGAGAACGTGACGCCCACGGGCACGTCGTGCGGCACCGGCGTCTGCGCCGCCAACGGGCAGCGGGTGTGTCGGCAGGGCGCCTTCGTCGACACCTGCCAGCCGCGCGTCGGCGCGCCCAGCGATCCCACCTGCGACGGCGTGGACGACGACTGCGACGGCCGCGTCGACGAGAACTACCAGCCCCTCGCGGTCAGCTGCGGCGCGGGCGTCTGCGCCGCGCAGGGCGAGACGCGCTGCGTCGCCGGGCAGGTCGTCGAGACCTGCACGCCGCGCCCCCAGACCGGCCCCGACACGGTCTGCGATGGCCTCGACAGTGACTGCGACGGCCGCACCGACGAGTCGTTCCCGGTGCGGGACACCACCTGCGGCGCCGGCGCCTGCGTGGCCAACGGCCGCCTGCGCTGCGTCGGCGGGCGCGAGGTCGACTCCTGCGTGCCGCCGGCGCCCGGTGGCGACGACGCGTCCTGCGACGGCGTCGACAGCGACTGCGATGGGCAGGTCGACGAGGACTTCGTCGCCGGACCCACCGCCTGCGGGGTGGGCGTGTGCGTCGCGCAGGGCGTCTCGACCTGCGTGGCCGGGGCCCTCGGTGATACCTGCCAGGCGGGGCCGACGACCGGCGCCGACGACGACTGCGACGGCGTGGACGACGACTGCGACGGCCGCGTCGACGAGGCCTGGGCCCAGCCGGCCACCACCTGCGGGCGGGGCGTCTGCGCCGCCAACGGCGTGCGGCGCTGCGTGGCGGGCCAGCAGGTGGACACCTGCCGCGCCGGCAACCCGATCGACGCCGACCGCGCCTGCGACGGCACGGACAGCGACTGCGACGGCCGCGTCGACGAGGGCTATCGCGCCCGCGCGACCGCCTGTGGCCAGGGGGCCTGCGTCGCCGCCGGCCAGACCGCGTGCGTCGGCGGCCAGGAGCAGGACGGCTGCACGCCGGGCGCGCCGCCGGAGCCCGGCGACGCCACCTGCGACGGCGTCGACGGCGACTGCGACGGCAGCGCCGACGAGGGCTTCGTGCAGCAGGCCACCGCGTGCGGCGCGGGCGCGTGCGCCGCGGTGGGCACGCTGCGCTGCGTCGGCGGCGCCCCCGAGGACACCTGCCGGGCCGGCGCGGGCGCGGTCAGCGATCCGACCTGCGACGGCGTCGACGACGACTGCGACGGTGAGATCGACGAGGACTTCCAGGCCCAGGCGACCGCTTGCGGGCGCGGCGCCTGCGCGGCGGTGGGCCAGCTCACCTGCGTGGGCGGCGCGGCCGTCGACACCTGCACGCCGGGGGTCACCGGTCTGCCCGACGACACCTGCGACGGGCAGGACGACGACTGCGACGGCCAGATCGACGAGGCCTTCCCGGTGCAGCCCACCGCCTGCGGCGCGGGCGCCTGCGAGGCGGCCGGCCAGATCGTCTGCGTCGCCGGCCAGGTGCGGGACACCTGCGTCCCCAACGACCAGATCGCCGCGGACGATGCCACCTGCGATGGCACCGACGACGACTGCGATGGCACGCTCGACGAGGACTTCGCGGTGGTGGACATCGTGTGCGGGCGCGGCGTGTGCGCGGATCCGGGGCAGCGCGTGTGCGTCGACGGCGTCGTCGCCGCGACCTGCGTGCCGGGGCCGCCCACCGGCGACGACACCGACTGCGACGGGCTCGACGACGACTGCGACGGCCTCGTGGACGAGGGCTTCCGGCCGCAGGTGACCCGCTGCGGGGCGGGCGTGTGCGCCAGCCAGGGCCGCACGGCCTGCGTGGCGGGCGACGTGGTCGACGACTGCGCGCCCCTCGCGGCCACCGACGGCGACGTCGGCTGCGATGGCCTCGACGGGGACTGCGATGGCCGCGTCGACGAGGCCTTCGTCGCCACGCCCACGGCCTGCGGCGTCGGCGCGTGCGCCGCCGTGGGCCAGCGCGAGTGCCGCAACGGGCAGCTGCGCAACACCTGCGCGCCCGGCGTCGCGGCGCCCGACGATCAGGCCTGCGACGGCGAAGACGAGGACTGCGACGGCAGCGTCGACGAGGGCTACGTCGTGCGCGACACGGTCTGCGGCGTCGGCGCGTGCGGGGCGAGCGGTCAGACGCGCTGCGTCGCGGGCGCCGAGCAGGACACCTGCACGCCGGGCCAGGCGGCCGCCGCCGACGCGGCCTGCGATGGCCAGGACGCGGACTGCGACGGCCGCGTGGACGAGGACTACGCCCCCCAGGCGACCGCCTGCGGGCGGGGCGTCTGCGCCGCGGTCGGACAGCGCACCTGTCAGCTCGGCGTCGAGGTGGACGCCTGCGCGCCCGGCCCCCGCACCGGCGACGACGCCGACTGCGACGGGCTCGACGACGACTGCGACGGGCGGGTGGACGAGGCCTACGCGGCCCGCCCGACGAGCTGCGGCGTCGGAGCGTGCGCGGCCACCGGCTTCACGCGCTGCGTGGCGGGCGCCGAGCAGGACACCTGCAGCCCGCGCGGCGCCGTGGACGGCGACGCCACCTGCGACGGCGTGGACGACGACTGCGACGAGGCCGTCGACGAGGACTACGTGACCACCGTCACCACCTGCGGCCGCGGCGTGTGCGAGGGCACCGGCCAGCGTCGATGCATCCTGGGCGACCTGGTCGACACCTGCCTGACCGGCCGGGCGACCGGACCCGACAGCACCTGCGACGGCGCGGACGACGACTGCGACGGCCGCGTCGACGAGGCCTACGTCACCCAGGCCACCACCTGCGGCGTGGGGGCCTGCGCCGGCAACGGGCTGACCGTCTGCGCGGACGGCACGCTGACCGACTCGTGCGTCGAGGGGCAGCCGGCCGACGACGACGCGACCTGCGATCTGATCGACGACGACTGCGACGGCCGCACCGACGAGGCGTTCGTCCAGCAGGCCACCACCTGCGGCGTCGGCGCCTGCGCGGCGGGCGGCCGGCTGGTCTGCGCCAACGGCAGCCTCAACGACACCTGCCGCCCGTTCAGCGGCGCGCCGGACGATCGCACCTGCAACGGCTTCGACGACGACTGCGACGGCAGCACCGACGAGGACTTCCCGGAGGCGGAGACGACCTGCGGGCGCGGCGTCTGCGCGGGGGAAGGCGCCCTGCGCTGCGTCGACGGCGAGGCCACCGACACCTGCCTCGTGACCGAGCCCATCGGCGACGATCTCGCGTGCGACGGCGAGGACGAGGACTGCGACGGCTTCGTCGACGAGGACTTCCCAGGGGACGACATCACCTGCGGGATCGGCGCGTGCACGCGCCGCGTCTTCTCGCAGTGCGTCAACGGCGAGGCCGTCGGGGACTGCCGGCCCGGCGCGCCGGCCCCCGAGGATCGCGCCTGCGACGGGGTCGACGAGGACTGCGACGGTGAGGCCGACGAGGACGCGATGACGATGCCCACGACCTGTGGCATCGGCGTCTGCGCGCGCGCCGGTGAGATCCGCTGCCTCCGCGGCGGCTTCACCGACACCTGCGAGCCCGGCTTCCCGACCGGAGACGACGCCAACTGCGACGGCCTCGACGACGACTGCGACGACGCGGTCGACGAGATGTGCCCGCCCGACGCTGGGCTGCCGCCGGACGCGGCGCCGGCCGAGGACGCGGCGCCGCCGGCCGACGCGGGGCTCGCGGACGCCGCGCCGCCGACCGACGACGCCGCGGTGGGACCGGCGGACGCCGCGCCGGGGCCGGACGACGGGGCGGCCGGCGACGCCGGGCCCGACGCGGAGCCGGGCGCCGACGCGGCGACCGGCGCCGACGCGGCGCCCGGCGCCGACGCGGCTCCCGGCGCCGACGCGGCGACCGGCGCCGACGCGGCGCCCGGCGCCGACGCCCGCGTCGAGCCGGGCGAAGACGGCGGGCCGGTCGAGGGTGATCTGGGCGATCCGGACGGCGGTCTGGGCAACGTG